>DVGK01000039.1 GCA_018712785.1 Candidatus Choladousia intestinavium | reverse complement strand
AGAGGACTGAAAATCCTCGTGTCGCTGGTTCTATTCCGGCTCTGGGCATGCTGTTTATGCAAAAAAGCAGACAGATGGGATATTAGCTCAGTCGGTAGAGCACTTGACTTTTAATCAAGTTGTCCGGGGTTCGAATCCCCGATGTCTCATGAGGAAGCACTGGTTTTGAGGAGCCGGTGCTTTTTTGTTTTTCTTTATTCTGCAAGAGAAGGTTCAGGTCTGGCATTTTGTGATAAAAAATATGGGATTTCATGTCCGAAGATTTTTCTCCGGAAAATGAAATCCCTTTGAGGAAGCTGAGAAAGTTCGTGAAACGTACCTTCTATTGTTAATCCTGAAACATAGGAGTGGAGAGATAGCGATCCCCATTGTCGGGAAGGATAACTACAATGGTTTTGCCGGCGTTTTCGGGACGCTTCGCAAGGGAAAGGGCGGCGTATACGGCTGCTCCGGCGGAGATTCCAGTGAGAAGTCCCTCTTTGCGGGCGATTTCCTTGCCTGTCCGGAAGGCATCCTCATTTTCTACAGTTATGATTTCATCGAGAATCTCTTTCTTTAAAATTTCAGGAACAAATCCGGCTCCGATTCCCTGAATTTTGTGAGGGCCGGAAATGCCCTTAGACAGTACGGGAGAATCTGCCGGCTCTACAGCGATAATACGGATCTGCGGATTCTTTTCTTTAAGAAAAGAGCCTGCACCTGTGATGGTTCCGCCTGTACCCACACCGGCCACAAAAATGTCTACTTCTCCCTGAGTATCCTCCCAGATTTCAGGACCTGTAGTCTCGTAATGGATTTGGGGATTGGCGGGATTTACGAACTGTCCGGCGATCCATGCGCCAGGAATCTCATTTGCAAGATCTTCGGCTTTTTTGATTGCGCCGCTCATTCCTTCGGAGCCTTTTGAAAGAAGAACTTCCGCCCCGTATGCTTTCATCATATTCTGTCTCTCCTGACTCATGGTGTCAGGCATAACGATCATCAGCCTGTACCCTCTGGCGGCCGCCGCGCAGGCCAGGCCAATGCCGGTATTTCCGCTGGTAGGCTCTATAATTACACTTCCTTCTTTTAAAATTCCTTTTTTCTCCGCATCCAGGATCATAGAAAGAGCTGCCCTGTCTTTTATACTTCCGGCAGGATTCATTCCTTCTACCTTGGCAAGAATTTTAGCGGAGGCTTTGTGCTGTTTTTCCAGAGCGGTCAGCTCCAGCAGGGGAGTACGACCGATCAATTCTGTTACGGATTTATAGTAAGCCATTTTTACACCTCTTCTTTCTATCAGATATTATTTATGAATTATTATACCCCGCTTTTTCCAGAAGAACAAGGAAAGGTCCGGCAAAATGCCTGCTCCAGATCTTCTGTAATATCATCAATATGCTCTGTGCCTATGGAGAGACGAATTGTATTTTTATAGATTCCCTGCTTCTGCAGTTCTTCATCCGTAAGCTGGGCATGGGTTGTGCTTGCAGGATGAATGACCAGAGATTTGACATCCGCTACATTGGCCAGAAGAGAGAAGAGGTCCAAATGATCAATGAAATTCTTTGCCTCTTTTTCTCCGCCCTGAATCTGAAAAGTAAAAATGGAGCCTCCGCCTTTCGGAAAGTATTTTCTGTACAGATGATGATCCGGATGATCCGGGAGAGCAGGATGATTTACTTTTATCACCTTAGGATGACGGGCAAGATACTTCGCCGCCAAAAGAGCGTTTTCTGCGTGACGCTGAACCCGAAGAGAAAGCGTTTCAAGTCCCTGCAGCAGAAGAAAGGCATGAAAGGGGGAGATTGCCGCACCTGTGTCTCTGAGCAGAGTAGCCCTTATCTTCGCGACAAAAGCGGCCGGGCCAGCAGCGTCAGTAAAGCTCACTCCGTGGTAACTGGGATTCGGTTCTGTGAGAGAGGGAAATTTCCCGCTGGATTTCCAGTCAAATTTTCCGCTTTCAATGATAACGCCGCCCAGAGCCGTTCCATGTCCTCCAATAAATTTTGTAGCGGAGTGTATCACAATATCGGCGCCATATTCTATAGGACGCAGAAAATAAGGGGTGGCAAAGGTATTGTCCACCATAAGAGGAATATTATGTTCGTGGGCCACTAAGGCCACAGCTTCCAGGTCAATTACATTTGAATTTGGATTTCCCAGGGATTCTACAAATATGGCTTTTGTATTATTCTGGATGGCGGAAGCGAAATTTTCCGGATTTTTCGGATCCACAAAGGTGGTATGGATGCCTGAGTCTAAAAGTGTGTGGGC
Source organism: Candidatus Choladousia intestinavium (assembly GCA_018712785.1). Classification (GTDB taxonomy): domain Bacteria; phylum Bacillota; class Clostridia; order Lachnospirales; family Lachnospiraceae; genus Choladousia; species Choladousia intestinavium. Next base: position 28,602 of record DVGK01000039.1, on the reverse strand, counting down.
CAGAAGATTATACGTACCGCCGTAGATCGTATTTGCCGCCACAATATGATCGCCGCACCGGGCTATATTCTGAATAGCATAGGCGATGGCCGCCGCGCCGGAAGCCACAGCAAGAGCAGCGCTTCCGCCTTCCAGAGCGCAGATCCGTTCTTCAAAAACTTCCTGAGTAGGATTGGTCAGCCGTCCGTAAATGTTTCCGGAATCCGTGAGGTTAAAACGGGCTGCAGCGTGGTCGCAGCCATCAAAGACGTAAGAGGTCGTCTGGTAAATAGGAACTGCTCTGGCTCCTGTGGCAGGGTCCGGATTTTCCTGTCCCACATGAAGCTGAAGAGTTTCAAATCTGTATTTTTTCATAATGGCCTCCCTTATATTGTTTTGAGCATCTTATCACTAAAGTCCTACTATGTCAATAGGAGAAACGGGAGAATCAACTTTCCTTGTCCGCTTCACATTCCCGGTCAGAAGATCCTGCAGACTTAAAGAATCAAGGTACTGGTTTACAAGCAGATTTAATTCCTTCCACATGGGAAGGGTCAGGCAGGAATCCGCCCGAAAGCAAGTATTTTTTTCACACTTAAGACAGGTTACAGGCGCAAGGATTCCTTCGGTGGTCCGGAGAATCTCTCCAACCGTATAATCCCCCGGTTCTCTGGAAAGGCGGTAGCCTCCCCCTTTTCCCATTTTGCTGATGACGAAGCCGGCTCTGTTCAGAGAGGAGATGACAGCCTCCAGATATTTTACGGAAATTTCCTGACGCTGGGCTATTTCCTTTAGAGAAACACATTCTTTTTGGCTGTTCTGAGCCAAATCCAGCATAATGCGCAGGGCATAGCGGCCTTTGGTTGATATCATCATAGTATTATACCTCCTTAACTCCTATATTAACATAGGGAGTAATACGCGTAAAGAATAAAGAATAGTTAAAAAATCTGAAAAAACTACCATAAGAAAGAGATGACGAAATAAGGACATTGATATAATGAAGCCAGAATACAAGGTGAGACTTACAAAATGCCGCAGAAACAACATGCGGACAGAGTTTGAAGAAGACAGATTATAGATGGAGGAATAATATGAAGGTTAAGAGATATTGGAAAAAAATAGCTGTACTTGTTATGACAACTGCATTTTTACTCCAGGGACAGGCAGTCCTTGCTGCAGAGACCGAGACAGTAGTGACAGAAACTGCTGAGACGAAGGAAGTAAAGGCAACGCCTCAGACGGAAGCACCTGCGCCGCAGACAGAAGCTCCTCAGACGGAAGCACCTGCGCCCCAGACAGAAGCGCCGCAGACGGAAGCACCTGCGCCGCAGACAGAAGCACCTGCGCCGCAGACAGAAGCGCCGCAGACGGAAGCACCGCAGACGGAGGCTCCTCAGACAGAAGCGCCGCAGACGGAGGCTCCTCAGACAGAAGCGCCGCAGACGGAAGCTCCTCAGACAGAAGCGCCGCAGACAGAGGCTCCTCAGACAGAAGCGCCGCAGACGGAAGCTCCTCAGACAGAAGCGCCGCAGACAGAGACTTCTCAAACAGAAGTACCCGAGACAGAGGCAGCTCAGACGGAAGAAGTTCAGACCGAATCAGAATCTGAGACAGAAACCGAAAAGGATGAGGAAACAGTATATAAGACGGATTTCCGGTTTGAGAATGGAGAAGTAATCATTATCGCAAAGGCATCCACGGATGCCAAACTTCCTGAGAATACGGAAATGAAGGTTAAAAAGCTGGAAGTCGGCAGCGCGGAATATGAGGAGGCTAAAAGAGCTTCTGAGGCCAAGCTGGGTGTCAGTGAAGATGCGGAGTATCTTTTCTATGACGTAACCTTTGTATCAGACGGAAAAGAACTGGATCCGGCAGAGGGAACGGTTGTAGTCCAGGTCGAGTTTAAGACAATTCAAGTAGATGGGAGTGCGCAGCAGCAGAGCGTACTTCAGATCGATGATACAGCTTCCGGAAAGGTGGCAAAGGATGTAACCGCCGCTGCACCAGAGGGAAGCAACATGAGTTCAGTAAAATTTGCTTTCTAAATAAATAAGGATGTTGGAAGAAAAGGGCTGCCAGGAAAGTATGGCAGCCCTTTTTTTCTGAAGTACTTATTCTGTAAAAAATTTTTTCCGTATCTCTTCTACAGGCATATTCAGACCTGTCCAGAAATGAAAAGCAGCTTCTCCCTGATATAAAAGCATATACATTCCATTTCCCGTAGAACAGCCTCTGCCCGATGCTTCCCGCAAAAGAAGGGTCTGTCTGGGGTTGTATATAACGTCTGAGACAAAAAGTCCCGGATGCAGCCAGGAAGAATCCTCCAGAGGGGAATGGTTTGTGTCAGGTGCCATGCCCACGGATGTGGCATTTGTCAGGAGACTGCTTTTAGCCAGACATTCCCGCAGAAGATCCTTCTGGTCAAAGGAGAGGACGTCTGCTTTACAAGAAGTCTGTTTATTAATGATATCGGCCAGACGCAGAGCGTTCTCCCAGGACCGGCCCTTTCTGTTTACGATATGCAGAACAGAAACACCGTCCAGAGCGGCCTGTATGGCAATAGAGGAAGCAGCGCCTCCGGCACCCAGCAGAGTCATTTCGATCCCTTTTACGGGACAGTTGAAATCCCTCAAAGATCGGATATATCCGACACCGTCTGTATTATGTCCGATGAGCCGTCCGTTTTCATTTTTCACAGTATTGACGGCTCCGATCATTCGGGCGGCGGGGGTAAGGTCGTCCAGATAGGGCAGGATACGTTCCTTATCCGGCATGGTCAGGTTAAATCCAAACACATTCATCTCCCGCAGGGATCGAACCAGGCTTCCCAGATCTGCTTCTTTTGTGTCAAAGCAGAGATATACCAGATCAAGCCCCAGGAGACGAAAGGTTTCATTGTACATCATAGGAGAGATGCTGTGAGAAACGGGTGTTCCCAGCAGACATCCCAGACGTGTGCGGCCTGTGATATTATATTCCATTGTGTATTCCTCCGTAATGATTCAGCGTAACAAATTCATCCTTCAGAAAACAGATCAGGCGGGATGAACTGTCACATTTCACCAGAATAAAAATCTTATATTCTACCATACCATAAAGGGAAAAAGCAGGCAAGCCTTGCAAGGATGCTTTACATATGGTATTTTAAAATTACTATTCGCAGCCGTTTTAGAATTATCAGCAGATGTGTCGAGCTTGCACGTAAGCATTCGCTGGTGATTCTGAAAATGGACTGAAAAGAGAGGAAAAGTGTTGTGAATAAAAATTTTCATATAATAAAAGTCAGAAATCTGTCCTTGGGGGATGGAATTCCAAAAATATGCGTGCCGTTGACAGGGAAAAATCAAAGGGAGCTTGCGGAGCAGATGGATCAGATCAAAGAATGCCCTCATGATCTGGTTGAGTGGAGAGCCGATTATTATGAGGGAGGAAGACAAGAGCTGATTCAGGAGCTGTCTCACATCAGGAGAGCTCTCGGGGAGGATACTCCTCTTATTTTTACTTTCCGTACCAGGGAAGAAGGCGGCGAGAGGGAGATTACTCCGGAAGCGTACCGGGAGCTGAATCTGCTGGCTGCAGACAGCAAAAAGGCGGATCTGGTTGATTTAGAATACAATCGTGGAAAAGAGAGGACAGAGGAAATGATCCGCAGAGTAAAAGAGGCAGGAGCTCTGGCACTTTGCTCTTACCATAATTTTGCCAAGACGCCTTCGTCAGGAGAGATGGTAAAGCTTCTGAAGAATATGCAGCAGCTTGGGGCAGATATGGTAAAGCTGGCTGTGATGCCGGAAAACCGCGCTGATGTGCTGGCGCTGATGGAAGCCTCCTTGGAAATAGCAGAAAGCACGAGCTGTCCTTTTATTACCATGTCCATGTCAAAAACCGGCGTAATCACAAGGCTGGCAGGGGCTTTTACCGGTTCGGCTGTTACCTTCGCTGCAGCGGTCCAGGCGTCCGCTCCGGGACAGATTTCCGCGTGGAAAATGCCGGAAATATTGAAAATACTGCAGTAAGACCAGAGCATTTTCCGGCGTCGAATTCTGTCGATAAAAAATCAGAAAACCATACATCAATTTGACAAAATCAACACCCCCCGTAGAGTATACTGTACGTATGCTGCAGCTGCGGGGGTGTTTTGTGTTTCTGGAATTTTACATAGACCAGTTCTTTCTGGACCAGTTTTTGACAGGATACCTCCTGCTGGCGCTTACAGTCCGTCTGGCACGCGTCCAGGTATCCAGAATCCGTCTTGGGGCAGGGAGTCTGATCAATGCAGGCATCATGTGTTTCCTCGTGTGCAGAGGCTGTCTGGAATGGTATCCTGTCAGTATGCTGCTGATGGGGACTTCTGTTTTTCTTCAGAAGAACTGGAGAAAATATTTGTTTCATATGATTCTGTTTGTTTTTGTGACTTTTTGTTTTGCAGGTGTATTCGAAGGAATTCTGGCAATTCTCAGGCCGTCTCTGACAGCGGGAATCGCGTTGGCAGCCGTGGTCTGCCGCTTTATCCTGCGGCGGCTGTGGAAGAAAAAACTGGAGTGCAGCCGTACCGCCACTGTAAAGCTTCAATGGCAGCAGAATACGGCGACGCTGAAGGGAATGGTAGATACGGGCAATCACCTGAAGGAGCCGCTGACCGGAAAGCCGGTCAGTATTATAGACGAAAAAAGCGCCAGAAAGCTTTTAGGAGAAAACTGGGAGAAAAGGAAAGGTTTCTTTTTGATTCCCTACCATAGTATCGGAATGGAGAAGGGATGGATGAAAGGAGTCACCATTGACCGTATGAGAATTGAATCTGCCTCGGACAGCCAGGAGATCGTCCATCCGGTGTTTGCCATCAGCAGCAGTCCCGTGAATCTGGGAGGGGCATATCAGGTGATTCTTCATCCGGAGCATGCAGCAGCGGCGGGAGGATTGTAGAGAAAAGGAGAGAATGGCATGATTGTAAAGATAACGGTACCCCAGCGTTTCCAGCTTAAAATGGCAGCAGGCTTCGGAGATGTCCTGTTCCGCAGACCGAATGATGTCCATTATATCGGGGGAACGGAGGTGCTTCCTCCTCCTCTGGAGCCGGAGCAGGAGAAGGAACTGCTGGGGATGTTTGGAAAAGAAGGCGACGGAAAGGCCAGAAGCCTTCTGATTGAACATAACCTGCGTCTAGTGGTTTACATAGCAAAAAAATTCGATAATACAGGGGTAGGGGTGGAAGATCTGATTTCCATCGGAACCATAGGGCTGATAAAAGCAATCAATACATTTAATCCGGATAAAAAAATCAAACTGGCTACCTATGCCTCCAGATGCATTGAAAATGAAATCCTTATGTATCTTCGGAGAAACAGCAAGACGAAAATGGAGGTTTCTATTGATGAGCCTCTGAATGTGGATTGGGATGGAAATGAACTTCTTCTTTCTGATGTGCTGGGCACAGATGAGGATGTAATCTATAAAGATATGGAAACAGAGGCTGAACACAGCCTGCTTCAGAGAGCCATTGAACGGCTGTCCGAAAGGGAACGGACCATTGTGCAGCTGCGTTTTGGAATCAATACCGCTGACGGGGAAGAAAAAACACAGAAAGAGGTGGCAGACCTTCTGGGCATCTCCCAGTCCTATATTTCGAGACTTGAAAAGCGGATTATTAAGCGCTTGAGAAGGGAAATTGTAAGGTTTGAATGAAATCGGCTTGACAAAAGGACACGGGTTTCATAAAATAAAAAGCAAAAGTTCGGGCAGTGAAGAAGAATAGTAGTCCCCAGGCGCTTTACAGAGAGAAACCGGGTGGTGGAAGGTTTCAGGCAGCAGGGATGAACCCGCTTTGGAGCCTCCGCAGAGAATGCGGCGTATACCGGCGTTAACGGTTCAGAGTGAACAGGAAACTGTTAATCAGGGTGGTACCGCCGGAATTCCGGTCCCTATGGGGAGTGGAATTCCGGTTTTTTTAATTCATGACAATAGAAAACTCGCGGGCGTGTTTTCTATTGCTCAGAGAAAGTTCCAGGAAGGAGAGCAAAAATGGCAAAAGAAAAGAAACTGGTAGAATCCATCACATCTATGGAGGAAGATTTTGCCCAGTGGTACACAGATGTGGTGAAGAAGGCAGAGCTGATCGATTACACAAGCGTAAAGGGCTGTATGGTAATAAAGCCGGCAGGGTACGCTCTGTGGGAAAATATTCAGCATGAGCTGGATAAAAGGTTTAAAGAGACTGGAGTGGAGAACGTATATCTGCCCCTGTTTATTCCGGAAAGCCTTCTTCAGAAGGAGAAGGATCATGTGGAGGGATTCGCTCCGGAGGTGGCCTGGGTGACCCATGGAGGACTTGAGCCGCTTCAGGAACGTCTCTGTGTCCGCCCCACTTCGGAGACTCTGTTTTGTGATTTTTACGCCAATGACATCCATTCTTACAGGGATCTTCCCAAGGTATATAATCAGTGGTGCTCCGTGGTGCGCTGGGAGAAAACGACCAGGCCCTTCTTAAGATCCAGGGAATTTTTGTGGCAGGAGGGCCATACCGCCCATGCTACAGCGGAGGAAGCGGAGGAGCGGACCATCCAGATGCTGAATTTATATGCGGACTTCTGTGAGGAAGTGCTGGCCATTCCTGTGATCCGGGGACGGAAGACGGATAAAGAGAAATTCGCAGGGGCAGAGGCTACCTATACCATTGAAGCCTTGATGCATGACGGGAAGGCCCTTCAGAGCGGCACAAGCCATAATTTTGGAGACGGCTTTGCCAGAGCTTTTGAGATTCAGTACGCGGACAAGGACAATACGCTGAAATACGTTCATCAGACCTCATGGGGTATGAGCACCCGTATTATCGGAGGGCTCATCATGGTACACGGCGACGACAGCGGCCTTGTTCTGCCCCCCAGGATCGCTCCTGTACAGGCCATGGTAATTCCTGTGCGTCAGAAGGCGGAGGGAGTCATGGAGAAGGCGGAAGAGATCCGATCAGCGTTGATTCAGGCAGGAATCCGGGCCAAACTGGATGACACGGATAAGAGCCCGGGATGGAAATTCTCTGAGCAGGAAATGCGGGGCATTCCGGTCCGGATTGAGATGGGGCCAAAGGATTTGGAAGCGGGACAGGCTGTAGTTGTCCGAAGAGACAACCGCGAAAAGACAGTGGTTCAGATCCAGGAGATTGCGGAGAAAGTCCGGGAGATTCTGAATACGATGCAGAAGGATATGCTGGAGCGGGCCAGAAAGCATAGAGACAGCCATACTTACACAGCGGTGACAAAAGAGGAATTCAAAAAGACGGCGGACGAGAAGCCGGGATTTATTAAGGCAATGTGGTGCGGATGCCGGGAGTGCGAGGAAGCGGTAAAAGAAGAAATCGGAGTCACCACAAGATGCATGCCCTTTAAGCAGGAAAAACTTTCCGATACTTGTGTTTTCTGCGGAAAGCCTGCGAAAACCCTTGTATATTGGGGAAAAGCCTATTGAGAATCTTACAAAATTCTTGACAAATCAGGAAGAAGTGAGTAGTATTAACGGAAAGAGGAATGCTCATAAAAAAGCAGTTCCCCGAATAAAAATACAGGAGGGTGTTATTTATGAAAAAGTTTACGAAATTTGTCGCAACTGCATGTGTGGCAGCTCTGGCACTTTCTGCGATTCCCGTATCCGCAGAAGAGACGGGAACTTTTAAGATCGGCGGCATCGGACCGATCACCGGAAGCACTGCTGTTTACGGGCAGGCAGTTATGAATGCTGCACAGCTTGCAGTAGATGAAATCAACGCAGAGGGCGGCGTTCAGTTTGAACTGAATTTCCAGGATGATGAGAACGACCAGGAGACAGCTGTTAACGCTTACAATACCCTGAAAGACTGGGGAATGCAGATTCTGTTAGGTACAGTTACCTCTGCCCCCTGTATCGCAGTGGGCGCTGAGAGCGTAAATGACAATATTTTCCAGCTTACACCGTCAGGCTCCGCAGTAGAGTGTGTTCAGTATGATAATGCGTTCCGTGTATGCTTCTCAGACCCGAACCAGGGTACAGCATCCGCTCAGTATATCGGAGAGCATGAGCTGGCAAGTAAGGTAGCTGTAATCTATGACAGCTCTGATGTATATTCATCCGGTATCTATGAGAATTTCGCGGCAGAAGCCGCAAACCAGGGTATCGAGATCGTAGCGGCGGAGGCATTTACCGCAGACAGCAGAACAGATTTCTCCGTACAGCTTCAGAAGGCAAAGGATTCCGGCGCGGAGCTGATTTTCCTGCCTATCTACTATACAGAGGCATCTCTGATTCTGACTCAGGCAAGCAGCATGGGAATTGAAGCGGACTTTTTCGGATGTGACGGACTGGATGGTATCCTGGCAGTAGAAGGATTTGATACCTCTCTTGCAGAGGGCGTTATGCTCCTGACACCTTTCGCGGCAGACGCGGATGATGAGCAGACTCAGGCCTTCGTAGCTGCTTATGAAGAAGCTTATGGTGACACACCGAACCAGTTCGCGGCAGATGCTTACGATGGAGTTTACGCAATTAAGGCAGCTATTGAGCAGGCCGGCGTAACACCGGATATGTCCGCATCTGATATCTGTGACGCTCTGAAGGTTGCCATGACAGAGATCACTATTGATGGTCTTACAGGAGCAGGCATGACCTGGACTGCAGACGGCGAGCCGAACAAAGAGCCCAGAGCCGTACAGATTGTAGACGGCGCTTATCAGGCAATGTAGTATTTACCCACAAAGGCGATGGGGCTGCTGCAAATCCCTGACGGGATTTCGCAGCAGCTTTCTTCATTCCACAGGAAATTCCTCTGGATTGATCTATAGAATTTATTCTTATAGAGGGAAATTTCAGGTCTGTTTTCTGCAGTACAGAAAACGGTATTTTTATGGTATAGGAAAGGACTTATCCCAGGAAAACGAAAGTGTTTTTCCTATACCATAAACCATCTTTATGAGTACACAATAAAAAGGCATGTTTTTCGCCAAGATTTGTCATAATTTGGCTTGATAAAGCGTAAAAGGCTATGGTACTATAGTAGAGCAGACTTTCAGGCTGGATAAAGGAATATCCAAACCTAAGGCTGTGGTTGGAGATCTTGTAATCCGTGACGGCCCTGAACCGTGACAGTTTATGAACGATGCGAGGTGTGTTATGAGTTTTTTATCTTATTTAATTAACGGCATCAGCCTTGGCAGTGTCTACGCCATTATAGCGCTGGGCTATACCATGGTATATGGAATTGCCAAAATGCTGAATTTTGCCCATGGAGATGTAATTATGATCGGAGCCTACGTAACGCTTACGGCCATGACATCTTTAATGGCGCCTACGATCCCGGCGATTCTTCTGGCGATTGTGGTATGTACCGTGCTGGGCGTAGTGATTGAGAGAGTAGCTTACCGCCCTTTAAGAAACGCGACTTCTCCTCTGGCGGTTCTGATTACTGCTATTGGAGTCAGCTATCTGCTTCAGAATATCGCGCTTCTTGTTTTTGGCGCGAATACGAAGTCTTTTCCTTCCGTGGTACAGCTTCCGGCCTTGTCCCTGGCAGGAGGAAATCTTGTGATCTCTTCCCTGACTCTGGTGACGATTCTCGCCTGCATCGTTATTATGATAGGCCTTACCCTGTTTATCAAAAAAACGAAGGCAGGGCAGGCAATGCTGGCTGTATCAGAGGATAGAGGAGCGGCTCAGCTTATGGGAATCAATGTAAACGGAACGATTGCCCTGACCTTTGCCATTGGTTCAGGTCTGGCAGCTATCGCAGGGGTGCTTCTGTGTTCCGCTTATCCTTCTCTGACTCCTTATACAGGTTCCATGCCAGGTATTAAGGCATTCGTGGCAGCGGTATTCGGAGGAATCGGTTCGATACCGGGTGCCATGATCGGAGGTATCCTCTTAGGAGTGATTGAGATTTTCGGCAGAGCGTATATTTCTTCTCAGATGGCGGACGCTATTGTATTTGCGGTGCTGATTGTGGTGCTGCTGGTAAAACCCGCAGGACTTTTGGGAAAGAAGATTCAGGAGAAAGTGTAGGTGACGGAGAATGGAAAAGAAAAGATGGAACAAAACAGCAAAAAATAATGCCGTTACCTATGGAATTGTGATTGTCTTCTGGATTGTCATGACCCTTTGGCGTCAGAGCGGAAATCTCTCCAGTCTGCTGCAGGGACTGCTGGTACCGGTATGCATCTATGCCATTATGGCGGTGTCCCTGAACCTTACAGTGGGAATCCTGGGAGAGCTGAGTCTGGGACATGCAGGTTTTATGTGTGTGGGAGCTTTTGCCAGCGCGTTTTTTACCCAGTGTATGACAGAGGCGATTCCCTTTGTGCCGCTGCGGTTTGCTCTGGCCATTATTGTCGCGGCCCTGTTCGCGGCAGTCTTCGGCGTCATTATCGGAATCCCTGTGCTTCGTCTTCAGGGTGACTACCTGGCTATTGTAACGCTGGCGTTCGGGGAGATTATAAAGAACTTCGTGAATATCCTTTATATAGGAAGGGACAGCCGGGGACTTCACTTCTCCATCAGAGATACCTTGTCTCTGGGCCTGGAGGAGGATGGCGTCGTAATTATAAAAGGACCTCAGGGAATCACCGGTACTTCCAGGGACGCTACCTTTACCATAGGAATCATCCTTCTGCTGATTACACTGTTTATCGTGCTCCGGCTGATTCAGTCCAGAGACGGACGCGCCATCAAGGCGATCCGTGACAATCAGATCGCGGCGGAATCCGTAGGCATCAATATTACAAAATATAAACTGATGGCCTTTACCATCTCCGCTGCCCTGGCAGGTGTGGCAGGGGCCCTCTACTCCCATAATCTGTCATCCCTGACAGCTACATCCCAGAACTTTGGCTATAATATGTCCATTATGATTCTGGTATATGTAGTTCTGGGCGGCATTGGAAGTATCCGCGGCTCCATGATCGCGGCGGCGATCCTGACTGTTCTGCCGGAGCTGCTGCGGGGACTGAGCGACTATCGTATGCTGATCTACGCCATTATTCTGATCGTGGCTATGCTGCTGAACTGGGCTCCGGCAGCCCTGGCTTTCAGGGAAAAATACTCTCTGAAGCGGCTTCTGGGAAAGAATAAAGCAAAGGGGGTGGAGTGACCATGGCATTATTGGAGGTAAAAAACCTTGGGATCTCCTTTGGAGGCCTCCGGGCAGTGAACGGATTTGATATTAAGATTGAAAAGGGCCAGCTCTACGGCCTGATTGGACCAAACGGCGCTGGCAAGACGACTGTGTTCAACCTTCTCACAGGAGTATACAAGCCGGATACCGGAAGCATTGTTCTGGACGGGAAGGATATCACAGGAAAGAAAACCATTGAAATCAGCAAGGCAGGAATTGCCAGAACCTTTCAGAACATCCGTCTTTTTAAAGATATGTCCGTGATGGACAATGTAAAAGCCGGACTTCACAACAAGCATTCCTATTCATTCCTTTCCGGGCTGCTTCATCTGCCCTCCTACCATGCGGTGGAAAAAGAGATGACGGAGCAGGCTATGGATCTTCTGAAGGTATTTGAGCTGGAAGATGAAGCGGAGACTCTGGCTGCCAACCTTCCTTATGGAAAGCAGAGGAAGCTGGAAATCGCCAGGGCTATGGCTACAGAGCCGAAGCTTCTGCTGCTGGATGAACCGGCTGCGGGAATGAATCCCAATGAGACAAAGACGCTTATGGAAATGATTGAATTTGTCCGGGAGCATTTTCAGATGACGATTCTTCTGATTGAGCATGACATGAAGCTTGTTTCCGGTATCTGCGAGGCGCTGACAGTACTGAATTTCGGGGAAGTTCTTGCGCAGGGACAGACAAGCGTGGTCCTGAATAATCCCCAGGTAATCACGGCATATCTTGGAGAATAGGAGGCAGAAACGGATGGCAATGCTTGAGATAAAAGACCTGGAAGTCTACTATGGGATGATCCAGGCGATCAAAGGGGTCTCTTTCCAGGTAAACGAAGGGGAAATCATTGCACTGATCGGCGCCAACGGAGCCGGTAAGACAACGATTCTGCATACCATTACCGGATTGATTGCTCCGAAAAAGGGCAGTGTGATTTTTGAAGGAAAGGACATCACGAAGGTGCCTGCCCATAAAATCGTAAGCTTGGGAATGGCTCATGTTCCGGAGGGACGAAGAGTTTTTGCCCAGCTTACCGTATACCAGAATCTGAAGCTGGGGGCTTATACCCGCAGTGACAAGAATGGGATCGAGGAGACGCTGAAGGAGGTCTATAAAAGATTTCCACGTCTGGAAGAACGTAAAAACCAGATTGCCGGTACCTTAAGCGGCGGCGAGCAGCAGATGCTTGCTATGGGAAGGGCGCTCATGTCACGGCCAAGGATCATTCTCATGGATGAACCCTCCATGGGACTTTCCCCTATTCTTGTAAATGAGATTTTTGATATTATTCAGAGCGTAAGCGCAGCAGGAACCACAGTCCTTCTGGTAGAACAGAATGCCAAGAAGGCTTTGTCTATCGCTGACCGGGCGTATGTGCTGGAGACAGGAAATATCGTTATGTCCGGTGAAGCCTCGGTTCTTATGGACGATGATTCAATCAGAAAGGCTTATCTTGGCGAGTAAGCAGAGAGGGGTGCGGTGAGAAATGGAAAATGTTGTAATTACAATTGCCAGGCATTTCGGAAGCGGCGGAAAAACCATCGGAGAGATGCTGGCTAAGGATCTGGGAATCCACTGCTATAATCGGGAAATTATCCGTATGGCCTCAGAGGACAGCGGAATCAGTGAAATTCTTTTTAACCGTGCGGATGAGAGAGTGAAAAGGTCTTTCCTCTTTGGAAAGTCTCATCCGGAGTACAAGGGAAAGGTGATTCCGCCTGAGAGCGATGGATTTGTCAGCGACAAAAATCTCTTTAACTATCAGGCCAAAATCATTCGGGAGCTGGCGGAGCGGGAATCCTGTGTTATTATCGGCCGGGCGGCGGATTACGTGCTGAAGGATTATGACAACGTAGTGCGTGTTTACGTCCATGCCTCCAAGGAGTACTGCATCAAGCAGACCATTGAGCGCAGGGCATACGTTGGAAAGGATGTGGAGCGGTTCATCGCCAAGACGGATAAATACCGCAGCGACTACTATCGGTATTACACTGGAAGAGAGTGGACGGACGCCAGAAATTATGACCTTTGCCTGAACAGCGAGTGTCTGGGCTTTGACAAATGCGTGGAAGCGGTAAAAGCGTATATTAATGTTCGTTTTGGAGGACTTCCTCAGGGAATGAAAGAATAAAAATAAGAGAATTCCCCTGCAGTGATGTATGAATAGATTTAAGATTTGATATAGAAAGATCACTCCCAGCTGCGATTTCGGCTCTGGGAGTGTATTTTATTTATGGCAATAGAAAGTTCGCGGAGTGAGCTTTCTATTGCTGAAAGCAGAAAGATCCCCTGAAGAGGAATTTCTGCGTATAGATGAAAAGGGCAGCAGAGCAGCTGCCGAAAAGATTCAGTCTGCTTTAGATTTAGGCGCAGGGAATAGGAGCGGTTTCGCCTCGGAGAGAAATGTCTCCAAGGATTCAGCTTTAGCAGCTTTCATTAAAAGTTTATCTAAAACTGCCGGATCGTTTATGGAAAAAAGACTTTCTTTAACAGTATCAGGCACAGGAGATAAAAGCGAAAGAAGATCAAAAATGGATTTCCTGAGAGTTTCCAGTTGGCCTTCTTTTCGTCCTTCTTTCCGTCCAACCCTTCGTCCTTCTTTCCGTCCAATCCTTCGTCCTTCTTTCCGCCCAACTCTTCGTCCCTCCAGCCGTCCTTCGGACCATTCTTCCTGAAGCATTTCTCTGAAAATCATATAGCGATCCCCCATTTCACGGCTTTTCTTGATTTTGCGGATTGAATTCTGGAGCTGTTTTATATATGGGTCCCGGAAAACATTTCCGCTTTCATCCAGAGCAGCCTTTACAAAGTTGAGAAAGGATACAAGTCCTTCGGAAATTTCTTGAGGATTTTTTCCGTGTGTGCTGAGAAACATCGTCAACCTTCCGTCCTTTAAATCCACAGTGCTGTTTTCACGGCAGCAGTTCCGGAAGGTATAGCGAAATTTTCCTTGGCCAAAAGGATCAAAGTCACAGATAAAAATAACACAGGTATTGGGCAGTTCCCGGTATTCCCGGCCGGAGAGCAGAAGCTCCATGTCCATATGCGCATGATAATATCTGGAACGTTTTCCCAGAGAGGGTTTTGCGGCCACCTGCATTTCAACGTTAAAACAGGAGGCATCTTCTCCACGGGCAAAGACATCCAGGCGCACCCCTTTGTATTCGGGATGGTACACCAGGCTTTTTTCGCGGCTGACTTCCACCCTTCCAATCGGTATATCAAGAGCCAGCTCCAGGAATCTGCGGCAGTTATCTTCCTCCATCATAACAGCTCCGAAGAGAAAGTTATCCTTAATCGTAAGTTCCTGTAATGTTTTCTTTCGGTACATAGCCCTCCGTTCTCACAGAGGAATTCTCTTAATAATTGTAGCACATCACAATGAATAAAACAAGGCGGAGAATTCCATTTTTGGAAATGACAGATTTTATTTCATAAAACAGAATTACGAAAATTTAACTTCATTTTTACATAAATATGATCGCGGAAAGGAAGGGCAGAGATTAAAATAGGATTCGTAAGGTTTTATTTAAAATACAAATTTGGAGGATGAAAAATGGAACGCACGAACAAACAGACAGGTATGCAGTCTCAGAAGCTGATGGTCTTTGTACTGACGATGGCTTTGTATGGGCTTGCTACGCTATTTACTGAACTGATCCCTCAGTTTCAGGCAGGGATTGTAGAGTTCTCTGTAGAGTATTTTTTGTTTATTCCCCTCACACTGGCAATACTGTTTGATCCTCTTTCAGCGGCCCTGGGAGCTGCTACCGGAGAACTGGTTTTCAGCGAAATTATGTTAGGACAGTTCGGAGGGCTGGGAGAACTGGAGAAATTTCTTACCGTGACAGTCGGCGTATATGTGGCGGGACGCATGGTGAAGGATCCCTCCAACCGGAAGATGGTGGGAATTGCCGCTATGACTGGAACGGCTCTTCAGCTTTTCATGGGAACTGTAGTGGATATTATGAAGGTACAGTTTGCTGTTGAAGATTTTGAAGCGGTAGCAGGTCTGCCGGAAAGTGTATTTGCTACGGAAGGATTTGCCTTTTTGAATGATCTGCTGTTTTCGGGCATTCTTTTCTGCCTTCTGCCCACTCTGTTTCTTGTACCCAGGCTGTATGGGAAGATTGAGCCGCTGTTGGGACTTCAGCCCAGAAATGAAAAGACCTGGCTGGGAGGAATAAGCGGGAAAGTAGTTGCGGGGGCGGCAGCGGCCTTTGCCGCGGCGGCGGCAGCTGAGCTTTTGGCTACCAGCGGACTTTCTCTGATCGACTGGGAGGCAGAATGGGCGGAAAGCCAGACTGCATTTGCGGTCTGTATGGTGGCGGCCGCAGTTCTCTGTATTGTCGTGCTGGCTGTGCTGAAGGCCAGAGCCGGAAAGGAACAAGTGAACACGTAATGAATGTAATCGAGACAGAGAACCTGAATTATTCTTACCCGGCTTCCGATACGCCGATTCTGAAGGATATCAGCCTTCAAATAGAACAGGGAGATTTTCTTGCGGTTATCGGAAATAACGGATGCGGGAAGTCTACTTTCTGCAAAACTTTAAATGGTCTGATTCCGCACTTTATTGCCGGAGATTATAATGGACGGGTAACCGTAGGAGGAATCAATACTCTGGAGGCGGATGTGGGAACTCTGGCCTGCAAGGCCGGGTATGTTTATCAGGATTTTGAGAATCAGATTGTACGGCCTACGGTTCTGGACGATGCCTCCTATGCATGTCTTAACTATGCTATGGAGGATTACAGAGAACGGGGACTTGAGGCTCTGAAGCTCTGCGGGCTGGAGGGGAAAGAAGAGGATTATATCTGGCAGCTGTCCGGAGGCCAGACACATCTGCTGGCTCTGGCAGGAGCTGTTTCTCTTCGGCCGGATATTCTGATTCTGGACGAGCCTATCGCTCAGCTGGATCCGGCTCATGCAGACCGGATTTACGAAGTGCTTCGGGAGCTGAATGAGGAACATGGAAAAACCATAATTGTCATTGAGCATCATACAGAGTACATTGCGGATTACTGCAGGCACGTGATGCTTATGAAGAACGGAAAAATCGCATGGAAGCTTCCTGCGGATGAGGCTCTGAGACGGGTGGAAGAGCTGCAGGAGTGCAATATCTTTCCGCCGCAGGTAACCCTTGCGGCTTACCGAATGAAAAAGAAGGGATCTCTGCCGGAAAAGGTTCTTCTTCCAACTACGATCCTGGAAGGGAAAAAGGTATTTCAAAATCTCCGGTTTAAGAAGAATGATATGCCCAGGATTACAGAACCCCGGTTCAGAGAGCCGGCAGTGGAGTTCAGAAATGTCTCTGTGGCCTTTCGCTCTGTAAAAGGTGAAGAGAAAAAGGTCTTCCAGGGGCTGAACCTGGAAATCCAGAAAGGGGAGAAGGTTGCTGTCATCGGCTCAAACGGAGCCGGAAAGTCTACGATGATGAAGCTGATGACAGGGCTTCTGAAACCCGCCGGGGGAGAGGTACGGCTGAATGGGGAGAGCCTCAGAAAAAAGAAGCCGGAAGGCTTGTCCGGTCAGATTTCCCTGGTCTATCAGAATCCTGAGGAGATGTTCATAAAGGATACGATTGCCGCGGATATTTCCTATGCCATGAAGGTCAGAGGGGTGAAGGATTATGAAAAAAGGACGGAGGAGCTTTTAAAACGCTTTCGTCTCTGGGAGCTGAGGGAGCAGGACGGGCGCCTTCTGTCCGGAGGACAGATGCGCAGGGCCAGCCTTGCCATCGGAATCGCCCTGAATCCGAGCATCCTTCTTCTGGATGAGCCTACGGCTAATCTGGACATTGCTACCCGCAGAGAGATCATGAAAACGCTGACGGAGATGAAGGATATTACAGAGACCGTAATGATCGCTACTCACGATATGCAGCTGGTGTGCGAGTGGGCGGACCGGATTCTGGTTCTCAGTGAAGGAAAACTGGCAGCGGACGGAACGAGAGATGAGATTTTCCGGGACAGCGCTCTGGTAGAACGAGTGGGGATCCGTCCGCCGGAGATCTTTTATATGGGACAGGTGCTGGATCCCACAGCCTATTGCTATACGATTGATGAATTTATAGATGCTTTTTCAGAAGAAAAGAAGGAGGAAACGGCATGAAAAAGAAGCTTTCGGAAAATATCCTGGACAAATTTTCTATTGATTTCCTCCGGAACCAGGTATTGAAAAACGCATATGGAAACAGCGATACATTGATTGCTTCTCTGGATCCCCGGATCCTTCTGATCTGGTACCTTTTCTTCGGCCTGACACCCTGGTTTGCAAATGATCTGTGTTTCCTGATGGGAAGCTTTCTGCTGGTACTGGTTACCACAGTAATGGCCAGGGTAGCCGGACTGGTCCTTCTGCTCTTTGGCGTGGGCGTCTTTACCCAGACAGGATATCTGTTTGTGGCAGCCTTGTTTTTCGGAGGAGACACATCCGCCATCAGCCCTCTTCTGATTCTCACACTGAAGGTGGCTACCTGTTCTCTGGCCTCTATTACCGTATTTTCCGGGCTGGATCCGGACCGCCTTTCCAACGGGCTTATGTGGTATGGATGTCCGGAGCGGCTTTCTTTTTCAATTTCTTATGCCTACAGAGTGCTTCCTATGCTGATGGAAGAGTTCCAGAGCATTCTGCTGTCCTATCGGATGAGGGGAAACCCTCCGGAACATGAGACCCTTGCCGGCAAAGCCCGGTATCTGATTTACCAGGTGAAGGTAGTGATACAAGCCTTTTACCCGCTGATGCTGAATACCGCCAAGCGCTCACGAACCACCGTGGAAGCCCTGGAGATAAAAGGATACCGCTATGCCGCGGTCAATCGTCAGGTGAAAAAAATGAAGCTGTCGACTTTAAAAGTAACTTACAATGATCTGCTTTTTCTGTCTGTGTCTTTTTTGTGGGTGGCAATGTCTGTTTTAATTTCAACATTAATATAGGAAAAGAGGGATAAGCTTGAAACTGGATTTTCACACGCATGGGAAGCTGGCGAAGAAACTTCCTTTCTCAGAGGCCTATACAGACTGGCTTTTTGAAGAGGCAAAAAAAGCGGGACTGGACGCTCTGTGTCTGACGGAACATTTTAATACCCTTCAGTTTGAGGATGTGTACCGATATTTGATGGGAAAAAGCCGGCGGGAGGGTGATACTCTGGTACTGGAGAGCGGACTTCGCGTCTTCGCCGGGATGGAGACGGATATTGCCGAGGGAGGGCATGTTCTGACGCTTGGGACACCGGAGGATATCCTGGAGCTGAACCATCGTCTGGAGCCGTATAAGGAACCCGGGCGGTTTCTCCCTTTTGGACAGCTTCTGAAATTTTTCAGAGAATATCCTGTAAAGATCGGCGCGGCCCATCCCTTCAGGGAAGGGGGACATATCCCTGAACTGCCGAGGGATGAGCTGGAGCAGTTTGATTTTCTGGATCTCAACGGAAAAGACACGGCGGAAGATCTGGAAGGCACGAAACAAAAAACGTACAGCCTCGGTACTCTTCTGAACCGCCCTGTAATCGGAGGCAGCGATACCCATCAGGCGGTGCAGTACGGGTGCATTTATACGGAGTTTCAGAAGGAAGTCTGCCGGATCGAAGATCTCTATAAGGAAATGGAAAAGGGAAATTACAAAATATCTATAGCCAGGGAATCCGCGTTTCAGGTGAAAACAGCGGGTATTCTGAAGCGGGCGCTAAAGGAGATCCATGCCCTGGGAGGAGACTATGTGGGCGTACTGGTAGGGTAGTTGACATTTGCAAAAAAGATGATAAAGTAAAGGCAAAAAAGGAAAATTTAAAAATGCAGATTCAATTTCCAAATATGCCGGAGCAATTTACCAGGGCGGATTCTATGATTCTGGATTATATCTCCAGCAATACAGAGGAGTTTCTCTTCTCATCCATCGGGCAGCTGGCAAAGCGGCTTCAGGTTTCTGAGGCCACCATCTCACGATTTGTCCGCCATATGGGATGCAGAACGTATAAAGAACTGAAGCAGCTGGTGATGAGGCAGTCTTCCTTTGAGGGGCCCGCTGCTAAGATGGCGGAGACCCTCAATGAGTTTACAGCAGAAAACTGGCTTCGTCTCCAGCAGAATTATCTGCAGAAAACATTGGAAGGGCTGAATCAGGAAGAGTTCAGAAAGGCCGTAGCTGCCATTCGGGAAGCTCATCGGGTTTTTATCCATGCCAAGAGCGCTTCGGCATCCCTGGGACAGCTTCTGATGTTTCGTCTGCGGAGGCTTGGCATTGAGACGATCCTTCTTCCCTCCGGGGGCTCAGAGGTATTAGAGGGCCTTGCGCAGGTAAGGGAGGATGATCTGGCGGTTCTCTTCTGCTTCTCAAAGCTGTCCCAGGAAGGAAAAATGATCCTGGGATATCAGAAGGAAATCGGGTATAGAACCCTTGCTTTCACCAGCCGTTCCTTTGTGCCGGAGCAGGAGAGATCCGATATTCAGCTTTTTGTTTACCGGGGAGAGGCCAGAGAATATCATTCTATGACAGCAGCTGCAGCAGTAGTGGACTCGCTGGCTGTGGCTCTGACCCAGGACATGGGAAAGGAATCTGCCACAAGACTTTCCAGACTCTATCATATGAAAAAGAAATACGCGCCGGAGCGGTAAACAACAGAAAGTTTATCGAAAAAACCCGTACCAAAGATTTTCACTCCGGTACGGGTTTCTGTTTTAATTTTTATCTTAGCCGAAGTATCTCTTCAGAAGACCCTCGAACGCGCGGCCGTGACGAGCCTCATCCTTAGCCATCTCATGAACGGTGTCATGGATTGCGTCCAGGTTAGCAGCCTTAGCCATCTTAGCCAGCTCAAGCTTGCCGGCAGTAGCGCCGTTCTCAGCGGCAACTCTCATCTCAAGATTCTTCTTGGTGCTGGGGGTTACCACCTCGCCCAGGATCTCCGCGAACTTGGAAGCGTGCTCAGCCTCTTCCCAAGCTGCCTTCTCCCAGTACAGGCCGATCTCCGGATATCCTTCTCTGTGAGCTACGCGAGCCATAGCCAGGTACATACCTACTTCTGTACACTCGCCTTCAAAGTTTGCTCTCAGGCCGGCGATGATCTCTTCGCTGACACCTTCTGTGATACCAACCTCATGCTCGCATGCCCAGGTCATTCCCTCTACCATCTCTTCGAATTTCTCCGGACCAGCCTTGCAGATGGGGCACTGTGCGGGCGGAGTATCTCCTTCATGTACATAACCACAGACTTTACAAACAAATTTCTTCATGGCAAAATTCTCCTTTTCTTTAAAAAAATATATTTATAGTATTTCCAGATATCAGGTAATTATTACCAGATTTAAAATCAGTAATAATTACTGATATCAATATAACACTTTGCATGGACCTTGTCAAGTAGTTTTAGTGCTTTTTTTCTAGACAATTCCTGCATAGCCCATAAAAATTTACAAGGTATGATTCTATATGTCCGTCAAAATTCTTAGAAGCCGTTTCCATAATAAAATCAATACTGTCCATGTCCAGATCATCTACCTTATGACAGCAGGTGCAGACAAAATGATGATGCTTTGTCATGTTTCCGTCAAAACGGTCGGGACCATCGCCGGTAGAAATCTTGGTAATCTCTCCCAGATCTGACAGGAGGGAAAGATTCCGGTACACGGTTCCCAGACTCAGATTCGGATATTCTTCCCGAAGACAGGTATAAATCGTGTCAGCAGTAGGATGATCCCGGCGGCATGCAAGAAAATTTTTGATTGCCTCCCGCTGTTTACTGTATTTCAATGGCGGCATAGGAATTCACCTCCTTGCTTAATAATAGTAACAATTATCAATACGATAATAACAAAAGAGAAAATTTTTGTCAATTCTTTTCATCGCTTTTTTTTCGGAAAAAGGGTATACTATAGTAACGGTTTTTATACACAGACGGCTGTAAATTCGCAATCCTTCAGCCGTAAGAATTGATTCAGGGAGGGAAAGAATGATTTACGATGTAATTATTATCGGATCCGGTCCCGCTGGTCTGGCGGCAGGGGTTTATGCCCAAAGGGCAAGGCTTTCTTCTATTATAATAGAAAAGGAGTATATGAGCGGCGGGCAGATCCTGAATACTTATGAGGTAGATAATTATCCGGGTTTGCCTGGCATTAACGGGTTTGACCTGGGGATGAAGCTGCGGGAGCACTGTGAAGGGCTGGGAGCAGAATTCGTCACAGCAGAGGTGGAAAAAGTAAGTCTGGCGGAGGACGGACAGATAAAGCTTGTACAGACGGCTGAGGAGACGTATCAGGCAAAGACGGTAATCCTGGCTATGGGAGCCAGACACCGCCTTCTGGAGGTACCGGGAGAAGAAGAATTCACCGGCATGGGAGTTTCCTACTGCGCCACCTGCGACGGAGCCTTCTTTAAGGATCGGGTGACGGCCGTGGTGGGAGGCGGAGATGTGGCTGTGGAAGACGCCCTGTTTTTGGCCAGATGCTGTGAAAAAGTATATCTGATTCACCGCAGAGACAGTCTGAGAGCGGCGGCAGCGCTTCAGGAAAAGGCGATGGAAAATGAAAAGATTGAAATTCTCTGGGACACGGTTGTCACCGGCATTCAGGGACATGAACAGGTGGAAAGCATCGGACTTCTCAATAAAAAAACGGGGGAAGAGAGAAGCCTGCCGGTAGACGGCGTGTTTGTAGCCGTGGGAAATCAGCCCAACAGCAAAATAGTTACAGAATTATTACATTTGGATAAAAATGGTTACATTTCCGCGGATGAAACAGGGGTCACGGGAATACCCGGAATATTTGCCGCAGGCGATATTCGGACAAAGCAGCTGCGGCAAATCGTCACAGCAGTGTCAGACGGGGCCAATGCAGTGACTTCTGTGCAGAATTATCTGAATTCTCTTTAAATATTCACCCGCTTTATCCTTGATTTATTACTTATTCCTTGCAAAATAATTAAAAAATTATTTATTTGGCTTGACATAGTTTTTGATTTTTGTTATGATATGCCTGAGTTAAATGTAATAAATTTGTAATAACTTGCAACAAAACTTGCAGTAAGGTTGTTTTGGAGGTTGGTATAAGTAATGAAACGAGGAGTATTAAAATTTACGGCATGCTGTCTGGCGGCAGGAATGACCCTTGGGGGAACGGGTACCGTTGCTTTTGCCAGCAAGGATACAGAGCTGGCCGGTATACATACATATGCGGAGGATTCTCAGGAGGAAACCGCAGCGGAGCAGACGGATAATGCCGAAAGTACAGATTCATCCGCGGATACGGAAGCAGCGTCAGAGACTGAGAGTACAGAGACAGCTGCAGCAGAAAATACGGAGGCTGAGACCGCAGAGACAGCTGCAGCAGATAATACGGAGGCTGAGACTGTGGAGACAGCTGCAGCAGAGACTGCGGAGGCAGCGGAGACAGAAGCGGCAGTTGATACCAGTCTGAATGGAACACAGGCTTTCGCTCAGTGTGATGAATATATTAATGTGCGCAGCGGCGCGGACACCAACAGTGAAGTAGTAGGAAAGGTCTATAATAACGGATCGGTTACGATTCTTGGCCAAACAGGGGATTGGTACGAGGTACAGTCCGGAAATGTAACGGGTTACGTGAAGGCAGAGTATTTCGCTACAGGCTCCGAGGCAGAGGCCATTGCCGAAGAGGTAGGCTATAATGTAGCTACGGTTTATCCGGAGGCTCTGATGATCCGTTCGGAGCCCAGTGAGGATTCAGAGGCCATCGGTATGGCGGAGAGTTCAGATCAGCTGGAGGTAGTCGCTTACGAAGGCGACTGGATGAAGGTGGCTCTGGACGCAGATACATACGGTTATGTAAACGCTTATTACGTAAGCTATGATACTTACTATTCCACAGCGGAGACGCTGGAGGAAGAGCAGGCCAGACTGGATCAGCAGTGGCTGGATTATCTGGCTGAGCAGGAGGCGGAGCAGCAGGCAGCAGAGGAAGCTTATCTGGCAGCGATCGCTGAGCAGGAGGCCCAGGCAGCCGCGGCGGAACAGGCTGCAGCGGATGCAGCGGCTCAGGCTGCAGCAGAGCAGCAGGCGGCGGCTGATCAGGCAGCGGCAGACCAGGCCGCGGCACAGCAGCAGGCAGAATATGAAGCTCAGGTTACCGCAGACGCTCAGGCTCAGGCGGACGCCGCTTATCAGGAATACCTGGATGCTCAGGCGGCGGCAGACGCGGCGACTCAGCAGGCGGATGAGCAGGCTGTAGCAGATACAGCAGCCCAGGCTCAGGCCGAATATCAGGAATACTTAGACGCCCAGGCGGCAGCGGATGCCCAGGCTCAGGCAGAGGCCGACGCGGCAGCCCAGGCCCAGGCGGCAGCGGAACAGGCAGCGGCCGAGCAGGCGGCAGCGGAGCAAGCCGCAGCAGAGCAGGCGGCGGCAGAACAGGCAGCAGCAGAACAGGCGGCAGCGGAACAGGCGGCAGCGGAACAGGCGGCAGCGGAACAGGCAGCGGCCGAGCAGGCAGCATCCGAGGATACGTCCTACACGGATACTTCAGCCAGCTCTTCTCTGGGACAGGAGATTGCCAATTACGCGCTGCAGTTCGTGGGAAATCCCTATGTATGGGGAGGAACCAGCCTGACCAACGGAGCGGATTGTTCCGGATTTACACAGTCTGTATTCGCGAATTTCGGAATCGGAATTCCTCGTACAGCCGCATCGCAGTCCGGCAGCGGAACACCTGTCAGCCTGGACAGCCTTCAGGCAGGAGACCTGATCTTCTACGGCGACGGCGGAATCAGCCATGTAGCGCTGTACATCGGCGGCGGCCAGGTGGTACACGCCAGCAGCTCCACTACAGGAATTATTGTTTCAAGTTACAATTACAGAACACCGGTTTCTGCAAGCAGATACTGGTAAGAGGTAAAAAATCTCCGAGGAGGATAGTCGGGGGTCATAAAAAACAATATCATTTTTTTACAGAAACGGCATGGCTTTGGTCATGCCGCTTCCTGTTTTCTCATCACTTTTCTAACCGCCAGTTAACAATAGTGGATGGATTGGTTAGAATAGTCACTCTAACTGTGAAAATAATCGGCTAAACAAAAATAGTAATTTAGTTTAGACAGGTTGGGAAAACGACCTTATTGCAAAGAATGGCAGAGGCACAGAAAAGCAAAAACATAGAGCGCAAATATGTTACTCTGGATGATCCCGACGTCAGATACCTGGCAAAACACGATCCTGCCCTGTTTTTACAGAGGTATTCCCCACCGGTACTGATTGATGAGATCCAGTATGCAACAGAGCTGCTGCCCTATATCAAAATGAGCGCTGACCGCTCCAAAAGAAAAGGGGATTTCTGGATCACAGGTTCACAGGTTTTCCGCCTTATGAAAAATGTCAGCGAAAGTTTGGCCGGACGGGTCGGAATCGTGAACCTGCTGGGATTATCCGATGCGGAGATCTACCGCAGGATATTCAAAGGTTCTATGCCGGAGCTCTATGCAGACGAAAATGTGGATTGGGAGACTTATTACCGCTCCTATGTTGATACCTATCTGCAAAGGGATATTCGGGATCTGGCACAGGTTGCGGATGAAATGCAGTTTTACCATTTTATGACGATTGTTGCTGCACAGACTTCAAAACCTGTTGTCTATGAGGAATTGGCGAGTTCCGCAGGCATTTCAGCTCCAACGGCAAAGAAATGGCTCTCTATTTTGGTGTCGTCTCATATCATTGCGCTTGTCCAGCCTTATCACAACAATGCACTCAAACGTGTTGTAAAGATGCCGTTGATCCATTTCCTGGACACTGGCCTGGCAGCGTATCTTTTAAAATGGGGCAATCCCGAAGCATGGAAAGAGCCGTCTATTTTCTATTACCGGGATAAAGACCAGAAAGAAATAGACGTGCTGCTTTACCAAAATGGTGTGCTTTCTCCGATAGAGATCAAAAAATCGGCGTCGCCGGGCAAGACCGCCATTAAAAACTTCAAGGTATTGGAACCAGTTACCAGGGAACCGGGTTTCGGAGGTTTAGAGTCTTTGAAGATCGAGATTGGAACCGGAAGTGTGGTCTGTATGGCAAACGATCTGCTGCCTGTGGACGAAAAGAACTGGTGCGTACCAGTTTGGCTCATTTAATCAGTATTTTACAGAAGGAACGAGGACTGAACTGCCCTCGTTTTTTCTATGCCAATTTTTAGGAAAGGAAGCGGTTTTGATTACGCAAACGGAAGACTTCTCTAAAAGACCGGGCTTTCTATTGGGCGGGAATGTCACAATTTAAACTTCATATGAATTAGGAAATTTTGGAAATGTGACCGGAATGTGACTGCTGAAATTTATACTGAAACAAACAGCGGATATCAGGAGGATCATTCTGCCATACGAAAAGATTTTCCCCTGCGGCGGGAGAAAAGCAGGGCAGATAATCTGTTTCCGGAATCTTATGTTTTGGCAGATTGAGCAGTGGGACAGTGATCTTACAGAAAGCAGAGGCGAGGACAGAATTGAAAAAGGCAGGATGCACATTCGTATTGGAAATTAAAGATACCCAGGCTCAAAGCTGGCAGGGAAAGGTTAAATGGATTGAGGGACAGAAGGAAGAGACGTTCCGCAGTGTCCTGGAGCTGATAACCTTACTGGATTCAGTGGTACAGACGGAAAAGAAGACAGAACTGAAAAATCCACTAAAGACATAAACCGGGGGACTACCCCCCAAATTTAGTTCCGGTCCCGGACCGATGATTTTATAGAAAAGCCTGACAAAAGGAGGATGTGGGAGAATGAGTAAGAGAAGGCATGACAGAATGAAACGTGTGCTGGCAGTGATTCTGACTATGGCAATGCTTCTCCAGAATGGCGCAAGCCTGATCGCTGCGGACGCTACGGGAGAGCCCTCAACGGAAGTCCAAACAGAAGCGCCGAAGCAGACGGAGGCACCCGCGCAAACAGAAGCGCCAAAGCAGACAGAAGCACCTGTGCAGACAGAAGCGCCGAAGCAGACGGAGGCACCCGCGCAGACAGAGGCGCCGGCCCAGACGGAGGCACCGGCCCAGACAGAGGCACCGGCCCAGACAGAGGCACCGGCCCAGACAGAAGCGCCTGCGCAGACAGAGGCACCGGCCCAGACGGAAGCGCCTGCGCAGACAGAGGCACCCGCGCAGACAGAAGCGCCTGCGCAGACAGAGGCACCGGCCCAGACAGAAGCATCTCAGACAGAGACTGCTGAGACGGAAGCTTCGGATCAGAAAGAATCTGAGAAGACAGAAGAGGAAAAGCCTGAGACGGTTACATATGAGGTAAGCTTTGATGAACACGCTGCAGAGCATGGAATCATTAAGGTGGAAGACCAGCAGATCGGCGACCTTACTTCCTATAAGAAAGAAGTAAAAGAAAACGATGCTTTCCGCTTCGTGGTAACAGCAAACGAGGGGTGGGATGTAGAGTATGTCCGTGTGGACAATGCGGATCTTCCCCTGACCAATCAGAAGGAAGACGAATACTGGATCCAGAATGTGACAAAGGATTCAAAGATCACAGTCACCTACAAAGAGGTTCCGGCTGAGACAGAAAGCTCCGCAGAGGAGAGTGAAGCGGCTGTGGAAAACCTGGTGACCTTCCAGGCGGAAAACACAGTAATCACTGTGGATGGTATGACCGTAGAAGACGGAACGGCCATGGCGAAGGACGGCAAGATTATCTTCACTGCTGTGGCAGCAGAGGGCTTCGCGATCACAGAGGTGCTGGTAGACGGAAGCATTCCCGCCAGAACTACAGGAAATCCGGATGAGTATATAATAGAAGGAATCCAGACGGACGAAACCATCGTCAGTGTGGCAACAGAGGCGGTGGAGACGGAGAGTGAGTCTGAGACGGAAGCGGCTATGCCTGCTCAGACACTCACAGCCAACGCAAGTGGTATTCAGGTAACGGTAAGTGCTGCAGAAGGAGTACTGCCGGAGGGAACCACTGTAAAAGCAACCCCTCTGTCTGAAGAAGCTTACAGAGAGGTTGCGGAAGAACAGAGTGTAGCGGAAGGAAAGGAAGTTGTAGGCCTAGTGGCAATCGACGTTACACTCTATGACAGCGAGGGAAATGAGATTCAGCCGCAGGGTGGAGTAGACGTTTCTTTCAGTAATATTGGAAGCAGCGAAGAAGCGGAAACTATTTCAGTCTATCATGTAGCTGACCAGAGTACAGAAAAAGTGGCGGAGGTATCTGCGGAGAGTAATACAGCTGGGTTTCAGGTAGAACACTTTTCAGCCTTCATCATTACGGAACAGGTAGCAGTAGATGTTAATAAAAATGCTGTTCTTCTGAACGAAGAGGATGATTCAATCTATACAGTAACAATTGAATACGTATACAGTGGAGGAGATCGCGCAGCCAGTACTTATAGCGCACAGTATAGTAACGGGGATTCTTTTGAAATTGATGCTCCGATTATTGGTGGTCATACGGTAACCTGCAATCCTGAAGGATACTATAACTCTGAAACAGGAAAAATCAGCGGGACTGTAACAGGAAATATCCATATTATCCTGACGTATACACCCCGAGATGTGACTTATAGAGTAAATCATATCTTTGAAACATTAAATGGGGAATCCCGTCCAGAAACAGAAACGAAAGCGGCAAAAGTTGGTGAATTAACAGATGCAAGAGCACGTTCCGAGGCCGGCTATACTGCCAGTGTTCCGGTTAATGTAGTATTGGTTGATGACTCTACAGAAATTGATATTTATTATACCCTTAATACCTATAAAGTAACGTATAATACGGCTCAAGGTTCTTATGTTGCGCCTTCCTATGTAAAGCATGGTGGAACAGAAGAGGTTTCTTCTAAAGAAATACCGACAAAAGTTGGATATGAATTTGACGGATGGTATTTAGACCCGGACTGTGAAGAGCCAGCAGATAACAGTATTGCTGTAACAGAACCAATAATTTTATATGCGAAATGGAACCCTGTAAGAGTAAGCTACACTGTGACGTATTGGAAACAGAAAGTAACAGATACGGTTGGAATGGATGATAGCCAAAAGTCTTATGATTATGCTGAGTCGACAACGGGTAGTGCGCTGACAGGTAGTGTGGTTAGTGCCACGCAATATAATAATAAGAACTATGAAGGCTTTCGGTATAATTCTGTAAATTCTGTTGATGTAGAAGTAAAAGCGGATGGAACTACAGTAGTAAATGTTTACTATGACCGTGTAACTTGTACCATAAACTATATGTTACGAGAGAGAGTTGGAGAAGAATGGTGGAACACTCATTATGAGTGGGTAATTGATTCTTCTGTATCCGGATTATTTGGTGCAGAATTAGGAAGCGGAGATTGGAGAACCGACCATTCCTGGTATACAAGCACAGAACGAAATCAGGGCTGTATTTTATTGACAAATTATGATTTTGAGACAGCAGGATATGATCATTATACCAAAGATAAAGATGGCAATTTAACTATAGCTTTTTATGGGGATGACCAAAATACAGGACGGACAATTTACTATTATAATGAAAATCCGGACGGAAGTTTTAGCTTAGCT
>DVGK01000038.1 GCA_018712785.1 Candidatus Choladousia intestinavium | reverse complement strand
GGGGCTTTTATAATGCAGCTTCCGGTTTCATCCGAGCCATAGGCGTCTACAAGACCGGAGCCAAAGGTTTTCCTCAGAATTTTCTGGGTCATCTCATCCACCATCTCGCTGACGGGAATATACCATTTGGGATGACGGATTTTAAGATTATGTTCCTGAGCATAGAGGGCGATCCGTACAATACAGTTTTTGCGCAGACAGATCAGATCCGGAGCATACTCGTTCAGCTCCTGAATGACCTTCGCGGTCTCATCTCCTACGCAGCGTTTCTCAGAGAGGATCCTTCTCTGGAGGATTCCGAAACGCTGGATAAAGGAATCTCTTTTTTTCTTCTCCTTACGGTAGCTGGACTCGAAGGAAACCATCCTGCCGAAGAAAGGGTTGTAGCCCAGGGTCATGAGAATACGGATCCAGTTGGCGTTGGCGAAAGCATGCTCCCGCTGTGACTGGTACAGACGAAGGGGGACGCCGGTGGAGCCGCTGGTGCTTGTCTCATCCCAGGAATCCCGGGTTTTCGGATTCTGGTCGTACAGCTCCTTCATCCAGACACGGAGTTCATCCTTGGTGAGGACGGGGAATTTGACCAGATCCTCGCTGCTGTGGAAATCCTCCGGAGTGAGATGATTTTCCTCAAATCTTTTCCGGTAGAAAGGAATTTCATAAGCTTTTTTCATAAGATGATGAATTTTTTTATTCTGGATCCTTTTTACCCGGGCCAGATCTTCGGGCACCTTTTTATCTAATACAAGCAGATAACCAAAGGTCATTACATTGGTCAGCTTCTTTAATAATCCCATAAAGCCATCTCCTTTTCATATATCCTTTAGCAGTATAACAGAAATGGGAAGTGGTGACAAGTTTTGTATAGAATTGTTTAGAGACAGTTAAAGAAAATTTCAGAATTTCCAGGGTTAAAAAACATAGGGAGGTATGATAGAATAAACTGGTGTTAACAGAAGCTTGTTAAAATGAAAAAGTCCGCATATTGCAAAAGACACGCGATAAGGCGGAGGGATGAATGAGGAATGAAACATGAGAAAGCAGCAGGAAAATATCCAGGAAGAGCTTGCGGTACTGGAAGATGCCGGAGAAAAGGAAATCCACGAAAAAGTGGAGAGTAAAGCCCTCTGGGAAACTATCAAGGCATTTCGGAAAAAATTCAGCAAAGCAAAGGTGATTCCGGAAGAGTATCAGATACCGGAGCATGTGACTCCGCTTAAGCGCTGTAAGCCGGATATAAGTACAGGACTGACGGAAGAGCAGGTTCAGGAAAGAATCTCCTACGGAGCCGTAAACGCTCCTGTAGAATCTCCCTCCAAATCTACGAAGGAGATTGTGTACAGCAATGTATTTACCTATTTTAATCTGATCTTTTTTATCATTGCCGTCCTTCTGTGTCTGGTAGGATCCTTCAGAGACCTGACCTTTCTGCCCATTGTGCTTGCCAATACATTTATAGGAATTATTCAGGAACTGAGAGCCAAAAAGGTACTGGACGATCTCAGTATTTTGAACGCGCCCAAATCTTCTGTGATCCGGGACGGACAGGAGAAAACCATCCCTGCGGAAGAACTGGTGCTGGATGACGTGATCGTATTCCGGGCCGGAAATCAGATCCCGGCGGATGCCGTGGTGGAAGAAGGAGAGGTTCTGGTCAACGAGTCATTGATTACCGGTGAGGCGGATCAGATCTCAAAAAAGAAAGGAAGCTCTCTCCTTTCGGGAAGCTTCATTGTGTCGGGAGAGTGCAGAGCCAGAGTGGAGCAGGTAGGAAAGGATTCCTATGTATCTTCTCTGACCCTGGAAGCAAAGGCTATGAACGATGAAGAATTGTCTGAGATGATCCGTTCCCTGGACCGTCTTGTGAAGATCGTGGGAATTGTGATTATCCCTATCGGTATTGTGCTGTTCAGCCAGCAGTATTTTATAGGAGGCTCTTCCATCCGGGACAGTGTTACGGCCACAGTCGCCGCTGTGATCGGAATGATTCCGGAAGGGCTGTATCTTCTGGCTAGTGTGGCCCTGGTGGTCAGCGTCATGCGGCTGGCCATGCAGAAAGTGCTGGTTCACAATATGAAATGTATAGAGACTCTTGCCAGAGTCGATGTCCTCTGTGTGGATAAGACGGGAACCATCACAGACAATACCATGACGGTGAAGAAGCTTCTGCCTTTGCGGAAGGCTGTCGGCACTGACGGTGAAAAAAACGAAGACGAAACCCAGGGAGAGGAAGGAGTCTTCTCGCAGGAAGAGCAGAATGAGGTGGAGCTGGCAGTGGGAGATTTTGCCGCCGCCATGGCTACGGACAATATTACCATGAAAGCCATTAAAGAGTATTTCCGCAAGCGGAGCGGAAAGCGTCCGGATCAGATTTTCCCCTTCACCTCCGAAAATAAATACAGCGGCGCGGCCTTTGACGAGGGACAGTATGTGCTGGGAGCGCCGGAATTTATTCTGAGAAGTCAGTACCAGGAGTATGCGCCCGGAATTGAGAGCTGGAGCCGGCAGGGGTACAGAGTCCTTGTTTTTGCCAGATATAAAGGAATCCTGGATGGGAAGCCTCTGACCGAGCCGGTTGAGCCCATGGGAATGATTCTGCTGGCGAATCCTGTCCGGGCCAACGCGAAGGAGACCTTCCATTACTTTGCCCAGCAGGGAGTGGAGATCAAAGTGATCTCAGGGGATAATCCCGTGACCGTCTCTCAGGTGGCCGCTGAGGCCGGAATCGCCAATGCCGAGCTGTATGTGGACGCCTCGTCCCTGGCTGATGAGGAAGAGCTTGAGAAAGCGGCGGGATCCTATACCGTTTTCGGAAGGGTGAAGCCGGAGCAGAAGCGCCAGCTGATCAGCGCGCTGAAGAAGGCAGGGCACACGGTGGCCATGACCGGGGACGGCGTAAACGATATTCTGGCTCTGAAGGATGCGGACTGCAGCATTGCCATGGCCTCCGGAAGCGATGCGGCAGCCCAGGCGGCTCAGATTGTCCTGCTGGAGTCAGATTTTTCCAAAATGCCATCCGTAGTGGCAGAGGGACGAAGAGTGGTAAATAATATCGAAAGAACAGCCAGTCTCTTCCTGGTGAAAAATATTTTTTCCCTGTTCCTCTCTATTTTCTCCATTATCCTCATGGTGAACTATCCTCTGGAGCCTTCCCAGATTTCGCTGATCAGTATGTTTACCATAGGCATACCGGCGTTCTTTATGTCGCTGGAGAGAAATACAGACAGAATCCGGGGACATTTCCTGAGCAATGTGCTGTTTAAGGCACTGCCCGGCGGCTTGACGGATTTCCTGACGGTGAGCGCCCTTTACCTGTTCTGTATGGAGTTCAACGTAAGTGAAAACGATGTCTCCACCTCCTGTACCATCCTTCTGGCCATTGTGGGGCTTATGATTCTGTATCAGATCGCGTCGCCCATGACCAGGGCCCACTGGCTTCTGTGGATTGCCATGGCGGCAGGACTTGTTTACTGTATGATCTTTGTCAGCAGTATTTTCGCCATCAGCAGCATATCGAAGAAATGCCTGATGCTTCTGGTAATGTTCGCTATCATCACGGAACCCACCTTCCGCTATTTGAGTCTGTGGATCAAAAAATTGTCAGAGTTGTACCGGACCCACAGGAAAAAACAGAAAGAGGCAGTATAACAGAACTTTTGGTGGATTTTGTTTGAATTTATTGGTATAATAGGGAAAGAAAAACGTAAGGAGATAAAAAGAATGAAAAGAGTTCTTTTAAAGCTGAGCGGAGAGGCTCTGGCCGGAAATAAAAAGACCGGCTTTGACGAACCCACTGTTATGGGCGTGGCCAGACAGGTACGGCAGCTTTGTGATCTGGGGATGGAGATCGGAGTCGTTATCGGCGGCGGCAATTTCTGGCGGGGCAGATCCAGCAGGCGTATAGACCGGACGAAAGCAGACCAGATCGGCATGCTTGCTACCGTTATGAATTGTATCTATGTGTCGGAGATTTTTCGCTCGGCAGGGATTGGAACGGCTGTGATGACGCCGTTTTCCTGCGGAGCTTTTACGGAGCTGTATTCCAAGGATCGGGTCATGGAGTATTTTAAAGAAGGAAAGGTTGTGTTCTTTGCCGGAGGGACGGGGCACCCGTATTTCTCCACGGATACTACCACGGTGCTTCGGGCGGTGGAGATTGAGGCTGAAGTGATTCTCCTGGCTAAGTCTGTGGACGGAGTTTACGACAGTGATCCGAAGGGCAACCCCCAGGCAAAGAGGTACGATGAGATTTCCATACAGGATGTAATTGATAAGAAGCTGGGTGTGGTGGACATGACGGCCTCTGTTATGTGTATGGAGCAGAAAATGCCCATGCTGGTATTCGGGCTGAATGACGAAGACAGCATTGTCAGAGCGGTAAGCGGACAAGGAAAGGGAACCCGGGTTACCGTGTAGAAAAATGAAAGATGAAACTCCTTTTGAAAGCGGAGGAGTTCACTGATATTGAGGAGGAAGAGAGATGGATGACAGAATTAAAGTCTATGATGAGAAGATGACAAAATCTTACAGCAGCCTTCTGGCTGAGTTCGCTACGATTCGGGCAGGCCGGGCGAATCCCAACGTGCTGAATAAGATCAAAGTAGATTATTACGGGACGCCTACGCCGCTGCAGCAGGTGGGGAATATTACGGTTCCGGAACCGCGGATCCTGCAGATTCAGCCCTGGGAGAAGTCTATGATAAAGCCGATTGAGAAGGCGATTCTCACTTCTGACATCGGTATTCATCCTACCAACGACGGCAAGGTGATCCGTTTGATTTTCCCGGAGCTGACAGAGGAGAGAAGAAAAGAACTGGTAAAAGAGGTTAAGAAAAAAGGAGAAGCCGGGAAGGTAGCGGTGCGGAATATCCGCAGGGATGCCAACGATTATCTGAAAAAGCTTGGCAAGACCGATATTTCTGAGGATGAAATCAAGGATCTGGAGGATGAGATTCAGAAGCTGACAGATAAATATATTAAAGATATGGATAAGGCAGTAGAAGAGAAATCAAAAGAGATTCTTACAGTATAAGAAAGAGCAGGGGGTATTGCAGGGGAACATGTAATGCCCTCGCTTTTTGGAAGGAGAAAAGTATGGTAATACCACACCATGTTGCAATCATACTGGATGGAAACGGAAGATGGGCCAAAAGCAAAGGCATGCCGCGGAATTACGGCCATGTCCGGGGAGCGAAGAATCTGGAGGTGATCTGTGAGGATGCCTATAACATGGGTATCAAATACCTGACGGTCTACCTTTTCTCCACAGAAAACTGGAAGAGATCCAGAGATGAGGTGGAC
The DNA here is from genome assembly GCA_018712785.1 of Candidatus Choladousia intestinavium. Taxonomy (GTDB): domain Bacteria; phylum Bacillota; class Clostridia; order Lachnospirales; family Lachnospiraceae; genus Choladousia; species Choladousia intestinavium. The sequence continues at coordinate 29,902 of DVGK01000038.1, read as the reverse complement.
GCTCTGATGCGTCTTTTCCGCCAGTATACAAAGACCTGTATAAAGACTGCCAGAGAAAACAATATGAAAGTAAGAGTTTTGGGGGATCCCTCAGCCCTGGCGCCTGATCTCCAGGAAAGCTTAAGACGTCTGGTGGAGTCCTCCAAGGACAATACGGGACTGAATTTTCAGATTGCCATTAATTATGGAAGCAGAGATGAAATCATCCGCGCGGTGCGGAAGGTGTCGGAAGACTGCAGGCAGGGAAAGCTGAAGCCGGAAGAGATCACGGAATCTCTATTTTCGGGATATCTGGATACGGCGGAAGTGCCGGATCCGGATCTGCTGATCCGGACCAGCGGGGAACAGCGCCTTTCAAATTATTTACTGTGGCAGCTGGCCTATACGGAGTTCTATTTTACAGAGGTGCCGTGGCCGGCCTTTACCAAGGATGAGCTGCAGAAGGCCATTGAGAAGTATAACCGTCGGGAAAGGCGGTATGGAGGACTTAGGGAGGAATAAAATATGTTTTGGACAAGGTTGGCCAGCGGAATCGTGCTGGTTGTTGTGGCGCTGATCGTGCTCATATCCGGAGGCCCAATACTGGCCGGGACGCTCTTTGTGATCTCCCTGATCGGCCTGCATGAATGGTACAGGGCGCTGGGGCTTGAGAAGAACAAAAAAATTCTTTCCCCCCTGAATGTCTGCGGGTATTTTGGAACGGCAATGTATTATTTGCTGTTATTTTTGGAGCTGCAGGCATATACTATGACTGTATTAATCGGTGTTTTGATCCTGATGATGTCTGTATACGTGTTTGCGTATCCACGATACAGGACAGAGGAGATTACAGGCGCGTTTTTCGGAGTGGTTTACGTTTCCGTCATGCTCTCCTGCATCTATGAGCTTCGGCTGATTGAGGACGGAGTCTTTCTCGTATGGCTGATCTTCATAAGCTCCTGGGGATGTGACACCTGCGCGTACTGTATCGGAATGCTTTTCGGAAAACATAAAATGTCTCCCAAGCTGAGTCCGAAAAAATCAGTAGAAGGCGCAGTAGGAGGAGTGGCGGGAGCCGTTCTGATCGGGGTGCTCTATGGTCTGGCCGTAGGGAGCAGAATCAAAGCGGAGGAAGGCCATCTTCTTCCTTTCGCCATTATCTGCGGAGCGGGAGCCCTGATCTCCATGATCGGAGATCTGGCTGCGTCGGCAGTTAAGAGAAATCATGAGATAAAAGATTACGGAAACCTGATTCCCGGCCACGGAGGAATTCTGGATCGGTTTGACAGTGTTATTTTTATTGCGCCGGTGATTTACTATCTGGCTGTGATCCTGATGTAGACGGGATCCTTTTACAACAGAAATGGTGGTGATACGAATGAAGAAGATAGCGATACTTGGTTCTACTGGGTCGATTGGGACACAGACCCTTGAGGTAGTCAGAGAAAACCCTGATATTGGAGTGGCGGCCCTGGCTGCGGGAAGAAATATCCGGCTGCTGGAGGCGCAGATCCGGGAATTCCGCCCTGAAATTGCCGCTGTATGGGAGGAAGAGGACGCCAGAGAGCTCAGAGCGAGGCTGAAGGATGTGCAGGTGAAGATCTTATCCGGAATGGAAGGGCTGATTGAGGCGGCGGTATGCCGGGAAGCTCAGATGCTGGTGACAGCCATTGTGGGAATGATCGGAATCCGGCCTACCATTGAAGGAATCCGGGCGGGAAAGGACATCGCTCTGGCAAATAAAGAGACTCTTGTGACAGCGGGACATCTGATCCTTCCGCTGACGAAGCAGTATAAGGTACGGCTTCTTCCGGTGGACAGTGAACACAGCGCGATTTTTCAGTGCCTGCAGGGAGAAAAGGAGAATCGGATCGATAAAATTCTTCTGACAGCCTCTGGAGGGCCTTTCCGGGGAAAGAGCTTTGAGGAGCTGGAGCGTGTAAAAGTGGAGGACGCGCTGAAGCATCCAAACTGGTCCATGGGGAAAAAGATCACCATAGATTCCGCTACGATGATTAACAAAGGACTGGAGGTTATGGAGGCCAGATGGCTCTTCGGAGTACCGCTGGAGAACATTCAGGTGGTGATTCAGCCCCAGAGCATCATTCATTCTATGGTACAGTTTGAGGATGGGGCTGTTATGGCGCAGCTTGGGACTCCCGATATGAAGCTCCCGATTCAGTATGCCCTTTTTTATCCGGAGCGCCGGTATCTTCCCGGGGAACGGCTGGACTTTGCGAAGATCGGGCAGATCACTTTTCAGGCGCCGGATTTTGATACCTTCGTCGGACTGAAGTATGCCTTCGAGGCGTCGAAGACAGGCGGTTCTATGCCCACCGTTTTAAACGCGGCAAACGAGCGGGCGGTACAGATGTTTCTGGATGGAAGAATCGGTTTTACAGATATTTACCGGGTAATTCGGTACTGTATGGATCACCACAGAGTGATTGAGAATCCGGATGTGGAAGAAATTCTGAATACAGAACGCGCGGTATATGAAATGATTGAAAGCAGGTGGTAAGTTGAAAATTATTGTGGCGCTGCTGGTGTTCAGTCTCATTATTATCATACATGAGCTGGGGCACTTTCTCCTGGCAAAAAAGAATGGAATTACAGTGATTGAGTTCTCCCTGGGGATGGGGCCGAGACTTCTGAGCTTTCAGCGGGAAGGCGGCACCAGATATTCTCTGAAGCTTCTGCCTCTGGGAGGCTCCTGCCTGATGATGGGGGAAGACGGAGAAGAGGAGGGAGAGGGCTCCTTTGGCACAAAATCCGTATGGGCCAGGATTGCGGTGATCGCGGCGGGGCCTCTGTTTAATTTCCTTCTGGCATTCGTTCTGGCAATTTTTATTATCGGAAACATCGGGTACGATGTCCCTGTGATTCTCAGTGTAACGGAGGGCTCTCCGGCGCAGGAGGCGGGGCTGCAGGCCGGGGACCGGATCCTAAAAATGAACAATAAAAGGATCCGCCTTTATCGTCAGCTCTCGGATTACGGTCTCTATCATCCGGGTGAGACGGTGACCTTTCAGTATGAGAGAGAGGGCCAGGTGTATGAGACGACAATTACGCCGGCCATGACGGAAGAAGGGTATAAATTCGGAATCGGAGGTTCCGTAAACTATCGTGAAAAGACAAATCCCATAGAGACTCTGGGCTACAGCGCCTATGAAGTATATTACTGGATTGACACAACCATTCAGAGCCTGCGGCTTTTGGTAACAGGAAATGTGGGCCTGGATGATGTTTCGGGGCCTGTGGGGGTCGTAAGCGTAATTGGGGATACTTATGAAGAGAGCCAGTCGGACGGCGCCTTTTATGTCTGGCTGAATATGATGAATATAGCCATTCTTCTGAGCGCGAATCTGGGAGTTGTCAATCTTCTGCCCATACCGGCTTTGGACGGGGGCAGACTTGTGTTCCTTTTTCTGGAAGCCATCCGGAGAAAACGGATTTCCCCGGAACTGGAGGCGAGAATTCATTTTACAGGACTGATGCTGCTGATGCTTTTGATGCTGGTCGTTATGTTTAATGATGTGGGAAAAATTTTTTCATAAACAGACTCTTAGAAACGGCAGGGCATACCCCGTCAGATATTTTCCGGCGCTAAGGCGGACGGGAAAATCTGCGGCGGAGGTATGCCTTTACTTATTAAGAAGAAAGCTGACATAAGACCTTTTCAGTCTTGACAAAGAAGATGCGTATTGATAATATGAGATTATATAAAACAAAATGAAAACTATAAATCCCTGCGTGCCTGTCTGAGAAAGCAGAACAGAATCCGCAGAAACTATCTTGACAACAAAATAAAAATATACTACTATTAGCAAAGAAGGCGAACACAAGTTCGGAAAAGGAGAGAAATTATGGTACAGGAAGAGAAAATGAAAGCATTGGATGCTGCTTTGGCGCAGATTGAGAAGCAGTTTGGAAAAGGTTCCGTGATGAAATTGGGAGATCAGGGAGCGAATATGAATATAGAGACGGTTCCAACAGGTTCCCTCAGCCTGGATGTAGCTCTTGGGCTTGGCGGGATTCCAAAAGGCAGGGTGGTAGAGATTTACGGGCCTGAGTCCGGAGGAAAGACAACGGTTGCCCTGCACATGGTGGCAGAGGTACAGAAGAGGGGCGGAATCGCCGGATTTATAGACGCGGAGCATGCCCTGGATCCGGTTTACGCTAAGAAAATCGGGGTAGACATAGACAATCTCTACATTTCCCAGCCGGATAACGGGGAGCAGGCTCTTGAGATTACAGAGACCATGGTTCGTTCCGGAGCTGTGGATATTATTATCGTAGACTCTGTGGCGGCTCTGGTTCCCAAGGCTGAGATCGAAGGGGATATGGGAGATTCTCATGTGGGACTTCAGGCGCGGCTTATGTCCCAGGCGCTGCGAAAGCTGACGGGAATCATCAGCAAATCCAACTGTACGGTAGTATTTATCAATCAGCTCCGCGAGAAGGTAGGGGTGATGTTTGGGAATCCTGAGACCACCACAGGAGGAAGGGCTCTCAAATTCTATTCCTCCATCCGTCTGGAGGTACGCCGGGGTGAGGCGATTAAGCAGAACGGCGAGGTGGTAGGAAACAGAACCAAGATAAAGGTGGTAAAGAATAAGATTGCTCCGCCTTTCAAAGAAGCGGAATTTGATATTATGTTCGGACAGGGAATCTCCAGAGAAGGGGATATCCTTGATCTGGCGGCAAACAATAATATCGTCAACAAAAGCGGCGCCTGGTATGCGTATAATGGAAATAAAATCGGACAGGGAAGAGAGAATGCAAAACAGTATCTCAGAGAGCATCCCGATATTATGGATGAGGTGGAGAAGAAGGTCCGCGAGAAATACGGCCTGATTCCCTCCGAATCTAAGGATGAGAGAGAACAGCCGGAGACGCCGGCTTTGGACGAGTAAATGAGAAGAATTTTAGGGATCGAGACCTTGGGGGGCGGACGGTTTCTGGTTCAAACAGAAGAAGGGGACGCCTTCCCAATGTATAAGGGAGAGCTTCGTCATTACGGCATTCGGGAAGGAGAAGAGCTGGGAGAAGAGAGCTTCCGGGAGATTATGGAGGAGCTGCTGCCGAACCGGGCGAAAAAGAAAGCCCTTCATCTTCTGGAGCGGATGGACCGGACTGAGACGCAGCTTCGCCAAAAGCTGACGGAGCTGAGATATCCGAAGGAGATTGTGGAAGAAGCGGTCTCATACGTAAAAAGCTTCCATTACATAGATGATGTCAGATATGCCAGACAGTACATTGAGAGCCGGAGAGAGAGGGAGTCCATCCGGCAGATGAGAATGGCTCTCCTTCAAAAAGGCATTGCCGGAGAAATTCTGGATGGGGTCCTTCAGGATACAGAACCTCCGGATGAAGAAAAACAGATCCGGAGATGGATGGAAAAACGCCAGTATGATCCGGAAGCCGCAGATGAGAAAGAAAGGGCACGTATGTATCGCTTTCTTCTCAGAAAAGGATATTCCTGCGAGAACATACGGAACCTTTTGGGATAAATGGACTGCTGCTGTGAAAGTTGTGAACAGCAGCAGGATTTCGTTTATATCGGCTAAAAAAAAGCAGATTTACTTGACACATTTATCAAAACAGTATAAAATTGAAGTGTTGTTTACGAACAATGAAAATTGAATAAGGAGGTGCTCCTGTGCCTGGTACAGTAATGATCTTAATTGCTGTTGTGATCACTCTGGTGATTGCAGTGCCGGTAAGCAGTCTTGTCGCTGTAAACTACAGAAAAAGAGTAGTGGAAGCGAAGCTTGGCAGTGCCGAGGAAAAGGCAAGACAGATTATCGACGATGCTCTCAAGGTTGCAGAGACAAAGAAGCGTGAAGCACTTCTGGAAGCGAAGGAAGAATCTTTGAAGACAAAGAATGAGTTGGAAAAAGAGACGAGAGAACGCAGAACAGAATTGCAGCGCTATGAGAAGCGAGTATTGTCCAAGGAAGAGAGCGTGGATAAGAAAGCGGACGCTCTGGAACGCAGAGAGACAGGATTGGCGGCAAAAGAAGAAGAGTTAAGGAAAAAGAGCGCGGAAGTGGAAAAGCTTCGCGGTCAGCGGCTCCAGGAACTCGAAAGAATCTCAGGACTTACCTCTGAACAAGCAAAAGAATATCTTTTAAAAACTGTTGAAGATGAAGTGAAAATTGACACTGCAAAGCTTTACAAGGAGCTTGAAAGCAGGGCAAAAGAAGAAGCAGGCAAAAAAGCAAAGGAGTATGTGGTTACAGCAATACAGAAATGCGCTGCGGACCACGTAGCGGAGACTACGATCTCTGTTGTACAGCTTCCAAATGATGAGATGAAGGGAAGAATCATTGGAAGAGAGGGACGGAATATCCGTACCCTTGAGACGCTTACGGGAGTGGATTTGATTATTGATGATACTCCGGAGGCTGTCATCTTATCAGGCTTTGACCCGATCAGGAGAGAGGTGGCGAGGATCGCCCTTGAAAAGCTGATTGTGGATGGCCGTATCCATCCGGCCAGAATTGAAGAGATGGTGGAAAAAGCACAAAAAGAAGTAGAGAACATTATTCGCGAGGAAGGAGAAGCTGCGGTACTGGAAGTAGGAGTACACGGCATCCATCCGGAATTGGTTCGTCTGCTGGGAAGAATGAAATTCAGGACAAGCTACGGGCAGAATGCTCTGAAGCATTCTATCGAAGTGGCACAGTTGGCAGGTCTGTTGGCAGGAGAAGTTGGGGTAGATGTAAGACTTGCGAAACGGGCTGGATTACTGCATGACATTGGGAAATCCATCGACCATGAGATTGAGGGTTCACATATTCAGATCGGAGCAGATCTGTGCAGAAAGTACAAAGAATCTCCGATTGTAATAAATTCTGTGGAATCACATCATGGGGATGTTGAACCGGAATCACTGATTGCCTGTATCGTTCAGGCTGCGGATACGATTTCCGCGGCTCGGCCGGGGGCAAGACGTGAGACTCTTGAAACATATACAAACAGATTAAAACAGTTGGAAGATATTACAAATACCTTTAAAGGTGTTGAGAAATCATTTGCTATTCAGGCAGGTAGAGAAATCCGAGTTATGGTAATTCCGGATCAGGTAAACGATGCGGACATGGTATTGCTGGCAAGGAATATTTCAAAGCAGATCGAGGCTGAACTGGAATATCCCGGTCAAATCAAAGTCAGTGTGATCCGGGAGAGCAGAGTTGTGGATTACGCAAAATAATTGGTTTATAAAAGAAACCCTGTATATGATATCTATTATGAGATGGATATGATATGCAGGGTTTTTTAATCAGGAGTGTATTTTATGAAGAAGAGAAAGAGATCGATGCTGCGTTCTTTTGGCTGCGCGGCTGAAGGAATTGCAACGGGAATACGGGAAGAAAGGAATATGAAAATTCACTGCGCGGCGGCAGTTCTTGTGGCAGTGGCGGGAGCCTTCGCGGGCCTGACCCGGATGGAATGGTGCGTCTGCCTGATTCTATGCGGGATGGTTCTGGCGCTGGAGCTGGTGAATACGGCTCTGGAGGCGGTGACAGATCTGGTTACAGAGGAATGGAAGCCTCTGGCCAAAAAAGCGAAGGATCTGGCGGCGGGAGCTGTGCTGATAGGAGCTGTGACGGCAGCGGCAGCGGGGTGCGTTATTTTTATTCCTCATTTTTTATGATGTCCGGTCAAAAGACGGGTGCCCGTTTACTCCGGCTTCCTTTTGCGAGAGCATCATGGGAAAAGAGAGAAGGGACAAAGAAAAATAAAAAGTGGACTGGTTAAATAAAAGGAAAATGGTACTTTTAAAACATGCCATTTTCCTGTATGATCCTATGTAAAAGGAGGAGTGATTATGAGAAAGGAACATTTAAATAAACTAATTCTGACCGGGGTTTTTGCCGCCCTCTCTTATGTGGTTTTCACTTTTCTGCAGGTGAAGATTTCCCTTCCAGGAGGAGGGGCCACTTCAATCCATCTGGGAAATGCAGTATGTGTTCTGGGGGCCTTGATGCTGGGAGGCTTTTGGGGAGGCCTAGGAGGCGCGGTCGGCATGACCATCGGTGATTTGCTGGATCCTGTCTATGTTTTGACAGCACCGAAGACGTTTATCCTGAAAATGTGCATTGGCCTGATTACCGGATTTGTAGCCCACAGGCTGGGAAAGATTGAGCATTCAAAAGACCGCGGGCATGTACTGCGCTGGTCTGCTCTTGCGTCTGTCAGCGGACTCTTGTTTAACATTATTTTTGATCCTCTTTTCAGCTATTTTTATCAGAGAATCATACTGGGAGAGGCTTCGGCGAAGCTGGCTTTTGCTGCCAATCTGGCGTCAACTTCTATAAACGCTGTGCTTTCTGTGCTTGTGGCAGTATTTGTCTATATGGCGCTTCGTCCGGCTATTCAGAGAAAACTGATTACATTTTAACTTTCAATAAGGCCGTTTCTTTTTGCTTTGGAGAAAATTAAGAAAATCATTTAGTGACAAAACTGCAATTACCCATTATACTTATTTTAGGAAATATGAGGCTGTGCAAATTGTTCAGCGCTCTTTTCCTTATGTTCTGAATGGAATGAGCAGAATTGAAACATATACGCATAGGAGACGGTGAGTATGAGAAAGTCGGCGGACAGATACAGGAAGAGTTTGATAGGGATTACAGTGGCAGCTGTCTGTGCCGTGAGCGCATTGGGGTCAGAAGCGGTGCTGGGAGCTGCCATGACAGACGGCACTTATACAGTTCGTGAGGGCTGGTCTGAGGATGCGGATCTGTCCACAGAGACGGAGAAGGTATATAAGAAAGCGGAGAATCTGGAGATGGATGAGACTTCTACGATCTCCTGCAGCTTTATTGACACTAACTATACAGCTATGGAGTATGAGCAGCTTCGGGATATGCTGACGAATAATCTTATTTACAGCAGCCCAAACGCGGCTATCAGTGTCAGCGGTACCTACACAGATGCCAAGGATTATCTTTATGTGCTGGTGGCAGATGACTCCGCTCAGAATTCCCGGGAGATTTACTACTATGTGGTAGGAGATCTGGAGTGCTTTGTGGCAGAAGTGAAAGAGTACCGGGATGAAGCCACGGCTGCGCAGGAGAATATGGAAGATACCCCGGAAGCTGTGGGAGCAGAGATTGCCAGAACCTTTACCTGGAATAATTCTTAAGGGAGAGATTCCTTTACCGGGAAGCGAAGAAAAAGTAAACAGCAGTGCTTTTATAGGAAGGCGGAGAACCGCCTTCTTATTTCGTGACAGAAAAAGCTTGCAAAAGTTCGCGGAGCGTGATTCCTAATTATAATAGAATATATACAACATGTTTCGTGGACAGGGCAGACAGGAGGAAAATATGATACAGGATATTGGAGCATTCAGATATCACAATGAATACAGGCATATAAGCCCGAAAGAGGACAGTAAGATTTTAAGCTACAGAAACGGAAGAATTCTGTTGAAAAACCAGGGGGATGAGATCTCGTTTTTGACCCTCAGAGAAGTAAAGGGGCGTTTTCCTGGGCTGAAGGGTGAGTATCGCTATCTTTTTTCCATTGACAATACAGGATATTTTCTTCAGCCGGCTCTTGCAAAGGAGCGATTTGCTAATATTCAGGAGAAACACCAGGACGGGGAACTGGTTTGGGCAGGGATAGACTTTCTGAGGAGGGCCTGTCCGAGGGAAGAGGCCTTTGCCGGAGTAACAGGATTTCAGCTTTCAGGCTGGTATCAGAGCCGAAGATTCTGTCCTGCCTGCGGCCAGAAAATGCGTCATTCGGAAGGAGAGAGGATGATGTATTGCTCTGCCTGCGGTCAGAGAGAGTACCCGAAGCTGAATCCGGCAGTGATCGTGGCCGTGACAGAGGGAGATAAACTTCTTCTTACAAAATACGCAGGAAGAGCTTATACAAAATATGCGCTGATCGCCGGCTATACGGAAATCGGAGAGACGGTGGAAGAGACGGTACAGAGGGAAGTAATGGAGGAGGTTGGGCTGAAGGTTAAAAATATCCGATACTATAAGAGCCAGCCATGGTCCTTTACCGATACCTTGCTTATGGGATTTTTTGCTGAGGTCGACGGGGATGATACAATCCGTCTGGACGAGAATGAGCTGCAGGTGGCGAAGTGGTGCTCAAGGGAAGAAATACCGGAAAACGACGGCATCAGTCTGACCCGGGAGATGATGGAGGTCTTTAAAAACGGAAAGGTCTGAGAAAAGCAATGGAGAAAATTCCCTTGAGTTCAGGGGGTAAGTATACTATAATGGAAAAAAACGATGTAGGGAGGTTTGTGCCATGGATATTATTTGTATGGGGGAAATGCTGATTGATTTTACCCCCGGAGCCCAGGAGCGCAGCTATATCTGCAATCCCGGCGGAGCGCCTGCCAACGCCTGTATTGCTATAGCTAGGAACGGATTGGAGACAGGATTTTTGGGAAAGCTGGGAAACGATGATTTTGGAAAGCTGCTCAAGGCGACTCTGGAGGAGAACCATGTAGCGGTGCTTTGTCCGGAGCTGACAGATGAGGCGGTGACGACCCTTGCTTTTGTAACCCTGTATGAGGGCGGAGAGAGATCCTTTACCTTTGTGAGAAAGCCGGGAGCAGATATTCTTCTTGACAAGAAGGATGTGAAGGAAGAGGACATACGGAATACGAAGATTCTTCACGCAGGATCTATGGGAATGTCTGCCCAACCCAGCCAGGAAGCGCATTTCTACGCCATGGACCTGGCAAAGAAATACGGCAAACTGGTAAGTTATGATGTGAATTACAGAAATATGGTCTGGAGCTTTGAGGATGCAAAGAAAGTAGTCGATCAGGTTCTGCCGAAGGTGGACCTTCTGAAAGTGTCGGATGAGGAGCTTGATTTTGTCGGAGGAGAAGAGAATATCCCGGCTCTTATGAAAGAACATCAGATTTCTGTTGTGATTGAGACACTTGGATCCAAAGGAGCCAAATATTTCTTTGATGGAAAGCAAGGAACTGTTTCAGGCCACAAGGTAAAGGCTGTGGATGCCACCGGCGCGGGGGATGCCTTCTGGGGAGGATTTCTTTCTAAGCTTTTGATGAATGGTGTAGAAAAAACAGAAGATCTTACAGAGGATATTATCCGCAGCGCTCTGGAGTACGGAAATGCTTCCGGCGGTATTTGTGTACAGAAGATGGGGGGAATTCCGGCGCTCCCGGTGAGAAAAGAAATCGAAGCGTTTTTGGCCGGAAAGTAAAAGACCTCGCTGCCGGCAGCGGGGCATCTGAAGATCCATTTAAGTATGGCTGCTTGGCTCGCTGCCCGCGGGAATAAACAGCAGCCCGGAGGAGCATGATGTATAAAGAAAAGATAGATGCTTATATTGACAGCAAAAGAGACGAGATTTTAGGAGACCTGATGACGCTGGTACGCATCGACAGCCAGCGGGGAGAACCTAAGGAAGGAATGCCTTACGGGGAGGGCCCGGCTCTGGCATTAAAAGCTGCCCGGGAAATGATGGACCGGTACGGTCTTATAACAAAAAATTATGAGAATTACGTGGTAACAGGAGATCTCTCGGAATTGCCTAAAGAGCTGGATATTCTGGCTCATCTGGATGTGGTGCCTGCAGGGACGGAATGGACAGTTACAGCGCCCTTTGAGCCGAAGATCCTTCAGGGAAGGATTTACGGACGGGGGACTGCGGACGATAAGGGGCCGGCTTTGGCGGCTTTGTACGCAATGCGGGCCGTGAAGGAGCTGCAGATTCCTCTGAAGAAGAGTGTGCGGCTGATTCTGGGGTCTGATGAAGAGTGCGGTTCCGGAGATCTCCTTTATTACTATAAGCTGGAAGAGGAGGCACCCTGCAGCTTTACGCCGGATGCGGAGTTTCCCCTGATTAATATTGAAAAGGGGCGAATGGCACCGGAATTTTGCGGGGAGTTTCCGGAAGAGGAAGTTCTTCCGAAGGTGGTATGGTTTAAAAGCGGCGACAAAGTAAATGTGGTGCCCCAGAAGGCACAGGCGCTGGTACGAGGTCTGGAAAGAAAAACGCTGGAAGAAAAGGCAGCGCAGATCGGGGAGGCCACCGGGGTTTCCTTCTGTTTTGAAGAACAGGCGGATGGAATTCTGATTACTGTCAGAGGAAAAGCCGCCCATGCCTCCACGCCGGAGGAGGGGCAGAATGCTCTGACTGCTCTTTTAAAGATGGTTTCCACCCTGCCCCTGGGCAAAAGCAGGGGAAATCAGATCCTTATGGGGCTGAATCAGCTCTTTCCCTATGAAGATACCAAGGGAAAAAGCCTGGGAATTTGGCGGCAGGAGGAAAATTCCGGCAGTGTAACTGTGTGCTTCAGCATTCTGGAGTACGGTTCCGGCAGGGTGAGAGGACAGTTTGACAGTCGGCTTCCCATCGGATGTACGGAGGAGAACACGGAAAAGAAAGCCGCTTCGAAGCTTAATAGCCTGGGGCTGCGGATGGAGGAGAACAGCATGAAGGCCCCGCATTGTGTGCCGGGAGATTCGGATTTTGTGAAGACACTTCTTTCCAGCTATGAAAGATATACGGGAGTAAAGGGTCAGCCCATGTCCACAGGGGGAGGCACGTATGTCCACAACCTTGAACGGGGGGTTGCCTTTGGGTGTGGAATGGAAGGCGTAGACAATCACATGCATGGTGACGATGAATTTATGGAGATTGACACATTGCTGATGAGCGCCAAAATTTTTGCAGATGCAATTGTCAAGCTCTGCAGCTGATGCGGGAGAAATGAAAATTGTGTCTGTATCCTTGGCAGCAAGTGTTTCAATCCGACTGATGAAGGAGGAATGAAATTGGATTACAGAACGGTAGGAAAGAGCTATACAGAAGCTTCCGAGTTGGCGCCTGTTTTAGGACTGTCCGGGGAGGAGACACAGCAGTTGGAAAAAATCGCCAGTAAGTATCCCATGCTGGTGACGGATTATTATCTCTCATTGATCGACAGGGAGGATCCTGAGGATCCCATCCGAAAAATGTGTATTCCGTCTCTTAAAGAATCCAGCATGGAAGGGGATTTTGACACAAGCGGGGAAGCAGGCAATACGATTATGACTGGTCTGCAGCACAAATATAAGGAGACGGTGCTGATCCTCTCCACCAACCGCTGCGCTATGTACTGCAGACACTGCTTCCGCAAGCGGATGGTAGGACTCAGCGATTCCGAAATTGCCAGGAACTTTGAAGAGATGATGGATTATATCAGGGAGCATAAGGAGGTTTCCAATGTACTGGTGTCCGGGGGAGATGCTTTTCTGATGCCGAATTCCCTGATCCGCAGATATCTTCAGAGTCTTTCAGAGATGGAGCACATCGATCTGATTCGTTTCGGTACCAGGACGCCGGTGGTATATCCTCAGCGAATTCTGCAGGACCAAGAACTTCAGGATTTTTTCAGAGAATACGCAGATAAGAAGCAAATCTATATCGTAACTCAGTTTAATCATCCCAGAGAACTTACCCGTGAATCCAGGGCGGTGATTCGCCTTTTCGCGAAGATGGGGATTATCGTAAAGAACCAGACGGTCCTTTTGCGGGGCATAAATGATAAACCCGAAATTTTAGGAAAGCTTTTGAGAGACTTAACTGCGGCCGGGGTGGTTCCTTATTATATTTTCCAATGCCGTCCGGTTCGGGGAGTGGGAACTCAGTTTCAGGTACCCTTGGAAGAAGGAGTGAAAATTGTAGACGGCGCTAAAAACATGCAGAACGGACAGGGAAAGTGTATCCGCTACTGTATGTCAAATCCTCAGGGGAAGGTAGAAATTTTAGGAAGGCTTCCTGATGGGGAAATGGTATTTAAATTTCATCAGGCGAAAGATCCAGAGAATGAAGCCAGAATTTTTACCAGAAGACTGGAACCGGGGCAGGGATGGATCGATAACTGACTGGCAAAGATAAGAAAGGGTCTGTAAGCGGAACTGTTTTTGCATACCGCTTATGGACCCTTTCACGTTTTCAGTTGGTGAAGAAAGAACGGTGGGAGACTTCAGGAAGAAATCATCCGGATTCCGGTAATGTCCGGCTCAATCATCATAGAGTAATTAGTATAATAGACAACGAATCCCGGCCTTCCGCCGCCTGGTTTCTTCACATGCTTTTTCTCTACATAGTCTACCTCGGCCTTTTCAGCATTCCGGTTTTTGGAATAGTAGGCAGCCAGACGCGCGGCCTCCTCGAAAGTACGGTCCGGAAGCTCTTTGCCCAAGGCCTTGACGACTACGTGGGAACCGGGAACGCCCTTGGCGTGAAACCACCAGTCATTGCCGGATGCGTTTTTAAAGGTCAGTTCTTCGTTCTGGTAGTTGTTTTTTCCTACATAGATATCAAATCCGTCAGAGGAGACGTAGTGAAAGGGATGGGAGGTGATTTTTGCTTTCTTTCCGGAATATTTTTTCCGGATATATCCGGCGTCAGCAAGCTCTTCTCTTACCTGAACCAGATCCTCCTCAGCCAGAGCAAGATCCATAAAGGTGCAGATGGATTCAAGCTGTTGGATTTCTCCCCGCGTTTCCTCCATATGTTCCGTCAGGGCCTCATAGGTCCTTTTTAATTTGTTGTATTTTTCAAAATATTTCTGTGCGTTTTCCTGGGGGGTGAGGGTAGGATCTAGGGGAACGGCAATGGGCTCGTTCGTATAGTAATTCAGTGCCTCCAGCTTTTTCGCGCCCGGTTCCAGGCCGTACCCGTAGGTCTGAAGCATTTCTCCGTAAATCCTAAACGTCTCTCTCTTCTCTGTGTCCCGCCATTGCTTCTGCTGAAGCTCATATTTTTTGCGGCACCGGTCCAGAGCCGTAGTGGCGATTCGGCGCAGATCGGAAGACTTCTGCCGGATTCGGGTGATTTTATTTTTCATGGAAAAATACTTCTCCAGCACATCGGAGATGGAAGCAGCCGGTACAGTTTTGTAATCATTATAGAGGGTCAGAGAAACTGAAGAAAATTCAACAGGCGCTCCGTGGGGCTCATAGATGATTTCAGGGGTAAAATTCCGGGATTTCACATCTTCCATCAAATGAACAAAAATATGATACAAGTGAATCTGTGCCAGCTCAGGGATGGAGAGGGCGCTCTGGGAGGATTCCAGAGAGGCCCGGAAACAAAGCTCCTCCGCAATGACGGGACTGATGCCTGTGTAAGATGTATAGATGGCTTTGGAAAGAGGCACAGGCTTTGAAAAAACTGTGCGGCAGAATTCCTCTTCCTTCGTTTGGAGAGGGCTGAGTTTCTCCTGAGTGTGGGGAATAAAGTACTCCCTGCCGGGGAGCACCTCCCGGACGGAGCTGGTCTGCGCAGATACGTGCTTGATGCTGTCAATGATCCGGTTTTCCTGGTCACAGAAAATGAGATTGCTGTGCTTTCCCATAAGCTCCAGAATCAGATCCTTTCTGCACAGATCTCCCAGCTCATTGTAATGCTCGATCTCAAAATGGATAATCCGTTCCAAATCCGGCTGCCAGATCCGGATGATTTTTCCGCCGCCGATATGTTTCCGAAGAAGCATACAGAAATTAGGAGCCGTCATGGGAGAAGGTTTATTTTCTGAGGTTAAATAGGCCAAGGGCAGGCTGGCCGCAGCCGAGAGAAGGAGCCGATACGTGCCGGAGGCCGCCTTTATAGTGAGAAGCAGTTCATCTGCCTCGGGCTGTGCAATTTTATTGATGCGCCCGCCGCAGATTTTGTCATTCAGTTCAGAAACGATATTCGCGATTACAATTCCGTCTAATGCCATATAGAGTCTCCCCTTAATATAAGAATTCCTGGATATCATAACAGATCAGGAAAAAAAAATCCACCTTATTTAAGGTGAGACGGAACGCTTTTTTTCGTTGACGGAAAATAAGGGATGGATTATAATGAACTGATAGGATTTGGTTACTGGAGGAAAATATGATTAAAAGTATGACAGGCTTTGGCAGATGCGAAAGCCATCAGGGCGACAGAAAATTTACGGTAGAGATAAAAGCGGTGAACCACCGCTATTTTGACGTAAGCATCAAGCTTCCGAAAAAATTTAGTTTTTTTGAACCGGCGATCCGAAATCTCCTGAAGCAGTATGTTCAGAGGGGGAAGGTAGATGTATTCATTACATATGAGGACTTTTCCAACGGAAATACTGCATTAAAATATAATGAAAATCTGGCGGCAGAGTATCTGAAGAATTTCAGGAAGATGGCAGATACCTTCGGACTGGAAGACGATATAAGAGTCTCTGTATTGGGACGCTGTCCGGAAGTTCTGGTGATGGAAGAGCAGGAGATTGACGAGCAGGAGATCTGGGCGCTGATGGATAAAGCGCTGGACGGCGCCTGCACGCAGCTGGTTCAGTCAAGGGCCAGAGAAGGTGAAGCGCTGAAAGCGGATCTTCTTGAAAAGCTTCAGAAGATGGAGGAGAATGTAACGCTCATTGAGGAGAGATATCCGGCAATCGTCGAGGAATACCGGATGAAACTGGAAGAAAAGGTGAAGGAACTGCTTGCGGATTCTCAGATTGAAGACGGCAGAATCGCGGCTGAGGTAATACTCTTTGCGGACAAAATCTGCACGGATGAGGAGACGGTGCGTCTGAAAAGCCATATTTCTACTATGCAGGCTTCCCTGAATGAGGGGGGAACAGTAGGAAGAAAGCTGGATTTTATCGCGCAGGAGATGAACCGGGAGGCCAATACGATTCTCTCCAAGGCCAATGACCTGGCCACCTCCAATATCGCGATTGACCTGAAGACAGAGATTGAACGATTGAGAGAACAGATTCAGAATATTGAGTAGGTGCGGCCGGAAACGGCAGAGACGGCGGCTGTTCCAGGGAGAGAAAGAAATGTCTTTTGTAAATATCGGTTTTGGGAATATTGTGAATATGCAGAAAGTCATTGCTGTGGTTAATCCGGATGCCGCGCCGGTGAAACGAATGGTTCAGGCGGCGAAGGAGGAGCACCGGGTAGTGGACGCAACTCAGGGCAGGAAGACGAAGGCTGTGATCGTCATGGAAAACCGGCAGATCGTTCTTTCAGCTATGCAGCCTGAAACCATTGCCAAGCGTCATGGCGTGGCTTCGGCTTTAAAGAATGAAGAGGAAGGGAGAAGTACATGAATACAAAAGGAATTCTTGTGGTAGTATCAGGCTTTTCCGGAGTGGGCAAGGGAACCTTGATGAAGAGGCTGACAGAGAAGTATGGACAGTATGCGCTGTCCATATCGGCTACCACCCGTGCCCCCAGAGAGGGGGAAGTGGATGGAAGAGAGTATTTCTTTAAAACCCGGGAAGAATTTGAGAAGATGATCCGGGAGGATCGGCTCATTGAGTATGCCTCCTATTGCGGCAATTATTATGGAACTCCCAGAGAATATGTGGAAGACCAGATCGCCCAGGGACGCGATGTCATCCTGGAGATTGAAGCCCAGGGAGCCTACAAGGTTAAGAAAAGATATCCTGATACGCTTCTTCTGTTTGTGATGCCGCCGGATGCCGGGACTCTGATTGAGCGGCTCTCGGGAAGAGGAACGGAGTCACAGGACGTAATACAGAGCAGGCTGCACAGAGCTTTGGAAGAATCCCTTATGGCAGAAAAATATGAGTATATGGTTATCAATGACGACCTGGAGGAGGGTGTGGAAAAAATCCGCAGTCTCATTGAAGCACAGAGAGACAAGATAAAAATGAATCTTGAGTTTGTTCAGCAGATACGCATGGAACTGAAAGAGCTTTTGAAAGGAGAATGAAAAATGCTGCATCCGTCTTATTCAGATTTAATGAAGGTAGTAAACAGTGAGGTTGAGCAGGGAGATACCCCTGTGGTAAACAGCCGTTATTCCATCGTAATGGCCACGGCTAAGAGGGCGCGTCAGATCATTGCCCGTCAGTCAAAGGGAGATCTGGATGTAAAGATTGTTTCTAAGCCATTATCTAAAGCGGTGGCGGAATTAAATGAAGGAAAGATCCGTATCCTTCCCCCGGAACCGGAGCAGGAAGAGAACGCAGAGGAGTCAAAGAATACGCTGTAGGCAGCAAAGTATCAAGCCTGCAGCGCTGCCGCGAACCAAAGAAGCAGCGGTGATTATGCGGACATCTTGGGAGGGTATACCTATGGATGAAATGAAAAAATTCCGAAGAAGTTATATTCTGCTGTCAGCCCTTTACGTTGTGCTGGGGATTGTGCTGCTGGTATGGCCGGCTACCTCAGTGCGGATGATCTGTTATATTCTGGGTTTTGTCATGGTGGTTTTAGGGATTACCTACGGCATCCTCTATTTTACGAAGGATCGCCTTTCTGGCGTACTGCAGATGGATCTGGTGATCGGTATCGTATGTCTTGCCTTCGGAGCTTTTATTCTGCTGAATCCTGAGTTTCTCGCGTCTGTACTTCCCTTTGCCATGGGGATCATTCTTCTCCTTGGGGCGGTGGTGAAGTTTCAGAGCGCCTGGAATATGAAGAGACTGGGATTCAAGAAGTGGTATCTGGTCATGATTCTGGCGCTGCTGATGGTGCTTCTGGCCGTTCTGCTTTTGTGGAATCCATTTACTGAGGAAAAATATATGATTCTGTATACAGGCGCCTGCCTTGTGCTGGACGGACTTACGAATCTGATCAGTATGGTCTGCGTTCTTTACAGAGTGAAGACACTGAACAGAATCCGAGCCAAGTATCCGGACCGGGAAATGGATTTGAAGGAACTGCTGGAGATGAAGGAAAAACAGGAGTAAAGTATGAGATTATTGTTCATTTCCCTTGGCTGTGACAAGAATCTGGTGGATTCTGAGGAGATGCTGGGAATTCTCAGGGACAGGGGACACACCTTTACCGATGACGAGACCCTGGCGGAAGGTATTGTCATTAATACCTGCTGCTTTATCGGGGATGCAAAGGAGGAAAGCGTCCAGGCGATTCTGGATATGGCAGAATACAAGAAAGCCGGGAGCTGCCGGGCACTGATCGTAACCGGATGTATGGCCCAGAGATATCAGCAGGAGATTCTGGATGAAATTCCAGAGGTAGATGCAGTTTTGGGAACGATGTCCTACGAAAAGATTGCGGATGCCCTGGAGACGGTTTTGAAGGGAGAGAGGAAGCTGGAGGCGGCTTCGCTTAACTATCTTCCTATGCCGGGAAGAAAAAGGGTGGTTACCACCGGCGGGCATTATGCATATCTGAAGATCGCGGAAGGGTGCGACAAGCACTGTACCTACTGTATTATCCCCAGACTGCGGGGACGCTACCGGAGCATTCCTATGGAGCATCTGATCCGGGAGGCCGGGCAGCTTGCGGAAGAAGGTGTGAAAGAGCTGATACTGGTTGCCCAGGAGACCACGGTATACGGTAAAGATTTATATGGGGAAAAATCTCTCCATATCCTTCTGGAAAAGCTGTGCCGGATACCGGGACTTCGGTGGATCCGGATTTTATACTGCTATCCGGAAGAAATCTATCCGGAGCTGGTGGAGACCATCCGAAGGGAAGAAAAAATCTGCCATTATCTGGATCTGCCTATCCAGCACGCCTCTGATGAAGTGCTGCGCAGGATGGGCCGCAGGACCAGCAAGGAGGATTTGATTTCTATCGTTGAAATGCTGCGCAGAGAGATTCCCGATATTATTCTGCGAACCACTCTGATTGCCGGATTTCCAGGCGAGACCCGGGAGCAGCATCAGGAGATGATGGAATTCGTGGATGAAATGGAGTTTGACCGTCTGGGAGTGTTTGCCTATTCTCAGGAGGAGGATACTCCGGCTGCGTCTATGCCGGATCAGATCGATGAGGAGACGAAGCTTACCTGGAGAGATGAACTCATGGAGCTGCAGCAGGAGATCGCTTTCGACAAAGCCCGGGATATGGAAGGACGTGTGGTGACAGCTATAGTTGAAGGCCAGGTGTCCGGTGAGGATGTCTATGTGGCCAGAACGTATGGCGACGCTCCGGATGTAGACGGGTATCTGTTTTTGCGTACGCAGGAGACTCTGATGTCCGGGGATTTTGTGAAGACCAGGATTACCGGAGCTTCGGAATATGATTTAATAGGAGAGATTTGCGATGAATTTGCCAAATAAGTTAACGGTTCTTCGTGTTATTATGGTTCCCTTTTTTGTCTTTTTTATGCTGTGGAACGGACTGGGAGAAAACGGAAAGTATGTGGCGGCGGCATTGTTTATTCTGGCAAGCCTTACAGACTGCCTGGACGGCCATATTGCCAGGAAGCATCATCTGATTACAGATTTTGGAAAGTTCATGGACCCTATAGCGGATAAGCTGCTGGTATGTTCGGCCCTGATCTGCCTTGTGGAGCAGGGAATGCTGGCTGGCTGGATTGTAATTATCATTATCGGCAGAGAGTTTATTATCAGCGGGTTCAGACTGGTGGCCTCAGACAAAGGGATTGTGATTGCGGCCAGCTACTGGGGAAAATTTAAGACGGTATTTCAGATGATTATGGTCATTCTTCTGATTCTGGATCTGGGAGGATTCTTTGACATACTGGCCCAGGCGTCTGTGTGGATCTCTCTGATTCTCACAGTGGTTTCCCTGGCAGATTATCTGATCAAGAACCGCAAAGTGCTGGAAGGTGAAATGTAATTGAGCGCGGAATGGATGGTAAATACCCTTCGGGAGAGAAAGATGACGATGACTACGGCGGAGTCCTGTACAGGAGGGATGGTGGCGGCGGCCATTACTTCCGTGCCGGGCAGCTCGGAAGTCTTTCATCAGGGATATGTGACGTACTGTGATCAGGCCAAGCACAGAATGCTGGGTGTAAAAAAAAGAACGCTGAAAAAATATACGGCGGTAAGCCGGGAGACAGCATGGGAGATGGCTCTGGGCGCTATGCGCAGGGCGAGGGCTGACGGATGCATCTCTGTGACCGGCTATGCCGGCCCTGCCCTGGGAGATGAACCAGTCGGTCTTGTATATATCGGCTGCTGTATACGGGGCAGGGGGAAGGTTTTGAAATGTACTTTTCACGGAAGCCGGCAGGAAATTCGCCAGGCAGCCGCAGAACGGGCCCTTTCCTTGTTCTGCAGCCTGCTGAAGGCGGAACAGGCGTGAATTTTTGCCTATCCCATCTTTCCGAACTGCTTCATAAGTGCCCACATACGGTCAATTTTCTGCGTCTCTTCCGGAGATTTTCCGGCTTTTAGCACGCTGATGATTGCCTCGATTTCGGAGGGCTGAAAAGACATTTTATTTTTTTTTGACTGTGAAGCTGCTGCCATGAGTATGGGCAGCAGCTCATTTTGATTTTTGCCCTGCGCCTGCTGGGTAAAAGATAAAAGCATCTGCAGTTTGGCAGGATCGATTCCGGAGAGGGAGGGATCCTTCGCCCAGGATTCGTCGCTCATAGAAAGCCTCCTTTCAAAACCTTTTGCTTTTCGTTCCACAACAGTCCGGCCAGCGGAAAAGCTACGGAACATCTGTCTGCTGAGCAAGGGTGGTGTACAGTTCCAAAGTATTAAGCATAGAAATACACTGGTCAATCAAATCCTGTTCTCCCTTATCGCAGTAATTCCTGATATCATTGAGAATGTCCGCGGCGCCGCCAGATTCCTGGTTCAGGCTGCAGGCCTGAAGGGCAGACTCTTCTGATTGTCTGTAAAAGGCAAGGACATTCTCAAGCTCCAGAAGCTTGACACACACGGAGACCATTTTCTGTCTCCGGATATCCAGATAAGGGATAGCTGCTTTGATCATCTGCAGGTGATTTTGATTGGCCACCTGGTCAATGGCAGTCAGCATATGCGATCCTGTTTTTTTCTATCTATATGTTTTCATACACAGGAATATTCCCAGGAGAATATGCTAATAAAAAAGAGGAAAAATAATGGGACAGATTATTAAGGAGGGCAATGCCTTCTATGAGATAGATGACGAATGCTTTCAGCGTCTGAATAAAAGAAAAAAGGAAGAGGAGCGGAAAAAAAATATGGTAAAAGGGCAGAGCGAAGAGAAAAATAGGCAGCGGAGGAGAGGAAAATAAGAAGAAGCGGGAGCCATCCCGCTTCTTCTCTTTTCTCAGAGAGAATGTTTTACAGATCAGAAAATTCGAACACTGTTTAGCATCCGCATCCGCAGCCGTTTCCGGAACCGCTGCCCAAAAAGCTTCCGCCGCATCCGCCGCAGCAAAGCAGCAGAAGAAGAATCAGACAGCAGCTGTCATTTCCGCCGCAGCCGTTTCCGGAGAACATGCTGTTTCCGCCGCAGCAGGACAGAAGAAGAATCAGCCAGATTAAAGAATTCCCATTTGTACCTTCACATCCGCATCCGCAGTTGGTAGCTGCCAAATCGCTCATATTGTTGTTCCTCCAAATATCTTTTACACTGTATCATATGCGTAGGTGCAGAAAGTGTGCAGTTCAGTTTCCAATCAGAGACTCGAAGATTCCATAGAGGTTCATAGTGCCGTAGCCCCATTCCCGGTTGGGATAGAGGAGATTGGATTTTCGGACTGTTCCACGCAGAAAAAGATTTTTCAGCTCATTAGCGCTGAAAAATCTGGGAACCGGGCGCTTCAGTCCCCATTCTACCAGAAGAGCAGAAGCTCCTGAAAGAAGAGCGGAAGCTGCACTGGAGCCGGTGACAGATGAAAAGCCGCCGTTGGGAACGGGACATGTTACATCCACGCCGGGAGATGCCAGATCTGGTTTCAGAATACCGTTTCTTGTGTAGCCGCGGCTTGAGTGGATAAAAAGGCTGCCGTTGTACGCGTTATAAGTGCTGGTGGTCAGAACGGCCTCTGCAAGGGAAGGGATGACTAGGGTAGTATCAGGGTTCGGCATATAAAACCGTATTTCTGGATTGACGAGGCCGCTGATGGGAAGCCACATATGGAAACTGCCGTTTATAAATTCACGGTTTACAATTTTCAGGCGCCATAAACCGACAGAAGGACGGATAAAGCGAATCAGAGCCAGCTGGGAACCGGAGAGAGTTTCTACAATCTCGTAGTCAAGAGTAATCCTGCTGTTTTCCAGAAGCAGAGAGAATTCCTGGCTGAAAAAAGTACGGGGCGGAACCGGCTGGATGGTTTCTCCCAGGGGAGAAGTAAAGCCAATGCTGTAAAGCTCAGGAGCATCCGCCCAGAATTCGCAGATAAAGCCTTCTGTCTGGTCGTTTACAAGAAGCTCCACATCTACAGTATCTCCCTGTTCCCTGACTTTTCCGTAATAATGATGTCCTTTTCCTGCCTCGTTTCCCGCAGCCGTGCATACGTAGACACCGGAGACGGACTGGGAGGATGTGAGTACATTTTCCAGAGGTGAGACGCCGGTGTGTCCTCCCTGATTTGTCCCAAGGGCAATACAAATTACCAGAGGGCGCTGGAGAGCGCGCGCGGTCTGTACCAGGTACCTGACTCCAAGCATCAGATCGGATTCCTGGTAGACGGGGGCTTCGGGAAGCGTCAGAAAGTAATCTCTCAGGTATTGCTTCGCCTGTTTCAGTTTGACTACCAGAAGGCCGCTTCCGGGGGCGGCTCCGTAAAAATCACTGTATCTGTCCGGAGAGCCGCAGGCGATGCCGGCTACAGCGGTTCCGTGTCCCAGATCGTCCCGTTCCGGGACGATGGAATACGGATCGGAGCTTCGCAGGGCCTGGTTGATCTCCTCCTGGGTATATTCTGTTCCATAGGACAGATCAAGAGGCGGCGTACCCCTTTGATCGGTCTGATCCCAGAGACCGAAAATTCTGGTAGAGCCGTCTGCGTTTCGAAACGCGGGGTGTGTATAATCAATACCGGAATCCAGAAAACCGACCAGGACGCCTTTGCCGGTAAGGTCGAGAACCGGCTGGGACAGAGTGGTCAGGATGCCGGAATCCTCCAGGCTGGCGGTGCTTAAAAAGGTAAAAAGTTTGGGGATCGTGGCGTAGCCGGCTGCTCTTGTGGTCGTAAAACCCTGGGAAATGGGAAGATGGAGAATTACATACTGAGAATTGACGATCTGAGGGTGGTATTGATCCAGCTGGATGGGGGACTGGCCGGAGGGTTCCTGATACCGGTAGATCAGATCCGCGTATTCTTCTGAAACCGGCGGAGAGGCGGAGATTTCTGAAGAGGCAATGTAAAATCGGTCTGTGTTCATAGGCCACCTGCGTAAATGCCTGTACAGGCATTCAAAAAGCTTTTTCATATTTTATGAGAGAAGAAAGGGAGATATGAGAGGTTCTCCCGGTCCCTTCGAGACAAGGAGAGAATCTTCCGCATATGTTAATGAAAAAAGGAGTTTTTATGAACCAGGTACGACAGGCAGTAAATGTGGAAAGAGCACACCGCCGGGGAATCCGGGGCCAGGGAATTACGGCTGCCATACTGGATACAGGTATGTGCAGGCATCCGGATTTTCAAAAGCGGATTTTATATTTTAAAGATTTTGTAAGAGGGAGGGAAGAATGCTACGATGACGCTTCCCATGGAACGCATGTAACAGGGATTCTCGGAGGAGACGGAAGCAGCCTGGGAGGAAAGTACTGCGGAATTGCGCCGGAATGCGGTCTGATTCACCTTAAAGTACTGGACCGGATGGGACAGGGGCAGATAGAGCATATTATCAGAGCCATTCAGTGGATTATAGACAACCAGGAACATTATGATATACGGATTATGAATCTTTCTGCGGGGGCGGACAAAGGAGAAGAAGATACGGTCTCCCTTCGGCTGGTGGAATGGGTGGAAAAAGCCTGGGACGCGGGAATTACAGTGGTGGTGGCTGCGGGGAATCTGGGCCCTAGACCGGGGAGCGTCACAGTTCCCGGGAACAGCAAGAAAGTTATCACTGTGGGGGCGGCGGACGGTTTCTATGCTTTTGGGACAGCCGGAAGAGGAAACTATTCCGGAAGAGGGCCTACAGGGCAGTGCATCTGCAAGCCGGAGCTGGTGGCTCCCGGAACCAACATTTTTTCCTGCAGCACGCTTTGGCGAAAGGGAAAGCCTTATGCGGCAAAAAGCGGGACTTCCATGGCGGCTCCGGTTGTGTCTGGCTGCGCGGCGCTGCTTTTATCTAAGTATCCGCAGCTGACCAATGTAGAGGTAAAAATGCGGCTGAAAGAAAGCGCCAGAGACCTGAGGCTTCCGCCGAACTGGCAGGGCTGGGGCATGCCGGATGTGGAGAGACTTCTGTGACCTGCCCGGGAGACTGTAAGCTTTGACCCTGCTACAGGACGACCATAGACGGGCGGACGGCCCGGGCAGCCGGAACACTCTTTCTTGCTTAACAGGAATAAATATAGTATGATAAAGAATAAAAAAGAACGGAAGGTGGCACAAATGGGAAAGTACATTATGGCTCTGGATGCAGGAACCACCAGCAACCGCTGTATTTTGTTTGACCAGGAAGGAAAAATCTGCAGCGTGGCACAGAAGGAGTTTACGCAGTTTTTTCCAAAGCCTGGATGGGTTGAGCATAATGCGGATGAAATCTGGTCCGCGCAGCTGGGCGTGGCAGTGGAAGCTATGTCGAAGATCGGAGCTTCCGCTGGAGATATTTCGGCCCTTGGAATTTCAAATCAGCGGGAGACTGTAATCGTCTGGGACCGGGAGACGGGAGTACCGGTTTACAACGCGATTGTTTGGCAGTGCAGGCGGACCTCTGAGTACTGCGACAGGCTGAAGGAGAAGGGGCTGACAGAAAAGTTCCATGAAAAAACGGGGCTGGTCATAGATCCCTATTTTTCAGCTACCAAGATCCGCTGGATTTTGGAAAACGTAGAGGGCGCCAGAGAGAGAGCAAAGCAGGGAAAACTTCTGTTTGGGACCGTAGATACCTGGCTGATCTGGAAACTGACAAAGGGGCAGGTTCATGTAACGGATTACTCCAATGCGTCCCGCACCATGCTTTTTAATATCAACACTCTGCAGTGGGATCAGGAAATACTGGAGGAAATGGAGATTCCCGCATCCATGCTTCCCGAGGTTGTGCCCTCCAGTATGGTTTACGGCAGGACGGCTCCGGAGTTTTTGGGGGGCTCTATTGTGATTTCCGGCGCTGCGGGAGATCAGCAGGCCGCGCTCTTCGGACAGAACTGCTTCCGTAAGGGAGAGGTGAAGAATACGTATGGAACAGGCGGTTTTCTTCTGATGAACACAGGAGAACAGCCGGTGTACTCTAAAAATGGACTGGTAACCACCATCGGCTGGGGAATGAATGGAAAGATTACGTATGCCTTGGAGGGATCTGTATTTGTATCGGGCGCGGCAATCCAGTGGCTCCGGGATGAGATGCATTTGATCGATTCGGCTCCGGATACAGAATGGATTGCAGGGCGGGTTCCGGACACCCACGGGTGCTACGTTGTCCCGGCTTTTACCGGATTGGGCGCTCCTTACTGGGATCAGTATGCCAGAGGATGTATCGTGGGCATAACCAGGGGAGTTAATAAGTACCACATTGTACGGGCTACCCTGGAATCCATCGCGTATCAGACCTATGATGTGATACGCGCTATGGAAGCGGATTCAGGCATTGAACTGGCGGGACTTAAGGTAGATGGCGGCGCCAGCGCCAACAATTTTCTGATGCAGTATCAGGCGGATGTGATCGGAAAAGAAGTATACCGGCCCTTCTCCACGGAGACAACCGCTGCTGGGGCAGCTTATCTGGCAGGACTGGCAGTAGGTTACTGGAAGGATATGGAGGAAATAAGGGAGAACTGGAAGGCGGATCAGATCTTTTATCCGCAGATGGAAGAGGAAGAGCGCAGCCGCAGACTGAAAGGATGGAACAAAGCGGTTCGGTATTCATTTAACTGGGCGAGAGAATAGCGCTGCGGATCAGGCTTTGAAGGCAAAAAAATTGACGGATGGCTTCAGAGATGATAAAATCAGATGACGAAATCAGGGAATCAGAAACGGAGGAAAAGCCAATGCAGAAAATAGAGATGAAAACCCCGCTGGTAGAGATGGATGGGGATGAGATGACCAGAGTACTCTGGAAAATAATCAAAGAAGAATTGATCTTTCCCTATATTGATTTGAAAAGCGAATATTATGATTTAGGGCTGGAGAACAGGAACGCTACGGATGACCAGGTTACTGTGGACAGCGCAAATGCCAATAAAAAGTACGGCGTAGCGGTAAAGTGTGCCACAATTACACCGAATGCGGCCAGAATGGAAGAATATGACCTGAAGGAAATGTGGAAAAGTCCCAACGGCACCATCCGCGCGATTCTGGACGGCACCGTTTTCCGCGCGCCCATTATTGTAAAAGGGATTGAGCCTTATGTGAGAAGCTGGAAGAAACCGATTACCATTGCTCGTCACGCTTATGGGGATGTTTACAAAAATACAGAGATGATTGTAGAAAAGCCCGGGAAGGCTGAACTGGTATTTACAGATCAGGATGGGAAAGAGACACGGGAGACTATTTTTGATTTCAAGGGCCCGGGGGTCCTTCAGGGAATGCATAATCTGAATTCTTCCATCGAAAGCTTTGCCCGGAGCTGCTTTAATTATGCTTTGGATACAAAGCAGGAGCTGTGGTTTGCCACAAAGGATACGATTTCAAAGAAATACGATCATACCTTTAAGGACATTTATCAGGAAATTTTTGACAAAGAGTATAAAGAAAAGTTTGAAAAAGCCGGGATCACTTATTTCTATACGCTGATTGATGATGCGGTAGCCCGTGTGGTGAAGTCGGAGGGCGGATTCATATGGGCATGCAAAAATTATGATGGTGATGTTATGAGCGATATGGTTTCATCGGCCTTCGGGTCGCTGGCCATGATGACCTCTGTTCTGGTATCTCCCGACGGATGCTATGAATATGAGGCTGCCCATGGGACCGTACAGCGCCACTACTATAAGTATCTGAAAGGTGAGGAGACTTCTACGAATTCAGTGGCTACGATCTTTGCCTGGACAGGAGCCCTGAGAAAAAGAGGAGAGCTGGACGGGATCAAAGAGCTGCAGGAATATGCCGACCGCATGGAGAAAGCCGTGATCCAGACTATTGAGAGCGGAAGAATGACGAAGGATCTGGCGCTGATTACTACCCTGAAGGATGTAACGGTGCTGAACAGCGAAGACTTTATAAAAGAGGTCCGGAAGACGTTTGAGAGCCTGCAGAGCTAAATGATATCTGAACCACGGGTTTGCCGTGTGGCTGCGGGTCCACAGGATTCAACGGGCGAACCGGCAAAAATCCGTGAAAATATTATTGCAGATCTGCATATACTAGAGTATAATGATTATGACAGATCTTGAAAACTAAATTCCTGGGGTGTGCGACACTCCCGTAATTTTGAACCTACATTTACTTTTATGGGATTCTTAAATTGAGCAGCGTATGTCAGGCCTCCATAGCAGTGGAAGACAGAAACTGTTTCTGCGGATACCCACCTAGCTTTGCTAGGAGTCAAAATATGGGAAACGGCACTCTGGGGTTTCAAAAAAAGTATGAGCTGCTGTACACAGTTTTGAGAGTGTACAGCAGTTTTTTTATCTTTAGCCGTCGGTTGCCGTCCGCCGGCTGTCGCCGTAATATTCAGGTGAAATTTACTGTTTTGCCCTTATATTTTCTTGACATCTTTCTTAAAAGATTCTAAAATTATTTATAAAGGAAATTAGAAAGAAAGGGCAGTTTTAATATGAGAGGGATGAAAAAAGTAACATTTATATTTTTGCTTCTATGTATGTTCCTTTTGGGAACAGGGATTTCAGTCTGTGCGGCGCAAAAGGAACCTGGAAATGTAAAAAGACTGAAGGCCAAAGCAGTGTCAGAGACTTCAGTAAAGCTGTGGTGGTCAAAGGCCTCCGATGCGGACGGTTATTATGTGTATCGTGTGGGAAGCGGCGGTTCATTAAAGAGAATTGCCACAACCTCAAAACGGTCTTATACGGTTAAGAAGCTGAAAGTAAACAAAAACTATACGTATAAAGTGTACGCCTACCGGAAATCCGGAAAGAAGGTTTATAAAAGCGAGGCAGGTTCCCCCCAGGTGACGATCGCCACCCAGGTAAAGACGCCGGCAACTCCTTCTGATTTTAGAATTGCCAGCTATGGAAATAAAACGATCCTGCTGAAGTGGTCAAAAGTGAAGGATGCCACAGGGTATATTGTATACCGGTATGACGAGAAGACAGGTACATACAAGAGACTGGGGAAAACAAAAGAGACTTCCTTCCGCGCAACTGGACTGAAGGCGGAGACAACTTATAAATTTGTAGTCAGGAGCTACAGAACACTGCAGGGAAAGGCCGTCTACAGCAAAAAGTCAAAAGAGGTAAAGGGGAAAGCCAGGACCTATTCTTCTTCGGCCGCCAGCGTACATGGAAGATACTTTAATGCCACTGTGAAATCGAAAGCTACGGCCACTGTGTCATCCACCGGAAAGAAGGTGACGCTCAGAGCCGGCGCTAAGGTTACATCTACCAGCCGAGGCTCAGGAAACGTTACTGTAATCTTGAAAAATGGCAGCAAAGCCAAAATGTCCGGTTCCAAGCTGAGATATACAAGCATTAAAACCACAAAGAAGTATTATACGAAAAAGCAGAAAGAAGCTTTCATAAA
The DNA here is from genome assembly GCA_018712785.1 of Candidatus Choladousia intestinavium. GTDB lineage: Bacteria > Bacillota > Clostridia > Lachnospirales > Lachnospiraceae > Choladousia > Choladousia intestinavium. The sequence continues at coordinate 436 of DVGK01000038.1, read as the reverse complement.
TGAGAAAGGCTATTCCAGCAAAACCAAGTATCTGATCTGGATCAGCCAGTATACGATGAACGTGAATATATTCCGGGGCTCCGAGGGCGAGTGGAAGCTGGTAAGAAGCGGCCCATGCGTAATCGGGCAGATGGGCAGGACGCCTGTAGGAACGTTCCGCCTGATTAAGAGGGGCTGGGAGTACGGAGGACCTAAGTTCTATTTCACCTGGAATTCAAGAACGGGAAAAGGAAATTCTTTCCACAGAAGAATAGACGGGAATACACGTTCGGCAGTATCTCTTGGATGCGTAAGACTTTCAGACTCTGATTTAAATTTTATAAACAGAAACTGTCCCCTGGGAACAACCGTAGTTTCTTACTAAAGTGTAGCGGGAGGTGCAGTATCAGCTTCTGTCCTATCTGTTTGATGAAGGCAGAACTGCTGCGAAAAATAA
>DVGK01000037.1 GCA_018712785.1 Candidatus Choladousia intestinavium | reverse complement strand
GAGCGGTCTCGGAAACTCAATATAGCCCGTATTTCCGCCCCTTTTTCTTGTTCTTCATTTCTGTTTTCCTCCATATTTCGGGAAACAATTTCATAAAATTTTTAAATAACTATTGACATTGCCTCTGAATTGTGCGGCGCATTTGATAACTGTCCCAGTTATCAAATGCGCCCTTGTAATTAAGAAGTATTCCACCACAACTTACTTACAAGGAGGTTCCGCACTATGATAAAACACTGGCAATCCATGCAGGACTACAAATGTTTTTTCCTTAATTCCAAGGTCTCTTTCGATTCCTCTGAAAGGACCAGGCTTCATACTGACCTTTGGATCCCCTGGCAGAAACTACATCTTTTCGACACTGATATCGCCATGGGGGTCCTCCTGCCTTTTTATTCCTCTACTGGCAGACCCGCTAAAAACCAGCCTCAGATCCTGCGCTCTTTCATCCTCTTTTTCCTTTTGGTCTCCATGGGCCTTACGCCGCCTTCCCTCACCCTCTGGGTCTCCAGGCTCTCCCATGATCGCGTCCTCGCCGCTCTCATCGGCTGCCCTCCGGATTCCCTCCCGCCTCTCGGCTCTTATTTTGATTTTATGGACCGCCTCTGGATCCATGCCGCCACGGATCTTTATTCCCGCAAGAAACTTCTCCCCGCTTCCTGGAATTCCTCCAGGCCTGACAGGCCGAATGGGAAGCATCAGAAAGCTGTCGAGAGATCCATCAACATCACGGAAAGGATTGCCTCACGTATTTTAAATCACAAGGAGATCCTTTTTAATTTTGAAGCCAGGCTCCAGGCATTTTTTTACCATGTGGCCGTCCTTCCTTCCATCCGCTGCGGAGTCATCCCTTCTGCTCCCCTTACTGTCTCGGGCGATGGCACTGCCGTACATACTCACGCAAACTCACGGGGCAAACATACGAAAGAGCAGCGAGCTTCTCTTTCTCCGGAGGAACTATCCACCGCACCCCGACACTATTCTGACCCGGATGCCAGCTGGGGATGGGACTCTGCCCTTGATAAGTACTATTTTGGTTATACCCTGTTCCAGCTCTCCTGCTATAACAGTTCCCTCTGCACGGATGTTCCCCTCCTGCTTCGTTTTACCAGTGCAAAACGACATGACTCCGTCAGTTTCCTTACCGCTTTCCAAGAAATGGAAAAACATATGCCTGGCCTTTCGGTTAAAAATATGTGCCTGGATTCTGCCATGGACAACATGCCCACTTACCGCCTCCTAAAAGAACGCGGTATCAGCGCTTTTATCGATCTTAACACGAAATGTGGCAGGCCAAAAACAATCCCTGACACCATCCGGATCGATAAAAACGGGACGCCCCTATGTGATGCCGGTCTCCCTATGGTTCCGAATGGGCAGGACAGGCGCACTGGCTATCTTATGTGGCGCTGTCCTTTTGGCAAAGACCATGGATCCAAGTGTTCCCGGATCTGTTCCAATGCGAAATATGGCCGTGTCATAAAAACCAGACCGGAATGGGATATTCGTTTATATACGGATGTTCCCCGCGGTACAGCGGCCTACAAGAGAATCTACAGACAACGTACAGCAACCGAAAGAATCAACAACCGCATCCTGAATGATTACGGGCTGCACCACATGATGATACACCGTAAAGACCATTATTCTTTTTATGCCACAATGATCGGCATCTGCATCCATCTGGATGCCCGGTTCAAACAACAGACAGCGGTTTGATGACTGCTTACTTCATAAGACCTTTCTTGGATCTCCTGTCCCTTGGAGGTCTTAAAGTTATGCCCGTATCAACCGGTAGTTCTTCGCTATACACTCTGAAGTCTTTCCTGATTGCTCAAGCATCCCCCTTTTCTGACTAAGTCTCAAATTTTCTCAATTGTTTATTGAGTTTCCGAGACTACTCACCTTTCATCTGCGGACAAAAAACCGGGAAGCCAATCCCGAAGCTCTGCACTTTCGTCCTGCTCTAATATAACTTTTACTATAATACGAAACAATTCCCTATTTGTCCAGATTTTCCAGAAAAAAATGTGCGGCGTTTATGTCCCTTCCCAGTCCAGAAGCCGTCTCAGATATCTTCCAGTCACCCTGGAAAAGTTGGCGATCTCGCGGATATAGGCGAAATCCTTCCCGAATATTTTCTTCTCCGCCGCCAAATCCTTTTCCTTTCCCGCGAAAACACCCAGGACATACACACCCTCGCCCCGAAGCTTTCTCACTTCATAGGCAGTGTCGCGCACTGCGTATTCTCCCTGGTAAGGTTTGGGATTGCGGCTCCCGGGCCGGTTTACAATCACATCGTTGGGCCGCCCGTCGCTGAGCACGATCAGGATCTTGTTTTCCTCCGGCCTGCGAAGGAGACCGTCCCCGGCTGCCCGGATGGCAAGGCCGTCCCGGTTGTTGGCGGAAGTAACGAAATCCAGCACTCTCTGGTTTTCGCTTCTGGGGTCATCATACTCCCTAAAGCGCTGCATCACCGTATAGTCCCAGAAGGTACAAAACCCCATAATCCGGTGAGGAATCCGGTTGTTGCTTAATGACTCGCTGATAATGTAAGCCTGCAGCGCCACCTGTCCCTGCCGGTCTCTCTGAGATCCGCTGGCATCCATCAGGATATCTACTACAAATTCAGACTGGTCTCTTTTATTGGTTCTCACAAAAAGCTTTCCAGGATCCGGCAGGCGGCCCACCTTCCAGAGCCTGGAAGGCACAATCGTCCCGTAATCGGAAGAAAACCATTCCGGTTCCTGCCTTCGGACCAGAGAACGTTTCAGCTCTCCTGTGAGAAGTTCAATGTTCCGTTTCAGCATATAAAAGCTGTTCCGAAAGAGCAGCCTGTTTTTCTCCGCGTGTCGCTTCGCGTTCACATACTGGGCATTGGACATGACCGGCGCCCTGAGGATCCCTTCTGTAAAGTACAGGCTGCAGTCCGCGTGGGCGCCCCGGCAGAGACGGTAATTCTGCTGCTTCTGCTCCCTGGGTGACAGATAAGAGCGGCCGTAATTCAGCTCCATGTAGGAATACATCTTATTCAGGGCTTCCTGATCCAGAAGAACGACCCTTCGGCCGCCGCTTCCGCTCTCCTCCTTCTCCTCTCTCTCCTCCACAGAGGAGGTAAGAAGGCGCTGGGTAATCTGCTTTAAATACTCCTCCAGGCTGTATTCCACCGCCGTCTCTTCCAGGAAATCCTTCCAGTTAAATTCCTTCAAATCCTCTGCGTCCGCTGCCAGCACATGCTCCAGATCCCCGTGTTTTCTCTCAAAACCCAGGTCAATCATACTGTTGTACATCCGGTCCACCGTCCGGATCAGTTCCATAACATCCTGGGCGTCCTCCAGAGTGCGCAGCCAGGAAAGAGGAGTCTCCAGCTGCTTTTCCCTGGCCTTCCTGCCATCCAGATATTCCTGCATCATGGCCACCCGAAGGCGCCCCGGCAGAGAACCGCAGAGCCTTGCGTAGGAAAATTCCAGAAGATCCTCAAAGGCCCTGCGCCGAAGCTCAGGAATGCCCGGCCTTTCCCCCGAAACCTTTTTCCATACGGCCGCGTCCACGCAGACCTGGGCCAGTTCCGTCAGGGGCTTTTCCTCCGCCCCGTAGTAAATCTTTTTCACCAGATACATAGCCATATCATTCTGGTTAAAATATTTGGCAAACCCGCCCTGCTTCACGGCGTCGTAAAGGGAGATAAATCTGGATTTAAAAAAGGACTCCACATCCAGCTTCGTATCCAGCTTATAATCTCCGCTGACGGTCCACATCAGATTCCGGATCCGGTTTTCCGCTTCCGCCGCTGTTACAATATCTGTTTCCAGTCTTCTCACCTTCTTATCCAAAAATATCTTCCGCTGTCCAGCTGGCAGGAATCCGCGTCATCACAATATCCTCCACCATCTCCCGCTCGAACAGGTCAAAGCTTTTATTTACAATGCCCATGCGCACAGCCTGCAGAGGCGAAAGTCCCGCCCGTACTGTTTTCAAAGCGCCGATCAGTCCCCGAAGATCCAGGGCCTTTGTGGAAATTTCATTGTTGGCCGCCTTGGTCTGGAGATCCATAAACAAACCAAGGATCTGGCGGAGACCTTCTTCTTTGAAATCCTGGAAGAGATCTCTCAGAATCCTCTCCAGGGTTTCTTCATTTACGGAAGGCATCTCGATCACGAGAAATCTGGAAATCAGGGCCTCATTCAATTCTCTGGTACCTGCGTATCCATAGTTCATGGTACCGATAAAGCGGGCGGCATCATGGAGGCGGATCCTGTCATAGCCAGGCACATCGATGACCCGTCTGTAATCCAGCGTAGCGTGGAGTACGGAAACTGCGTCATTTTTGGCCATATTGATCTCATCGAAAATACCGAATCCCCCATTCTCCCCGCAGAGATAAACAGGCCCCTTTCGCAGCTGCACCTCTTGATTTTGGAAAGTATCTGTCCCGATAAGGCTGCTGCTGTCCGTATTCACATGGAAGGAAATATTGTAAGCAGGCCTCCCGAAAACATAGGCCAGATTCTCCGCAAGAATGTTCTTTCCCGTGGCCTTGGATCCGGTGAGAAGCAGATGTTCCCCTTCAAGCAGAGCAGCGGCAGCCATCTCAAATACTTCTTTTCCGTAATAGGGAAGCTCCGGAGCGGAAATCCGATTTTTAAGCTCCGGAGCGGCCGGATATTTTTCCCTGAAGGCCTGAATTTCTTCCAAAATATACGGATTTATTCCTTGCTCCCGCAAAGACTTAAATATATCTTCCATCTTCTTCTCCTTAGATTTCTGTGAATGAATACCGTTCTTTGATTCCGGAAGCCATAATATCATAGATAATAGTTCCGTCTTCCTTCACTGTTTTCTCAAAAGTCAAATCCTTTCCCTTAAACTTATTTCTCAAGAATTCATCTAAATCATCTGTTTCAATCTCATCGATAAATACATCTCTCATCTGATTATTTGAACATTTGTTAAAAATCTCCCATACCGCTTCATAACACTTCATTCTTTTTCCTCCTGCTGATTTTTCACTCTGTAAATTTCCAAAAGAAGATCCGTGAGCTTAACAGCTACTTCCTCTTTACTCATAAGCATTAGCTCCTGCTCTTCTTTTTCAGTAACCAAAGTCACTACATTAGTATCTGTGCCAAATCCCGCCCCCTGTACCTTCACATTATTAGCGGCAATGACATCCGCTTTTTTTTTCAAAAGCTTGCCTCTGGCATTCTCCAGCATATGTTCTGTCTCCATAGCGAAGCCGCAGAGTACCTGCCCCGGCCTTTTATTCTCTCCCAGCCATCCCAGGATATCCACTGTGCGCTCCAGCTCAAGAAACAGTTCTCCGTCCTTCTTCTTGATCTTTTCTTCCGCTTTCACCCTGGGGCGGTAGTCCGCTACCGCCGCGGCCTTGATCACAAGATCCTGCTCCCGGGAAACGCCGCTGACCGCCTCAAACATCTCCTGGGCGCTGGTAACCGGCACCAGCTTTACCCCCACCGGAGGCTCCAGATTCGTCCTGCCGCTGACGAGGGTTACCTTCGCTCCCCGGAGCATGCAGATTTTCGCAATGGCGTACCCCATCTTTCCAGTGGAATGATTTGAAAGAAACCGGACAGGATCCAGGGCTTCCATGGTAGGGCCGGCTGTCACCAGGACCTTCATCCCTTCCATATCCTTCTCCATGGCAAGCTCCCTTTGCACCCACTGGAGGATCCAGCTCTCATCGGGAAATTTGCCGGCTCCCGTATCTCCGCAGGCCAGCCTTCCCACTGCCGGCTCCAGTACATGCCAGCCATATCTTTCCAACAGCTTTATGTTGTCCTGGGTCACAGGGTTTTCATACATCCTGGTATTCATAGCCGGCGCGATATACTTGGGACAGGTGCAGGCCAGAATCGTGGTGGTCAGCATATCATCCGCCAGGCCGTGGGCCAGCTTGGCAATCACGTTGGCCGTAGCCGGAGCCACCAGAACAAGATCCGCTCTTTTCGCCAGCTCCACATGCTCCACCTCAAATTGAAAGTTCCGGTCGAACGTATCCATCAGACATTTATTTCCTGTAAGAGTCTCAAAGGTAACAGGGGTGATAAACTCCCCGGCGTTCTTCGTCATAATCACATGGACGTCTGCCTGCTGCTTTTTCAGCAGGCTTGCCAGGTTTGCCGCTTTGTAGGCGGCGATGCTCCCTGTCACTCCCAGGATAATGGTTTTTTCTTTTAACATATAGGCAATTCCTCCTGTATGCCGCATTCCTTTGCAGTAAATAGATTGAATAATGTTATTATTTTACCATATTTTATCTGTTCAGGTAAGCTTTTCTTTTCTGCCGCTTACACGTTATTTCCATACTTTTCTTTTTATTCCTTGCTGATAGCTGAACTGTTAGCGTAATTATCATGTTTTAAAATAAATACATTGTGTTTTTTTCAGTGCCGTGCTATACTCCGTCTGTAATTGTATTGTATCCCATACGGAAAGCCCGCATCCGGCTTATAGCAGCCGGTTTTCAGATTTTTCAGTCAGAGGATCGCGGCGGAAAGAATTTTGCTTTTTTGGACTGTACCTTATGCAAGGACAGGACCTGAAGCCGCGCGTTTCTGAAATCTGTTCCGTCTTTCCCGGGAATAATAACAAGGAGGAATTTTAATATGAAAAGAAACACCAAGGACACCCGCTGGCTTGTAAGCTGCGCCCTTCTGGCTGCCATTGTCATCCTTCTGGCAAATACGCCTCTGGGCATGATTCAGCTTCCCATCATCAAGGCTACCACGGTCCATATTCCCGTTATCATAGGGGCGATTCTTCTGGGACCTTCCGCCGGCGCTTTGCTGGGCGGTATTTTCGGTATCTGCTCTTTAGTCAGCAATACAGTAGCTCCCACGCTTCTCTCTTTTGCGTTTTCCCCGTTTCTCAGCACAACCGGACTCCCCGGCGTTTTGAAGGCTCTCTGGATTTCTGTAGGGTGCCGTATATTAATCGGCGTTGCCGCCGGCTGGCTGTGGATTCTTCTGAAAAAATTAAAGGCCAATACGTATCTTTCTCTGGCTCTTGTGGGCTTTATCGGCTCTATGGTAAATACGGTCACGGTCATGGGAAGTATTTATTTTCTCTTCGCCCATGAATACGCCCAGGCCCAGAACGTAGCCTACAGCGCCGTCTTCGGGCTGATTATGGGAACGGTCACGGCTTCCGGCATTCCTGAGGCCCTGGCAGCCGCTGTTTTAGTAACTGCCATTACAAAAGCGCTGCTGAAAATCGCAGGAGACAGCCTGCCCCGCTTCCCTAAGACCTCTTCTTCCCCTCGATAGAATGCGGAAGAACCCCTTGACAGCAGCAGAAAGGAGACACTCTATGATCTTAGCCATTGATATTGGAAATACGAATACGGTAATCGGATGCTGCAGAGACGATGAGATCCTGTTCGTGGAGAGACTTTCCACAGACAGCTCCAGAACCGTTCTGGAATATGCCATCAGTATAAAAAATGTCCTGGAGCTTTATCAGATCCGTCCGGACGATCTGAAGGGTTCCATCATCTCCTCCGTGGTTCCGCCGCTGACGAATCTTTTTCGGGAGGCCATCAGCAAAATTATCGGAAAAGAACCCATGGTGGTGGGGCCCGGTGTGAAAACCGGATTGAATATTCTGATGGACAATCCGGGACAGGTGGGAAGCGATCTGATCGTGAACGCCGTAGCGGCCCTGGCAGAGCATCCGGTGCCTCTGATTATTATTGATCTGGGCACTGCAACCACGATTTCGGTGGTAGACAGTAAGAAAAACTATATCGGCGGGATGATTCTCCCCGGCATCCGGGTATCTCTGGATTCTCTGGTCAACCGCACCTCTCAGCTTCATCGGATCAGCCTGGAGGCACCCAAACGCCTGATCGGAAAGAATACCGGCGAGTGCATGAAGAGCGGAATCATCCATGGAAATGCCGCCTGCATTGACGAAATGATCGACCGAATCGAGAAAGAATTAAAGACAAAGGCCACCGTAATCGCTACCGGCGGTCTGGCTGGTTCCATTATTCCTCACTGCACTCACAAAATTATTCTGGATGACGCCCTTCTCTTAAAGGGGCTTCTCTATATCTATAAGAAAAACAGCTGATAAAAGAGGGTCTGATGTTTTCAGGCCCTCTTATACTTCAGTCACGTGCTTTCCAAGCGCTTTCGCACGCTCCCAAAGCTTTCCGTTTTTCTCATTCATGGTTCCAAAAGAATCCAGGCAGCAGAAGACTCTGGAACACTTTTCCATAACAGCCAACGCTTCCTGAAAGGTCTGCTGACAAATAGCCTCGAAAGGCTCTTCTCCGATAACACAGGCTGCCAGGGCCTTTGCCACCTGGTAATCCACGTCATTTTTGTGCAGGACTCCCGCCGCGAAGGGTACGCCCTGGCGCTGCAGTTTCCGGTACAGGGGAATTCCCTTTCCGCCGCCTCCAATGACAAAAATCTCTGGTTCCCCCCGGCATGCTTCCATTTCCAGACATCCAAAGGCCGCATTGTAGCTGCCCTTGGTCATTCTATACAGCTGCCGGATATAATCCTCCGTAAAAATCTCCTCCGGCGTTCCGTATCTTTCAATAAATTCCCCATGTACGCAGAGGATATAGTCGGAAATTTTCTGAGCCAGATCCAGCTCATGAAGAGAGAGAATGACCGCCGTGTTCTTTTTGTTCACCAGTTCTTTTAAAACCGACAGAAACTCCAGCTTATGCCGGATGTCAAGAAAGGAGGTAGGTTCGTCCATGATAATCAGCTCCGGCTCCTGACAAATGGCCCGGGCCAGCAGAATTCTCTGTCTCTGCCCGTCGCTGACCGCTGAAAAATCCCGTTCCTTAAGCTCTGTCACATGAACCAGCTCCATTGCCTCCTCTACCTTTTCCCAGTCCTCTCCGGATAAAATCCCCAGAGTCCCTGTGTAGGGATATCGCCCTGTGGCAACCACCTCCCGGCAGGTCATCAGTTCCGGCCGGATCCGCTCTGTCAGCACCGCGGACATTCTCCTGGCTGCCTCCTTGCCCGACATTTTCGCAAGACTCTGCCGTTCCAGATAAACCGCCCCTCCCAGAAGCTTCAGCTGCCTTGTGATGCTTTTTAGAATCGTGGATTTGCCAGCGCCGTTTGGGCCGATGAGAGTGAGGATCTCGCCTCTGCGCAGGCGGATTTCAATCTCTTTAATCAGGGGTTTTCCATCGTATCCTACTGTCATCTGTTCCGTATAGAAAAAGTAATCCATCATTCCCTGTCCACCGCCTTCTTCCTTCGTATCATGATATAAATAACAATGGGCGCCCCGAACACAGCCGTCACCGAGCTGATAGACAGCTCTGTGGGCGCGAACACTGTCCTGGCAATCAGATCACAGAAAAGGCAGAAGACTCCTCCCCCCAGGAAGCAGGCGGGAATCACCAAAATCGGTTTCGCCGTCTTTAAAAGACTTTTTGCCAGGTGGGGCACCGCGATCCCCACAAAGGAAATCGGGCCTGCGAAAGCAGTAACACAGGCAGAGAGAATACTGGAAAGCAGAATCAGAAGCAGACGGAAAGCCCGGATGTTCACCCCCATATTTCTGGCGTACACTTCCCCCAGCTGGTAGGCGCTGATGGGCTTGGAGAGCAGGAAGGCTCCCGCAAAAGCTGCCAATACCACTGCCGCCATGACGGCCACATTGTCCCACGTCATTCCGGAAAAGCTTCCCATGGACCAGTTGTGAAGATTCACAATGTTGGAATCATCCGCGAAGGTTACCACAAAGTCCGTCACCGCCGAACAGATATAGCCAATCATGATTCCGCAGATGACCAAAATCGACATCCGCTTCACCCTTCCGGACACTGCCAGGATAAATCCCATACAGATCAGGGAGCCCATAAAGGCGGAAAGGATCAGAAGCCAGGAACCGGCCACATAAGAGCGCTCCAGGCATGCAATCATCACCAAGGCCACCACCAGCTTGGCCCCGGAGGAAATTCCCAGCACAAAGGGGCCTGCAATGGGATTTCCGAAAAAGGTCTGCAGAAGAAACCCGGAAACAGAAAGGGCTCCCCCTAAAAGCATGGCGGCCGTAATTCTCGGAAGACGGATTTCCCATACAATGCTGCGGGCCGTCTCATCCTCTCCGTTTCCCGTCAGGATCTGGAAGATCTCCCCCACAGACATCTGAATGCTGCCGGCGTTGATGTTCCAGACAAAAAGAACCAGCAGCAGAGCTATAAGCAGCCCAAAGGCCATGACGTACCTTCCGTAAATTTTCTTCTTCATTCTGTCACTCCTGTCACTGCAGTTTGTGCATGTAGGTCAGTTCTGTGAGAGACGGGTCATCCTCTGTCAGCATTTGATGCATATCTGCGATCATCGTACCGATGCCTGTAGTCTCCTGGAAAAGATTTTTTCCGGTACACCAGGCATTTCCGTTTTGAACAGCCTTAAAATCTCCCAGAAGACT
>DVGK01000003.1 GCA_018712785.1 Candidatus Choladousia intestinavium | reverse complement strand
CTGAATTACCAGAAAATCTTCCTGCTCTTCCCAGCTCATATTCTCTGTGTCCATCAGCTTCAGGTATCCGAGAATCGAGGTGAGAGGCGTCCGAAGATCATGGCTGATATCCTCAATCTGCCGCTGAAATTCCTTTTCCCTGCGGATAAAGTCCGTCTTTTCTCTGCGGATTTCATGAAGCGTATCATTTATTTCCTCCAGTAAAACTTCCAGATCCCGGTCCCCTGTCTCCATTTTCAGAATCCTGTTTTCCTCTATTTCCTTTCTGATTTCTCTCAGTTCTCCGGCCGACCGCCTGAGAGCGTTTTTTAAAAGGCACAGGCGTACCAGAAAGCAGACGGAAACTGCCAGGAACAGAATCATTCCTCCTAAAAGTAAATAAAACATTCCGGTACGCTCCTCCTTTTTATTATAATTCTTTTCTGTGATTCAGGCAGACCCCAAGGATCAGGAAGAATCCGATTCCGGCAAAGCCTGACACAAGACATTTAAGCATCCCCTGACTGTTCATCCAAAGGCATTCATACTGACTCATATTTACCTGTACCTCCAGCTGAAGGTAGTTATAGGGGAGCCATTCCGCAATTTTTCCCAGCGGTTCAAACTGAAAGCCCGCGTAAAGGCAGATCAGAGGAAGGACATAGACAATCCCCAGCCACGGCAGAATCGCCAGGATCTCTCTTCCCAGGAACTGCTGGAAGGCCACAAACAAAATGACGCATGCCACAGCAAAGGGAAGATTTGCCAGTACCCCTCTGATGAGAATCTGTACATAGGGCTCCCATTCCCCGTCCAGCAGCCAAAGGGCGCTGCCAACATATACCGCCAGTATTACAAGCATGCTGAGAAAAGCGGCCGCAGAAGACAGAATACATTTTCCAGCGAAAATCCTGGTTCTTGAGATTCCGTATGCCACTGCGTTTTTCATAATGCCTCCCTGACTTTTATCGGAAAACAGAATCGATGCCAACGCAAGGCCGGAGCACCCCATCATCAGCATATTCGAGAGAAGAGGCGAAAGGCTGAAACGAATCGTACTGTATGGAAACCTTGGATCCCCCCTGCCCATAAGATACAGGACCGCGTTCATGGCCAGCAGAAGGCCGGCAAGAACCCCTGTAAACACCCACAAAGCTTTTGTATGAAAGATCCGATACCATTCACTTCTCATATAATTCAGCATTTTATCTCCTCCTCCCTACTGTATCCCTTGGCTTGCTCTGGAAGTCTCTTTCAGCTTGAGAAAATATTCCTCCAGAGATACTCTGTGCTGTTCCAGTTCATAGATTCCAATACCTTCTTCGCCGGCAAGCATGCCGTAATAATCGGCGCTTTCCTCCGGCTGCAAAATCCAGACAGCTCTGTCCGGCCTTACCTGATACTTCTGTCCCGGAAGTCTTCTGTCCAGCAAAACGCAGTATCTTTCCGGATCTGATACCCGTATCTCTATATAATTACTGCATTTTTCCTGAAGGTCATCCCTGCGGATCTGTTCCATCAGTATCCCCTGATCCAGAAAACCGTAAAGATCTGCCACCTGCTCCAGTTCCGACAGAATATGGCTGGAAATAAGAATTGTAATATTCTTTTCCCGGCACAGCCTGTTAAAGAGCTGCCGCATTTCAATAATACCGCTGGGATCCAGACCATTAATCGGCTCGTCAAGAAGAAGCAGCTCCGGTTCCCCTAGCAGGGCAATGGCAAGCCCCAATCTCTGCCGCATTCCAAGGGAAAGCTGCTTTCCAAGCTTTTTTCTTACACCCGTCAGATTCGTAAGCTCCAGGGCCTGCTCCACAGCTTCCTTGCCCGGAATCCCCTTTTGGATTCTGTAGTATTCCAGGTTCTTCTCAACAGAAAGCTGAGAATAAAAGCCTGGTTCTTCGATCAGCACTCCCATCCTTTTTCTCTGCCTGTTCTGCTCAGACATATCCGATTTTCCAAAAAGCAGCAGCTCACCTTCCGTCAGATAGCTCTGGCCCGCGACAAGCTTTAAAAATGTGGTTTTGCCTGCTCCGTTATCCCCGATCAGACCATAGATCTCTCCTCTTCTCACCTGAAGGCTGACCCTTTTCAAAGCCTGAAAGCTTCCATATGACTTACAGAGATTTCTGGCTTCTACGATAAACTCATTCTTCATTTCTTTTTCATCCCTCCTGAGATTATTTCCCGCTGCAGTGGGCCGGCCGCCTTAGCCTCTGCAGATCTTACGCACTGATTATACGATTCTGATTCTTAATTAGTCCTCAAGAAAGTTTAAAGAAATCATAAAGAGAAAACTTATATTCTAGGCCATTTTAAATCCAATGCCCCACACGGTCTTAATATACTCCTCCTGAATTCCCGCAGCTGACAGCTTTCTGCGGATATTGCTTATGTGGACATTCACAGTATTATCCTCACCATAATATCCGTTCTTCCACACCTGTTCATAGAGAGCCTCCCTGGAGAACACTTTGTCCGGCTGGCCTAAAAGAATACGCAGGATCTCAAATTCATGAGGTGTAAGAGCAATCTGCTTTTCGGCTGCTGTTACAATCCTTGAAACAGGGTTCAGAGACAACTGTTTGTAGATCATGTGCTGCTCCGGCTTCTTTCCGCTCTCCGGCTTATATCGCCGCAGTACAGCCATAATCCGCACTAAAACCTCCTCCGGCTCAAAGGGCTTCGTTGTATAATCGTCCGCTCCTCTGGTAATCGTTTCTATCTTACTCTCAAGACTGCTTTTCGCCGAAAGAATCAGAATCGGAATATCTTTTTTCAGCTCCTGACGAACGAAATGAATAACCTCCTCCCCGCTGATTCCCGGCAGCATCAAGTCAAGGAGAATCAGCATCGGCTCTTCTCTCTCCAGGAGCAGCCGGGCTTCTGTCCCGGAATAGGCAGATAATGTCTCATACCCGCCCTTCTTTAGAATCCTCACTAATAAACGATGAATATCCCCATCGTCTTCCACAACTAAAATTTTATTTTCATCCATTCTCTTTTCTTCCATCCTTACCTTTTTTCT
>DVGK01000002.1 GCA_018712785.1 Candidatus Choladousia intestinavium | reverse complement strand
GTCCTTGCCTTTTGCTGGAAAAAGCTGAAAAAATTTCTAAAAGGAAACTGAATTTTCCATTAATTTTTTCCGGGTTGGTTGCCGTATTTACAGAGAAGTGGTAGGATAGAGCCAGATATCGTATGTAACCTTGCTTTGCATGTAAACGCCGCCGCTGACGATGGCTCAGAGATGGCAAAGCTGATGCAGTATTTTAAAACGGCGGATCCAAATAACATGGAATATGGAGAATTGTCAAAAAGAGTTCACTATTTAAAGTGCGAGGAAAGACAGTACAAAGAAATGTGTGAGGTATCCGAAAAAATTTACAGGGAAGGTGAGATAGAGGGAAGAAAGGAAGGCGAAATGAATAAAGCCCGGTAAACAGCCATCAATCTGGCTGACATGGGAATGTCAGCAGAGAATACATCGAAAGCATTCAAAGCCAGTGTGAAACTGGTTCGGGAATGGATTGCGGGAAGTATGGGAACCGCAAGGTGATTCTCTGTAAGCAGCCATGGCGAGGCTGCAGTGAAGGATGATTCTGATGCAAGAGGTTGGAAGCAGGGAAAGAATTTGAGGTGTCGCGTTGCATGATAGAGGTATTGTTCAGTGAAAGTGCTGCGGGAAGCCTGAAGCTGGCCCAGAGCTTCGGGAAGGGAGAAATGAACGTATCCTCCATTGGAGTGATCGGGCATAAGGAAGAAACCGCCGAAAGTAATGTGAGAGACTTTCTGGAAGAGGCAGAAGAAAAGATGCGCTTATCCTGGGAGCAGGCAGTTCCTATGGGAGGAAGTGTTTCTGACATTTTCGGACTTGAGCTGGCTCAAAGTGTGGGAAATATTCGGGAAGAGGGAGTTGGTTCAGGCAGACTTGAAACACTGCGAAAGCTTTTTGCTGTTCGCGGAGAATCCGGTTATGAGACGGCGGAAGCGTTTTTTGAGAGAGCTTCCGGAGATCTGGAGAAGATAAAGAAACGCCTGGAGACAGGAGAGAATGTGAGAATCTGGTACAGCGACCAGCCGGATGAAATGTGCGGATTTCTCTGGTTTATGGATCAGCTTGTCCGGTGGAAAATCGGTTCCTGTGAGGTATACGCTGTTAGGCTGCCGGACTGGGAAAAGGAATGGGGTGAAGGAGAAGTTTCGGATTTTGTTGAAACCTCTCCTCTTTTTCCGTACAGAGGATGGAGCGAGGTTTTACCCTCAAAATGGCACAGATATTTAGGACTTCAGAGACAGGTGCCGCCTTCTGTGGCTGCCGCCGCCGCTTCCCGCTGGAAAGAGCTGCAGGAAGAAAACGCGCCTCTGCGGGCTGTGATCAACGGGAGGCTTTACAGTGTATCAGAAGAGTTTTACGATTCCTTCATTTATGCGAGCAGTGAGGCGGGCGGACGCGTGCGCGATTCCGTTTGGCGAGGGCAGCCGGGGCGTTTGACTCAACGGGAGGGTCCCGGAGAAATACATTTAAAAGAGGAGCAGCTTACTGCGCGGATACTTGAAAAGTACCGGCCCGGCGTCAGCGACGGCTGGATTGTCCTGCGAATCCGGGAGTTACTTGGGAAAAGAGGTTTTTGAGAAATGAGAAATAATTTTACGTCAGAAGCAAAGTCGAACTACGAAATCATGCGGGATCAGATGCAGGCAAGATTTTTAAAGTACAGCCAGGAGCGTATGATTGAGAAGTTTCATCTGGAGCATGATGAGACGTATCTGTATATTAAATTCACAGGACGGCTCTACCGGATAAACCGGGGGACAGGAAAAACGGAATGGTCGGAGGACGGGTTTCAGAAGTGTACGGGCGCCGGGTACAATGAGGCGATGTCGATTTTTGATGTCCTCTGTGAGTCTAAGGAGGACTGCCGCCTTTCCGGAAGCTTCTGCAGTCTGAATCAGCTGAGAGGAACGGTGCAGGCTTCCAATCCCGGCAGAGGAATGTTTTCACGGGAAACCGCCTGGTTTGACGGCAGAACAGAAGAGCTCTCACATGCCTGTGAGAGCCTGGGCGGAGAGAAGGAGAAGGTGGGAGACGTAAGCTTCTGTCTTTATCCTTTTGAGTTTCTTCCTATGATTTTGCAGTTCTGGAATTCAGATGAGGAATTTCCGGCGAATCTGAAAATTATGTGGGATGAGAATATATTGGATTTTGTACACTATGAAACCACTTTCTTCATGGTAAGCCATATGCTGTGCCGGATAAAAGAAATCATGGAAAAAGAGGAGGGAAGTTTTTAAGAAAGGAAATTCAGAAAAGGGAAATTAGAAAAAGAAAATTCAAGAAAGAAAATTTCAAAAAGGAAATCCTAAGAAAAAATTTAGTGACAAACCGGGATATTTTGCATATACTGGGATATAAGGTGTCTTTGACTGCGTTTGCGGTCAGATGACGAAAGCCGGGGGATGGCCTTGAAATATCTTGAAATTTCAGGAGGAAGACCACTTTTCGGAGAAATACAGATTCAGGGCTCCAAGAATGCGGCGCTGCCCATTTTAGTGTCCTGTATACTGAGCGAGGGCACCTGCAGGATTGAGAATTGTCCTGAGATTAAAGATGTGGAAGATACCCTCCAGATTATGAGAGAGCTGGGGTGCGGGGTCAGGCGTTTGGGCAGGACCGTATATGTGGATGCTTCCTGCATAAGCCGGTGGGAGATCCGCGCTACCGAAGCTTCCAGGATCCGTTCCTCGGTGTTGTTTTTGGGCGCTTTGCTGGGACGGACGGGGAAGGCGGTGCTGCCTATGCCGGGAGGATGCGCCATTGGGAGCCGTCCGGTGGACCTTCACCAGAAAGCCTTAAAGCAGCTGGGAGCCGTGTTTCTGAATCAGGAGCAGCTGCAGGCAGAGTGCCGTGAGATTCGAGGAGGAAGGATTCGGCTTCCTTTTCCCAGCGTGGGAGCTACGGAGAACTGTCTGCTGGCCTGCGTGCTGGCCAAGGGGGAGAGCCGGATTGAGAACCCTGCCAGAGAGCCGGAGATTGATGAGCTGTGCAGCTTTTTAAACTGCAGAGGAGCCAGAATCAGCCGGAGGAGGGACGGCAGCCTGCGGATTCAGGGTGTGTCCCGGCTGGAGCCGGGGGTCTGGCAGATTCAGGCGGACCGGATTGTGGCGGGGACGTATCTCCTGGCAGCGGCCTGCACAGGCGGAAGCCTGTGTGTCCACGGATGTCCGGAAGAAAGTCTAAGGGCCGCGGCGGGAGTGCTGCGGCGCATGGGCGCGCAGGTCTGGAATCAGGAGAAACGGTGGGCGGTGGCGGTAAAAGAGAGACTCCAGGGGGTCCCTTACGTGGAAACGAGGCCCTACCCGGATTTTCCCACAGATCTCCAGTCGCCTCTGATGGCGGCTTTCAGTGTGGCCTCCGGAAGAAGCCGGATCCGTGAGACGATTTTTGAGAACCGTTTCTCTACAGCCTGGGAGCTGAGAAAAATGGGGGCACAGATTCAGGTGGATGGGAATCTGGCCTGCATTGACGGGGTAAGACGGCTGAAAGGAGCCAGGCTTCAGGCTCCTGACCTTCGGGGCGGGGCTGCTTTGGTTCTCGCCGGACTTCAGGCCGATGGAATTACCAGGATTGAGAGAACAGAATATATTGAGAGAGGTTATGAAGATATCTGCCGCGACCTGGGAAGCGTAGGGGCCAGGATAAGGGTTGTACAGGATACAGGAGGGTAAAGCCCCCTTTTGGAGGTGACAGAGAGGATGAACAGAAGATATAAAAGAAGAAAACGGATCGTCAGACTTGGAATCGGACTGCTGGTTCTGGCGGCCATTCTTCTGACGGTGTTTTTGTTTCAGGTAAAAACCATAAAGGTGTCGGGAAATCAAAACCATACCCAGCAGGAGATTTCGTCAGACCTGGTGGATGGAGTGCCTGTGGCAAACACCTTTTATCTGGCATGGAAATACAGAAATGGCGCGGTGCCAGACAATATGCCGTATCTGGAGGAACTGCAGGTAGAGATTGCTTCGCCTTTTACCCTGCAGGTGACAGTAAAGGAAAAAGAAATCGTAGGTTATATAGATCAGGGGAATTACGTATATTTTGACCGTGAGGGAACTGTTCTGGAGATTTCAGATCAGGTGAAGGAGGGGATTCCCGTAGTGACAGGAGCCTCTATCGGAGACGCAGCCTTATATCAGAGACTTCCGGCGGAGAGCAGCGCGCAGCTGCGCACCATTTTAAGCCTGCTGCAGCTTCTCTCTGATCAGGGTTTGGAGGCTTCTGAAATACGATTTGGAGATAATATGGATATGACCGTTTATATCGGCGGCGTGGAAGCGCTGCTGGGACAGGACGAATATCTGGAGGAAAAAGTAGCGAACCTGAAGGCGATTCTGGACGCGATGGGCGGACAGCAGGGAACGCTTCACCTGGAATCCTTTACAGGAAGGGGCGAGGAGGTGCCCTTCTCCGCGTCTGATGAGCCTGCCACAGAGTCTTCTTCTGAAGCAGAGGGTACCGGGGAAACAGGTGCCGGAACATCGGAGACAGCCGGTTCGGAGGGAGCTGCCGGAGCCCAGACAGATGAAACTGGCGGAGACGGAGCTGCCGGGGCTCAGACAGATGAAACCGCCGGGGAGACAGCGGCGCCCCAGTCAGAACAGACGGAGGCGGCTTCCACCACCTTTATGGTATTTAACGCCTACGGCACGCTGGTTTACGATGCCCATGTGGTGAACGGCGTGGTGGTGGATTCCACCGGAACTCCCATTGAGGGAGTGACAGTAAATGAGGACGGAAACGTGGTGGACGCCTATATGAATGTGATCGATCCGGCCACCGGCCAGCTTGCCCAGTAACAGGATTTGTCAAGGAGTAAAACTTTTTTAAATTTTTCAGGCGGACGAATATCGTCCGCCTATCTTGTGAATCATTCTACTAAGACAGTTAGGAGGATGATCACATGGCATTGAATAAGGTTGAAATATGTGGCGTAAATACTTCCAAGCTTCCCGTCCTGACCAATGATGAAAAAGAGTTTCTCTTTGAAAGAATCAAAGCAGGGGATGAGGCGGCAAGGGAGCTGTATATTAAAGGAAATCTAAGACTGGTTCTCAGCGTCATCAAGCGCTTTTCCGGAAGCAATGAGAATGCGGATGATTTATTTCAGATTGGATGCATCGGCCTTATGAAAGCGATTGATAATTTTGATACGAATCTGAATGTAAAATTCTCCACCTATGCGGTTCCCATGATTATCGGGGAGATACGGCGGTATCTCAGAGATAATAATTCCATCCGGGTAAGCAGATCCTTGAGAGATACGGCGTATAAAGCCATCTATGCCAGGGAAAGCTTTACCAAAAAACACCTGAAGGAGCCCACCATCAACGAGATTGCCCAGGAGATCGGCATTCCAAAGGAAGAGATTGTCTATGCAATGGATGCGATCCAGAGCCCTGTGAGCCTTTATGATCCGGTGTATTCAGAAGGCGGAGATACACTGTACGTGATGGATCAGATCAGTGACAAAAAGAGCAAAGAGGAGAACTGGGTGGAATCCATTTCATTGAATGAGGCTATGAAACGGCTGAACGACCGGGAAAAGCACATTATTGAAATGCGGTTTTTTGAAGGCAAGACCCAGATGGAGGTAGCCTCTGAGATCGGTATTTCCCAGGCGCAGGTCAGCCGGCTGGAAAAAAGCGCCCTAAAATCTATGAAAAACTATCTGCGGGTGTAAACTACCCGCATTTTTTCCGCGCCTTTTCTTCATCAATATCCACTAAAATGATGTCGGTGCCGATCTGGCAGATGCATTTCCAGGGAATCACGTATTCAAATTCCTGTCCCAGAAACCAGCACAGACGTCCGGGGCCGGGAACGATCAGAGCGAGAATACAGCCGGTTTTGCAGTCAATATCCAGATCGCTGACGCATCCAAGGGAGCGGCATGACTGTACATTAATAACCTCCTTATGCTTCAGATCAAAAAAGCGCATACCCGTCCTTACCTTGATTTTCTCTTGTTATTAGTATATGATAAATATATTGCGGAGTGTTGGTTTTAAAGAATTGACAGTATTTCTCATATCCGCTATACTCAAAAAAGATGAAAACAGCCAATGGAATTCGCGTTTCGGAGGCCTGCAGAGGGCAGCGCTTTCCGGCAGGGAGGAATAGAAGATGAAATGTCCTTTTTGCAGTCATGACAATACCCGGGTAGTGGATTCGCGGCCGGCGGACGACAACAGCTCCATTCGGCGGCGACGCCTCTGCGATCACTGCGGGAAGCGTTTTACGACCTATGAGAAGGTAGAGACGATTCCGCTGATTGTCATTAAGAAGGATCAGACGAGAGAGCAGTATGACCGTGCCAAAATTGAAGCGGGCGTGATGCGGGCCTGCTACAAGCGCCCCATCCCCATTCAGAAGATCAAAGAGCTGATTGATGCGGCGGAGATGGAGATCTTCAACAGAGAAGAGAGGGAGATCGAAAGCAAAGTGATCGGCGAGATCGTAATGGACAAGCTGAAGGATCTGGAGGCTGTGGCTTACGTGCGTTTTGCCTCGGTTTACAGAGAGTTTAAGGATGTAAATACCTTTATGGATGAACTGAAGAAATTTTTAGAATAGATACTCCAGGTGATAAAGTGAAGAGAAGAATTGAACAGCTGTTAAATGGAAAATTTGAATACGAGACGCCCAGGCTAAAGATTTGGCCGGAGGAAATCCAGATCCGTCTGAAGCCTGGAGAGGTGCTTCAGCAAAGCTTTTTTCTGGAGCATCCCCAGGAAGAGAAGGTGAGAGGCTTTCTCTATTCCTCCAACCCCCGTATTACCTGCAACCCGGTAGAGTTTCAGGGGCCCAGGAATGAGATCCACTATCAGGTGGACGGCAGCGGGCTGCCGGAAGGATGGGTGGAGGACGGAGCTTTTACCATATGCTCTGAACTGGGAGAATACACGCTCCCTTATACAATACGGGCGGAAAAAAGCCGGGAACAGGAGAGTCAGGAGAGCAGTCTGGATGTGGCGGGACTGGCAAAGCTGGCCAGGGAGAATTTTCAGCAGGCGTACCGTCAGTTTATATCCCAGGGGTTCCGGAATTATCTGAAAGAAAAGGAACCCCAGCTTTATGGTCTCTATCAGGGGCTGGGAACACCTTCCTTTAATTACCAGAGCCTGGAGGAATTCCTTACGGGAACCGGACAGAAGGAAGCGGTGGAGATTTCCATTGACAGGAATGAGATCGAACTGACCGCCCTTACGGAGCCTGTGCGGGAAACGATACAGATTACGAAAAGCATGCCGGGCTTTCAGAAGATTCAGGTAGAGACAGACGAAAGATTTTTAAGACCGGAGAAAAAGCTGATTACCACCGATGAATTCGCAGGAAGTACCTTTGACCTGAATGTCGTGATTGACACGAACCTAATGCACGGAGGCAGAAATTATGGGCGCGTCAAGCTCTCTACCTGCTACCAGACTATCTATATTCAGGTGACGGCTCAGAAGGCCGGAAAACCGGCGGCCCAGAAGCAGGGGCATATCTGCAAGATTATGCAGAAAAAGCTGGAATCCCTCTATGTTGGGTTCCGTCTGAAAAAGATTGATGTACAGACTTGGATTGACCGTTCCGTAAGCGTGATCAACAGTTACCGCCGGGCCGGAGGCAGCGATCCCTTCGCGGAGCTGTTTCTTGTGCAGCTTTACTATGCGGATGGAAAAAGACAGAAGGCGCTGAAGCTTTTGCAGAGCCTGGAGCAGTCCAGACGCCGGCTCAATACCCCGGAGCGGTACGGTTTTTTCCTTTATATGACGACCTTTTTCAATCGCGACAAGGAGTATGTGGATCAGGTGGAGGCAGAGATTGACCGGATGTTTCTCAGGGATAAGACAAACTGGAAGCTTCAGTGGATCCTGTTCTATCTGAAGGAATCTCTTCTGGGGGATGAGAACGCCCGGTATGAGGCGGCTGCCGAGCAGTTCCGCTACGGCTGCAGAAGCAGGATTCTCTATCTGGAAGCCTATCCGATTTTAAAGAAAAATCCCTTTCTCATGCGGCATCTGGGAGCCTTTGAGCTGCAGCTTCTGCGGTTCGCGGCCAAGGAGCAGCTTCTGACAGCGGAAGTGATCCGGCAGGCGGCCAGCCTTACCATGCATTATCCGGAGTTTAATGAGCAGCTTTTTAAGATTCTCTGCAAGGGCAGTGAGCTGTACCCTTCAGAAGATCTGATTAAAGCCATCTGCCTCCTTCTGATGAAAGGAGATAAAAAGGAGCATAAATATTTTGAGTGGTATGAGAAGGGGGTATCCTACGGCCTTCGGATTACCGGACTGTATGAATACTATATGGAGTCCATGGAATATACGAACCTTCAGGATATGCCCCAGATCATACGGATGTATTTTGCCTATGATCATACCCTGGATTATAAAAAGCGGGCGGCAGTGTACCGGCGCATGACGGAACAGAAGGAAGAAGAGCCTCAGACCTACCGGAACTACAGGGTAGCCATGGAAAAATTTACCCTGGAACAGCTGGAGGCAGGGAGAATCACAGAGGATCTGTGCGTTCTCTACAGGGCTTATATCCGGAAGAATCTGCTGAATAAGACTATGGCAGACCGGCTGATCGATCTTCTTTTTACGGTGGAAGTTACCTGTGAAGCCCCCAGCATCCGTCAGGTGATCGTCTATTCGCCCAGAACCGGAAAGGAGCAGGCGGTGAATTTTTCCGAGGGCAGGGCCCTTGTCCAGTGTTTTGATCCGGAAAGCGTCCTTTTGGCGGCAGATCAGGAAGGAATCCGCTATACGGCTGCCATGCTCTGTGAAGCTAGACAGCTTTTCTGGGAAGAACAGATGCTTCCCTGGTGTATGGAGAAATCGCCGGAGCATACCGGCCTGCTTCTTTACATCAGCAGCCAGTGCCTGCTGCGGGGAGAAATCAACCGGGAATCTCTTCCCTGCCTGAAACGGGCCTGCGAGATCAGCGGCCTGACAGAGGAGTACAAAAGAAAGCTGCAGAAAGCTGTGCTGGAATGGTATAAGGAGCATCCCAAAGAAGAGTCTCTTGGAAAGTTCCTGACGGAGATTCCCTATCAGGAGTATATTCAGGTGGACAAGAAGACCCTTCTGACTCTGCTGGCCCAGGAAGGCATGTGCCAGGAGGCGTTTATGCTCATCGATCGGTACGGGGCGGAGGAAGTGCCGGTTCTGGAACTGGTGCGGATCTGCAGCCGGATGGTTCTTGACCGGGAATTTGAGGAAAATGCCATGCTGGTTTCCCTGTGCCATTACTGCTTCATCTGCGGCAAATATGACGATAAGCTTCTGAGATACCTTCTTCTCTACTATGAAGGACCGATACAGGATATGATGCAGATCTGGCAGGCCGGTGTGGAATTTGAGCTGGACACCATGCTCCTGGAAGAAAAAATGATGATGATGATGCTCTTTACCAGAAACGATACAAGAGGCACAGAGGCTGTCTTTGAATCCTATGCCAGGAAGATGGGAAGGAAAAAGCTCTGCAGAGCCTATGTGAATCTGAAGGCGTACGAATACTTTGTGAAGGGTCAGCCGGTGGCGGAGAGCGTTTTCCAGTACATGGAGAGGGATTACGGGAAGCTGAGCCGGCAGGGACGGACTCAGGAGCAGGAGGATGTCTGCCGCCTTGCCCTGATGCAGCATTATGCTATGGCAGTGTCCCTCGCAAAGGAACAGAAGAAGTACGCGGAGGAGCTGCTGGAGGAATACAGCGCCAAAGGAATGCGGTTTGCTTTCTGGAAAAGGTTTGGAGAAGAGCTTCTGGCGCCCTATCAGATGAAGGGCAGGGAGTTTGTGGAATATGTAGGGAACCCGGCCAGCATTGTGTATATTTCCTGGCGGAAAAAGGGACAGGAGGAATATACGAGGGAACCTATGAAGAACTGCTTTGAGGGAATCTTTGTCCGGGAATTTACTCTGTTTTACGGAGATGAGCTGGAGTGTTTCCTGGAGGAAGAACTGGAGGGGAGCGTAAAGAAATCGGATAAAAGGATTCTCAGCGCCTCCGGAGAAATCTCAGGAGAGAATACCAGGTATGAAATTTTAAACAGAATCTCCAGAGCGGTGAAGCAGAACGACGAGGCGGCCTTCCATGAAGAGATCGGAACCTACCTTCAGCTGGAGCACTTAACAAAAGAATTGTTTACACTGATATAGGGTGAGAATATATGATACAGGCGACAAATGAATTGATCCTGGGAATTGACCTGCAGGAAGAATACACGCAGGTGACGTATTACCATAAATCCGTACGGGAGCCTCTGACCTTAAGCATTACTCCCCAGGAAAACCAGCCTCTGCTTCCCATGGCGGTTCGCCAGGACGCGGAGGGAATCTGGCATTTCTGGAATGGGGAGCCGGAGACGGAAGAGAACGAGGATAAGAAAGACAGAGTGAGAATTTCCGGAATCTACCAGAAGATGACTGAAGGAAAGCCGGTTCCAACAGGGGACGGAGAGATGAAAATGCAGGAGCTTCTGGCCGTTTATTTCGGCCTCTGCTTCCGGCTGCCCGGAATCCTTACTCAGAATGCCCGGATGCATGTGATGGTTACTGTAAAAGAACTGACAGAGGAGCTGAATGCTCTTCTTAATCAGGCTTTGGCTCAGGCGGGGATAGAACCTGATAATATCTATCTTCAGGATCACCTTTCCTCTTTCTTCTTTTATACGGTCAATCAGAAAAAAGAGCTGTGGTACCAGGACGTGGCCCTGCTGGAGTATGAAAACCAGGAGATGGTGGGCTATGTGCTGCACATTGACTCCTCCACGCGGCCGGCTATTGCCAGGGTGGAGAAGGCGGCGGTTCAGCCGGTGAATGAAGAGGTAAGGGCCGGAAGAAGCGAGGATGAATGGAAGAAGGAGAAGGACCGCCTGTTTTTTGAGCTGCTGAAGAAGGTGTTTGAACGGAGAAATGTCTCTGTCAGCTATCTGATGGGAGATTTTTACAGTAAGTCCTGGGCACAGAGATCCATTCAGTTCCTCTGCTATAAGCGGCACGCCTTTCAGGGAAAGAACCTCTACTCCAAGGGGGCCTGCTACGCGGCCATGGAGCGGGCGGGGCTTACGGCCGGCAAGGGCGTTATCTTCGGCGGAAGAGATATGGTGCAGGTAAATCTGGGAATGGAGATGCGAATCTGCGGCAAAGAGAATTACTATCCATTAGTTAATGCCGGAGTCAACTGGTACGAGGCAAAGCATGTATGTGAGCTGATTCCAAGAGGAGAGAAACAGATCCGGATTCTTTCCACTCCTATGACCCAGGGAGAGACGGTGGAGCATCTGCTGCGGCTTCCGGGGCTTCCGGAACGTCCGGACCGGGCTACGAGACTGCGCCTTGCGGTAACCTTTACTTCACCGGGAACCTGTCGGATCCAGGTGGAGGATCTTGGATTCGGGGGCCTTTACAAATCCTCCGGGCTGAAGTGGAGCAGGGAAATTGATCTAGGAGGACGGGGTTGAGCGTATGAGCTATGATTTATGCCTGCAGGCCCAGGCAAAGAGACCTTATTATATTGAGAATGTGCGCACAGAGATCTATTCTCTGGAAGAATTGTGCTTTTACCTTTATCACAACGTCTGCCTGATCGACGAGACGATTATGAATGAAAAGCTGTGCGACTGGGTCCGGGACGAGCTGGGACTTCCCAGGCTGTACCGTCAGCTCTATGAGCAGTTGGAAAAACGAGATGGTGCGGCTTTTTTCGTGATGCCGATTTTCAGGGAGGCAGGGTATCTGACCTCCCAGGAGGCCAGAGAGTTCCAGGAGAAGCTGGCCAGGCTGGAAATCCAGTCTGAGGACACGAAGCAGAAGCTCCGGGCAGATTACCTGGTAAAAGAGCAGATGTACGCCAGAGCGGTCTGGGAATATCGTCAGATTTTAAAGCGCAGGAATCCGGGAAAGCTGGGAAATCAGTTTTACGCGGCCATCTGGAGCAATCTGGGGGCCGCCTACGCAGGACTCTTCCAGTTCCGGGAGGCTGCCTCCTGCTTTCTCTCTTCCTATAAGCTGATAAAGTCCAAGGAAACTTTCCGGAAATACGTCAGTGTTCTGCCTCTGTATCTGAATGAAGAAGAATATCAGAAGGAGCTGGCCGACCTTCGGGCAGACACGTATCTGATTCAGAAGATCCAGGAGCACAACGCGAAACTCTGTCAGGAGGCGGAGGAAAAAGCAAAGCAGCTTCTGCAGGGCACGGAAAACGAAGCGGAGCTGCTGGAGGAGCTGAAAGAAGAATACTGCAGAAGTACGAAAATCTGAACTTGCTTTCTGTATGGCGATAGGATATAATTTGAACGCAGTGTGTTCGGAAGTCCCGAACGTCTGCAGGCAGAAGAAGATAGAAGTTTTAAAGATATTTATGAGGTAAAAGAGACAGGAGTGAAAAGAAAAACGGACGGGAAAAGAATCGAGCCAAGAGAAGATTTCGACAGATTGGGAGAAGAATGCGGTGTATTCGGGATCTATGATTTTTCCGGTGAAAATGTGGCTTCCACTATTTATTACGGGCTGTTCGCCCTTCAGCACCGGGGACAGGAGAGCTGCGGAATTGCTGTAAGCGACACGGAAGGCCCCAAGGGGTGTGTGCGGTCTCATAAAGGTATGGGTCTCGTAAACGAAGTGTTTACCGGAGAGAATCTGGCAGAGCTTACGGGAAACATCGGAATTGGCCATGTGAGATATTCCACAGCGGGGGAAAGCACCAGAGAGAATGCCCAGCCCCTGGTTCTCAAGTATATCAAGGGAGCCCTGGGACTTGCCCACAACGGAAATCTCGTAAACACGCCGGAGCTGAAAAGGGAGCTGGAATATTCCGGAGCCATTTTTCAGACCACCATTGATTCGGAAGTGATCGCGTATCACATTGCCAGAGAGAGGGTCCGCACCCGAAATGTGGAGGGCGCTGTGTCCAACGCCATGAAGAAGCTGAAGGGCGCCTACTCTCTGATTGTCATGTCTCCCAGAAAGCTGATCGGAGCCAGAGATCCTTTTGGATTCAGGCCCCTCTGCATTGGGAAAAGAGATCACGCCTATATTTTGGCGTCAGAGACCTGTGCCCTGGATACCATCGGCGCTGAGTTCGTCCGGGATGTGGAGCCGGGGGAGATCGTGACCATCACTCCGGAGGCCGGAATTGTCTCTGATCGGAGCATGTGCTTTGAAGAGAAAGAGAAGGCAAGGACGGCCAGATGCATTTTTGAGTATATTTATTTCGCAAGACCGGACAGCTATCTGGACGGAATCAGCGTGTATAATTCCAGGCTGAGAGCCGGACGGTTTCTGGCGGAGGATTCTCCTGTGGAGGCGGATCTGGTGGTAGGCGTTCCGGAATCCGGAAACGTGGCCGCCATGGGCTATTCCCTGGCTTCGGGGATTCCCTACGGCACAGCTTTTGTAAAAAACAGTTATGTGGGGAGGACCTTTATAAAGCCGGGACAAAAAAGCAGAGAATCCAGCGTAAAGGTGAAGCTGAATGTTCTCAGGAACGCGGTGGCGGGCAAGCGTATTATCATGATTGACGATTCCATTGTGCGGGGAACCACCAGCGACAGAATTGTGCGGATGCTTCGGGAGGCAGGTGCCAGGGAGGTTCACATGCGGGTGAGCTCACCGCCATTTCTCTATCCGTGCTATTTCGGAACAGATGTCCCCGCGCGGGAACAGCTCATCGCTTATAACCGCAGTGTGGAGGAAATTCGCAGGATCATCGGAGCCGATTCCCTGGCGTATCTTAGAATCGACAGGCTCAGTGAGATGGCGGAGGGCCTTCCCATCTGCAGCGGCTGTTTTACAGGAAAGTATCCTGTGGAGCCGCCTGGAGAGGACATCCGGGGCGACTATATCAGATAGATAGATCAGGAAGAGCCAAGGTGCAAGGAGGAAGAAAAATGAGTACAGACAGGTATCAAAGTCCGTTGTCCGAGAGGTATGCCAGCAGGGAGATGCAGTTTTTGTTTTCCCCTGATATGAAATTCCGTACCTGGAGGAGGCTTTGGATTGCCCTGGCAGAGACAGAAAAAGAGCTGGGGCTGGGGATTACGCAGGAACAGATCGATGAGATGAAGGCCCATCAGGACGATATCAACTACGATGTGGCAAAGGAAAGGGAAAAGCTGGTGCGCCATGATGTAATGTCCCATGTATATGCCTACGGCGTGCAGTGTCCCAAGGCAAAGCCCATCATCCATCTGGGGGCCACCTCCTGCTATGTGGGAGATAATACAGATATCATTATTATGACGGAGGCTCTTCGCCTTGTGAAGAAAAAGCTGGTAAATGTCATCGCTCAGCTTTCAAAATTCGCTGAGAAATACAAAAGCCTTCCCACCCTTGCGTTTACCCATTTTCAGCCGGCCCAGCCTACCACGGTAGGGAAGCGGGCGACCCTCTGGGCCCAGGAGTTTTTAATGGATCTGGAAGACCTGGACTATGTGCTCTCTACAATGAAGCTTCTTGGCTCCAAGGGAACCACAGGCACCCAGGCAAGCTTTCTTGAGCTTTTTGACGGGGACCAGGAGAAGGTGGATCAGATTGATCCCATGATCGCGAAGAAAATGGGATTCTCTGCCTGCGTTCCCGTGTCAGGCCAGACGTATTCCAGGAAGACAGATACAAGAGTGCTCAACGTCCTGGCAGGGATCGCGGCAAGCGCCCATAAGATGTCCAACGATATCCGTCTGCTTCAGCACCTGAAAGAGGTGGAAGAACCCTTCGAGAAGAACCAGATCGGTTCTTCAGCCATGGCGTATAAGAGAAATCCCATGCGCAGCGAGAGAATCGCGTCCCTGGCAAGATACGTTCTCTGCGACGCGCTGAACCCGGCCATCACCTCTTCCTGCCAGTGGTTTGAGAGGACGCTGGATGATTCGGCCAACAAACGTCTCTCTGTGCCGGAGGGATTCCTGGCGGTGGATGGTATTCTGGATCTCTGCCTGAATGTAACAGACGGACTGAAGGTATACCCGAAAGTGATTGAGAAGCATTTGATGGCAGAGCTGCCCTTTATGGCTACGGAAAATATTATGATGGATGCTGTAAAGGCAGGCGGAGACCGGCAGGAGCTTCACGAGAAGATCCGGACTCTTTCTATGGAGGCCGGGCGCAGGGTGAAGGAAGAAGGCGCAGACAACAATCTGCTGGAGTTGATCGCGGCTGAACCGTCCTTTGGAATGTCACTGGAGGAACTGAAAAAATCTATGGACCCCTCCAGATATGTGGGGCGGTCCAGAGAGCAGGTAGACGCTTTTCTTGAAAGAACGGTTCGCCCGGTTCTGAAAGAGAATGAGGAGCTGTTGGGCGTAAAGGCTGAGATCAATGTTTAAGGACGGCAGTTTTGCCGCAGCGAAAGGAAAGCAGGAGGAATGAATATGGTACAGGCAGTAGTAGGAGCGAATTGGGGAGACGAGGGAAAAGGCAAGATCACAGATATGCTGGCGGAGAAGGCGGACATTGTCATCCGTTTTCAGGGAGGCGCCAACGCTGGACACACCATTGTAAATGATTACGGAAAGTTTGCCCTGCACACTCTTCCCTCCGGTGTGTTTTACAGTCACATTACCAATATCATTGGAAACGGAGTGGCGCTGAATATTCCCACTCTGGTAGGAGAGATCAAAAGCATTGTGGACAGAGGCGTGCCGGAACCGAAAATTCTGGTGTCAGACCGGGCACAGATCGTTATGTCCTATCACATTCTGCTGGATCAGTATGAAGAAGAACGGCTGGGAGGAAAGTCCTTCGGTTCTACGAAATCCGGTATTGCTCCGTTTTATTCTGATAAGTACGCGAAGATCGGTTTTCAGGTCAGCGAGCTCTTTGACGATGAGATTCTGGAGGAAAAGGCCGGGAGAGTCTGCGAACTTAAAAATGTAATGATTGAGCATCTGTATCATAAGCCGGCTTTGTCAAAAGAGAACATATTAAAGGAGCTGCGTCACTACCGGGATCTGATCGCGCCTTACGTATGCGACGTTTCTTCCTTCCTGCATCAGGCATTGAAAGAAGGAAAGCAGATTCTTCTGGAAGGACAGCTGGGTTCTTTAAAGGATCCGGATCACGGAATTTATCCCATGGTAACCTCATCCTCCACTCTGGCTGCTTACGGAGCCATCGGAGCAGGGATTCCTCCCTATGAAATCAAGCGGATCGTTACCGTGTGCAAGGCCTATTCCAGCGCTGTGGGAGCAGGAGCCTTTGTAAGCGAGATTTTTGGAGACGAGGCGGAGGAGCTTCGGAGACGAGGCGGAGACGGAGGCGAGTACGGCGCCACCACCGGGCGGCCCAGAAGAGTGGGCTGGTTTGACTGCGTGGCTTCCAGCTACGGATGCCGGCTGCAGGGCACCACAGAGGTGGCCTTTACAGTATTGGATGTGCTGGGATATCTGGATGAGATTCCGGTGTGCGTGGCTTACGAGATTGACGGGGAGCAGACCACAGAATTCCCCACCACGCCTAAGCTGAACCGGGCGAAGCCGGTCATTGAGAAGCTGCCGGGATGGAAGACGGAGATCCGGGGTATCCGGAAATACGAGGATCTTCCGGAAAACTGCCGGAACTATATCGAGTTTGTGGAAAAGAGGATCGGCTTCCCCATTACCATGATTTCAAACGGACCGGGAAGAAAAGATATTATTTACAGATAAAGGCAGACGCGCCAGGGCGGAGACCGGAGGGTTCCCGCCCTGGCTTTTTTGCACAGGAATTTTGATATAGCCTTCCCGGAAGCAGACAGCCCCTGCTCTGCGCGGGGGTATATAGGCTTCTGCTTATAAGGTTATATGCAAATCCGTCCTTTACAACGCCCGGCGAGAGGCATTAAAATAAAAAGAAGGGAGGAAGGTTTTATGGACATTATTACTTTGCTTTTCAGACAGAACGTGATTATGCTGATCTATCTCCTGGTGGGATATCTTTTATATAAAAAGAAGCTTCTGACGGCACAGGGAAGCGGTGAGATGGGGAAGGTGCTGCTTTATGTGATTATGCCGGTGGCGATTATCCGCTCCTACATACAGGAATTTTCTATGGAGTATCTGTATGGTTTTCTGATCTCCTTTGCGGCGGCTGCCCTGGCGTTGATTCTGGCAATGGCTGTCAGTACCCTGATTTTTGGCAGGCGCTCCTCCATCCGTCAGTTCGGGGCGGCTTTTTCCAACGCGGGATTTATCGGGATTCCACTGGTACAGATGACCCTGGGAGAACAGGCAGTATTTTATGTGGCCTCCTTTGTAGCCATACTGAATATCCTTCAGTGGACCTTCGGAGTATACGTGATAACAAAAGACAAGTCGGCTGTAAGCTTTAAGAAGATACGAACGAATCCTATTGTAATCAGTTTTGTGATCGGTATTCTTCTTTTCCTTCTTCCGATACAGGTTCCCGGACTGCTCAGCGATGTAATCGGTACCCTGGCCTCCATGAACGGCCCTATGGCAATGATTGTTCTGGGCGCGTATCTGGCCCAGATTTCTATGAAGGAGCTCTTTACCGATAAAGAGACATACGCCTGCGCGGCGGTTCGTCTGATCTTGATTCCTTTGCTGACTATGCTGCTTCTGTTTCTCGTACCCGGACAGTATGCGCCCATACGGTTCGCGGTATTGCTGGCGGCTGCTGCCCCTGTGGGATCAAACGTAGCCATATTCGCTCAGCTTTTCCACGCCAATTACACAGACGCGGTCAAAGATGTCTGCCTGAGTACCGTATTTAGTATTCTGACCATGCCTCTGATTCTGGGCCTGGCGAATTATATCTGGTAAAAAAATCACAGATTTTCTGCCTGCATCGCCTGGCGGCAGGCGTCAGCGGAAGATCCGGACGCCAGGACAGAAGGAGATACTGATACATAGAAAGACCCTCTACATCCCGCAGCACAAAGCTCTGGTCCATCGGTTCCCAGGTGGAGGCAGGGAGAAAAGAGACGCTTAAGTCGGATGACAGGAGCCGGGTCAGGACTTTCGGATCATCCATGTAGGTAATGCTTTCAGGTCGAAAGCCGTAAATGAAATAATAATGTTCTAAAATTTTTGATAACGGTCGTTCCGGCGAAAGACTGAGAAATGTTTCCCTGCGTATTGCGTCCAGGGAAATATTTTTTTTGCCTGCCAGAGGGTGTCCGGCAGGAACGGCCAGTCTGATTTTTTCCTTCAGAAGGATGAGGCTGGAGTTTTCTTCCTTACAGGGCGGCTCCCAGGAGGCCGAGAGAATCAGTTGGTTATTCTGGGGCTCTCTGTGGGGACAGTTCTGCAGAATAGACAGGCGGATCTCCCGAGCGGAGGATAAGATCTGGTCATACAGCTCCGGAAGAAGCATGGAAGCAGCCTCCATTATAAGAAGCACAGAATTCTGCTCCCTGATCTGTTCCGCCTCAATTTCCATGGGAATTCTGTCCAGAAGGGTCAGTATTTCATCCGAGTATCTTAAAAAAATCTCTCCGTATTTATTCAGACGGATCCTTTTTCCGATTCTGTCAAACAGAGGAGTCCCCACTTCTTTTTCAAACATTATGACTTACATAGTGCCGGGAGGCTCTTACGAAAGATATGAGGATGAGGCCACAGGAAGAACCCTGGTGGACGCCAACTCCTATTCACAGACGGAAAATACGCCGGTTTCCCTTCTGCAGATCCCCTATTTGATTGCGGTGTCCTGCAGCGAACAGGCGGATATTATTTTCTCCGTTCTGTTCGTCGCCGGCGCACTGGAAATCATACTGGAAACCAACATGTTTCATGTATTCTGTACCAGGCTCGCGCAGGTATGTTCCAAGGGAAGAAGAGAGCGGTATTTTATCCCGATTATGATGTTTGTATTCGCGGTTCTGGGTCTGACACAGAGTACAGACCGGTTTATCGCCTTCGCTCCGGTGGGAGTGATGCTGGCCGTGTCCATGGGCTATGACGCCATCGTGGGAATCGCCATTGTCCTGTGCGGCGTAGGCGTTTCCTACAGCGCCGGTCCCTTAAGCTCCGTTACGGCTCTGGCTCAGTCCATCGCGGGCCTGCCCCTGTATTCTGATGTGATCTTCAGGATGATTATTGCCTTCGGGCTGTATGTGGGCACAGCCATTTACACCTGCCGCTACGCTGCCAGGATTAAGAAAAGCCCCTCCAGCGGCTATCTCTACCAGGTAGAGGGCGTAATGAGCTTTGATGTGGATGTAAATGAAAAGGTGGAGATTACTTTAAGACAGGTACTGGTATTAATCGCCTTCGTGATCAGCATCGTGGTCCTGACCGTAGGCTGCATCACTCAGGGCTGGGGCTTCATGGAAATCGGTACAGTCTTTTTATGGAGCGGATTTATCTGCGGATTGCTGGGAGGCTTCGGTCCCAGCAAGATGTGCAAAATTTTTATCCGCGGAGTCGGAAAATGTGCAGGAGCGGCTCTGGTAGTCGGACTGGGAGCTACCGTGTCTACTATCCTGACCCAGGGCGGTATTATTGACACCATCGTACACGCTCTGGCCGGCGTGATCAATTATATTCCTTCGATTCTGAAGGCTCCGATTATGTATATCGTAAATACGCTTATTAATCTGCTGATCCCATCCGGAAGCGGACAGGCTACGGTGGTAATGCCCATTCTGGCGCCTGTATCGGATCTGGTAGGTATGAGCAGACAGACGACGGTAACGGCCTTCAAGCTTGGCGAGGGACTGAGCAACTATATTCTGCCCCATGCTTCTGCCCTTATGGGATTCCTGGGACTGACCGGCGTGCCCTACGACCGCTGGATGAAGTATATGTGGAAGCTGTTCCTTCTTCAGTCCGTGATCGCTATGGTGTTCTGTATGATCGGCGAATTTATCGGGTGCTGATGCGAGGGCAGCGCAGTTGACAAATCATGAAGGCTCCTTTAAAGTACTGGTAAACAGGACTGACAGAGATGGACAAAAGGGGGAATCCGTATGATACGGGCTGTTGTTTGCGATGATGAGAAAGCAGTGCTTGTGATTATCCGCTACTTTCTGGAGACGGAAAAGCTTCCGATTCAGATTGTGGGAACAGCAGAGAATGGCAGAGATGCCTGGAACCTGATTAAGAGAGAAAAGCCGGATCTGATTTTCATGGACATCCACATGCCTTACATGGACGGATTTGAAGTGATTCAAAAGGTTAAAGGCAGCAAGATTATAATTATCACGGCATACGATTTCTTTTCCTACGCTCAGCGGGCGCTCCGCCTTGGAGTCAGCGATATCCTCACAAAGCCCATCGATCTGAAGCAGCTGAAGCAGTCTGTCATACGGGCGATAGGATGGAATTTTACAGATAATGATTTGGTAAATACGGTTCTGCAGTATATCTATGAGCATTACAATGAAGAGGTGGAGCTGGAAACGCTGGCGGGGCTGACCTACTGCTCTGTCAGCCATGTATCACGTCTGTTCAAGAAGCATACAGGCATGACGATTCTTTCCTATATCCACAAGCTTCGGATTGAGAAGAGCCTGGAGCTTTTTGAAGAAGAAAAGCATTCTGTAAAAGAAGTAGCCGGGATGGTAGGGTATAATAATCTGAACAATTTTTATAAGCATTTTAAAGACTGTATGGGTACTACGCCAGCTTTATATTTAAAACAGAAAAAAGAACAGTAGCGTGACAGTTCCGCAGGTTTCGAGACTTTTTCAAAGCACGGATTCTCTGTGGGACTGTCCTTTTCTTCCGCGGAGGAAGGACGCCTGGCATACAGGCGGAAACACAGCAGAAACGGTAAAAAACGAATCAATAATAATAATAGTAAAAGGAACTTACATTTGCGATAATAAAGCTACCAAATGGAGAAAGAATCGAATGAAAGGGAGGAAAATAAAAAATGTTAAAGAGAACAAAAATGTCAGATCCGGTGCTTGCGGGATTGGTGCAGGAAGAGCTGGAACGTCAGGAGCATAACATCGAAATGATCGCTTCAGAGAGTACGGCACCCCTTGAGGTGATGGAGCTGTCCGGAAGCGTGTTTACCAATAAGACTCTGGAGGGCTATCCCGGCAGAAGGTTCCAGGCAGGATCCCAGATTGCGGATAAGGTAGAAGAGCTGGCCTGCAAGAGAGCCTGCGAGCTGTTCGGAGCGGAGCATGCCAATATACAGTCCTATTCTGGCTCTACGGCAAATTACAGCGTTTACGCTTCGATTCTGACGCCGGGAGATAAGGTGCTCAGCATGCGTCTGGATCAGGGAGGACATCTGACCCACGGTTCACCTGCCAACTGGGTCAGCAAAATCTACCAGTTTGATTTTTACGGGGTGGATCCGGAGACCGAGCTGATTGACTACGATGCCATGGAAAAGAAGGCAAAGGAATATCAGCCGAAGCTGATTATTGCCGGTGCCAGCTCCTATCCCCGCATCATTGACTATAAGAGAATTGCGGAAGTGGCGAAGGAAGTAGGCGCTTACTTTATGGTGGACATGGCTCACATCGCGGGTCTGGTCGCGGCCAAGGTAATTCCAAGCCCAATTCCCTACGCGGATTTCGTTACTTCTTCTACCACCAAGACCTTCTGCAGCGCCAGAAGCGGCATGGTATTCTGCAAGGCGGAGCACGCCAAGCTTCTGGACAAGGGAACCTTCCCCGGGGCGTTAGGCTCCATTCAGCTCCATACCATGGCGGCAAAGGCATGGTCCTTTCAATACGCGGCATCCCAGGAATTCAGAGAGATCATGGAACAGGTAGTCAAAAATGCCCGCTGTTTGGCGGAAGAACTGACAAAATACGGCTTCCGCATTGTAAGCGACGGCACCGATAACCATTTGCTGGTAGCGGATTTAAGAAGCAAGAACATTACAGGAAAGGATTTCCAGAACGCCCTGGATTCCATCGGAATTACCGTAAACAAAAACATGATTCCCTTTGATCCCCAGAAGCCCTCTGTAACCAGCGGTGTGCGCATCGGACTTACGGCTGTCTCTCAGAGAGGACTGAAGGAGCCGGAGATCCGGGAAATCGCCGGGATCATGAATCAGGTAGCGGAAGCTCCTGATAATGAGGAGAACCTGAAAGCCTGCAAAGCCCAGGCTCAGGCGCTGATTGCCAGATTTCCCCTTTATCCGGAGGGCGCTTTTGAGGATTGATCCATATTTTGAAGGCTGCTGTTTACAGCGGAAGAGTAAACGGCGGCCGGGAAAATAACAGAGTCAAAATGCCGGGGGTACGATCCTGACCGGGCAGGGGAGGGATTTTCTATATGCTTCAGACAACTGATTGGGGAAGTGTTCTATGGCTGGACGAGAATAAAGAGATTGTTTCGATTGAAGGAATTTCCGTGGGGATTGTCTCTCTCCTTCCGGGCTGCGCCCAGGCACGCCATATCCATTATGATGAACAGGTCATTTATGTGATTCAGGGACAGGCGGTTTCGGTGCTGGACGGAGAAGAGAGCAGCCTGAAGGCAGGGGATCTCTGCCACTGGAAACCGAATGTCATGCATGAGGTTCATAATATTGGAAACGTACCCTTTCAGCATCTTCTTATATCAAATCCCAATGTAGAGGAAGAACAGTTTAAGTTCTCTTCCGAGGATGAATCCGGGGAGGACCGGAAGGTGCCCCCGGATATGATCTATATAGCGGTGGAGGCGATCCGGACGCAGTTTCTGGAAAGCCTCCAGTACGGGTATATTATTTTTGACGCGGCGGGGAATACCGTGCTTCAGAGCCGCCATTATCCGGAATACTGTGAAGAGCTGTGCCGTCCGGATGAAAATGTGGGGAGCTGCCCCTGTATGAGACAGATTTCCGGCGAGATCCGAAAGCTGGAAAACGTATTTGAATGTCCCTGGGGGATGAAGGTCTTTCATTACCCCATGTTTTTCCGGGGAACCTTTTTAGGCTGCATACAGAGCGGCTACATCAGGCATTCCAAAGGACAGAGGAAAAA
This sequence comes from Candidatus Choladousia intestinavium, assembly GCA_018712785.1. Taxonomy (GTDB): domain Bacteria; phylum Bacillota; class Clostridia; order Lachnospirales; family Lachnospiraceae; genus Choladousia; species Choladousia intestinavium. The sequence goes on along the minus strand of DVGK01000002.1, from coordinate 3,353 downwards.
GGAGACTGTCTATGATGTGCCGGACAGCGTCATCGCCGGAATCCGGGCGCTTCTGCGGAGAATCGTAAAGGCGGTCCGGAATTTCTGCGAGTTTGAACAGTTCAGAAGAGAGCTTTTTGAAAAAGAGCTTCGGATCAGCTCTTATGAGGAATCCCAGAAGATTTTAATGCAGAATCTCCGTGAAGCTAAGTATGTTATGACGGATCTGAAGATTAAAAATCATTTTTTATTTAATACGCTGAACAGTATGGCGTCCATGGCTCTTGAGGGCGGTATGGTGCCTCTGTATGAATCCATTGTGGATCTTTCCAAAATGTTCCGCTATTCTCTGAAGAATCAGAATTCCATGGTTTCCCTGGAAAAAGAGCTGGGGTACGTGGAGGCGTACCTTCGCCTGCAGGGGCTGCGCTACGGAGATAAGCTGAAGGTGGTCTATGAGATTCAGGATGGGGTAAAGGGGGCTCTGGTACCCTTTAATTTTCTTCAGCCCATTGTAGAGAACGCCTTCATACACGGATTTCAGGCAGAGGATGAAAAAAGATTGAGAATACGAGCGGAAAGGCGGAGGAATCAGCTCCGGATCCAGGTAATCAATTCCGGAAAAGCCCTGACGCCTCAGGCGTGCTACGCCATTAACCAGGGAATCTTAAGCAACACTTCTCACGGACTGTCCATGATCTATCAGAAGCTGGTGTCTTTGTACCAGGCAGATTTTTCCCTTCGTGCATCCTCAAAGGAGACGGAGGGAACCTGCTTTGGCTTGGAGATTCCCTGGAAGCTGGAAGAAGAACTGACGGCAGGAGAAACGCCGGAGGCGGCAGGAAGGACTGCCGTATAAAACCGTGCAATGCGAGGAGAAAGAAAAGTGAATGTATATAAAGAAATTGAGAAGCTTCCGGTGGTGGAAGAGCTTCGGAGAAAGCAGGAGACTGTCTGGATAAATCCGGAAAAAAAGCCTTTTTCGGAAGCCGTAAAAAAGGCAAAGCTGACGATGGACGATGTGGAGGATGCGGAAAAGCGGCTGGAACGGTTTGCTCCCTTTATTATGAAATGCTTTCCGGAGACCCGGGAGAGAAAAGGAATCATTGAGTCACCCCTGTCCCGGATACCCGGGATGCAGAGGCGGCTGAATGAAAAATATGGAAGCAACCTGAAGGGCAGGCTGTTCCTGAAGATGGACAGCCACCTGGCGATTGCCGGCTCTGTCAAAGCCAGAGGCGGGATTTATGAGGTGCTTAAGCATACAGAAAAGATGGCCTTTAAGCATGGGCTGCTGCAGGAAGGGGACAGCTATGAGAAGCTGGCTTCCCCGGAATGCCGGGATTTTTTTGGAAATTATACCATTCAGGTAGGGTCTACGGGAAATCTGGGGATGAGCATCGGGATTATGGGAGCCGCCATCGGCTATAAGGTTATCGTGCATATGTCTGCGGACGCAAAAGAATGGAAGAAGAAGCTGCTCAGGGCTCACGGTGTGGAGGTCAGAGAGTACGATTCGGACTACGGCGAGGCCGTCCGGCAGGGGCGAAGGCTCTCAAACGCGGATCCCCAAAGCTATTTTGTGGACGATGAAAACTCCAAGAGTCTCTTCTTGGGGTATTCTGTGGCGGCAAAAAGGCTGCTCCGCCAGCTTGAGGAGCAGAAAATCCAGGTGGATGAAGAACATCCTCTATTCGTCTATATTCCCTGCGGTGTGGGAGGAGCTCCGGGCGGTGTCAGCTTCGGATTAAAGCAGGTATTTAAAGATGCGGTCCATTGCTTCTTCGTGGAACCTACAGAAGCGCCCTGCATGCTTCTGGGCATGGCCACCGGGCTGCAGAATGAGATCTCCGTCCAGGATATCGGCCTGTCCGGCCTGACGCATGCCGATGGCCTGGCGGTGGGACGGCCCTCCGCCTTCGTGGGACAAACCATGAAGCCTCATTTCAGCGGAGGATTTACCGTTTCCGATCCAAAGCTCTACCATTTCATGCGGGATCTGCTGGATACAGAAGGAATTTTCCTGGAGCCAAGCGCCTGTGCCGCCTTCCAGGGACCGGCGAGAATTATGACAGATCCGGAGACTGAAGAGTATCTGAAGCAGAATCACCTGTGGGAGAGGATGGACCAGGCTGTGCATATTGCGTGGGCTACAGGAGGAAGCCTGGTGCCGGAGGAGATCCGGGAAGAATACATGCATACATTTTCAGAAGAGGAATCGTAAAAAGCAGAAGGTATACTTCAGGAGCTTTCTGCCGCAAAGGAAAAACCGCGAACAAGGCTGCCTTCGGGCGGCCTTGTTCGCGCAGGAAGCGTGATATATGTCTGAAAGTTATAGGTATATGTGACTTTGGCATTGTACTTTCTGCAGAAAATAGTCTATCCTATAGAAAAAAACGAAACTTTCAGAACCTGGCGGTATTTGCTGGGGCATTGGAGCGGACGATCCCATCCGGGATCAGACGGACAGCCAAGTCAGGAGGGATATGAAAATGAAGAAAAGATTTTTGTGCCTTTTTCTGGGTACAGCGCTGGCGGCCTCTTCTCTGACCGCCTGTGGAAGCGAAAATGAGAAGACGGCGTCTGCCCAGTCACAGACTGAGAAAGGCGTAGATGAAAGCGAAGCCCTGACAGAGGGGCAGGAGACTGCTTCGGGGGAAAGCATTCAGACCAACGGCGGCGAGAGCATTTCCCTTACTTCCCTGGAACATCAGGATGAAACCTCGGATACGGTTGTCTACTATACCTCAGAGATCAGTCCGGAGGCCATGACAGCCAGCTATGATGCTCTGGGAGAGGGGCTGACCGGAGAAAACATCGCGGTGAAGCTCTCTACTGGCGAACCGCCTGCCAGCAACTATCTGGATCCGGATCTCATCGCGGATCTGGTTCATCAGGTGAATGGCACCATCGTGGAGAATAATACTGCCTACGGGGGCCAGCGATCCAGCACGGCCATGCACTATCAGGTGGCTGAGGATCATGGATTTACAGAGGTTGCGGATTTCGTAGTGCTGGACGAAGACGGTTCTGCCAGTCTGCCGGTAGAGGGAGGAACCCGGCTGACCGAAAATCTGGTGGGCGCCCACTTCCCGGAATACGACGGCTACCTGGTGCTTTCTCATTTTAAAGGCCACGCCATGGCGGGCTTCGGCGGCGCTATCAAAAATATTTCCATCGGCATGGCCTCCCAGGAGGGCAAGTGCCTGATCCACACAGCGGGCGAAAGCCATACAAGTCCCTGGGAGTGCATAATTTTAAGTGTAAAGGAAGCCTATATGGACGCACAGGAGGTTATGCACATGACTGATTATAGTAAAATTACAGCCCTTTACTCCCGCCTTTCCGTGGGCGACGAGGACAGGGACGGCGGC
>DVGK01000036.1 GCA_018712785.1 Candidatus Choladousia intestinavium | reverse complement strand
GTTTTGTTTACCGCTAGGTATGTAAAGCGGTTTTATGAGATGGAACATCAGGTAAAAGAACTTTCTCCAGAACAAATTCCCATTGGAGAGGTTGCCAGCTACATAAAAGCTATGGATAGAGTATTTGTTCGGCAGCAGCTTGCACCCCATAAGATCGCTGAGGCGTTCGTGATGTTATCAGAGCAGTTCGGCATTCATCTCCCAGAAGGCTGTGTGAAAGTTCCGGAATATGAGCAGATGGAGCTGTCTTTCAATAGGGGGGGGTAGCGTAGCATGAAGGATGTTTATGGAAAAGAAATGCCGCCGAATCCCTATAGAAAAAATGAGACAATGAGGTTGTTAGGGCATCAATACGCAGTATCTATTTTCTGGTATAACGATGAGGTACGTCAGGAAATTAAGCAAATAAGCGAAGCGAGACCGTATTCATTTTCGCTAGCTGCTGCAAGTGATATATTTATGCTTGGTTATATACACGTCAAACGCGCAGAACGTGCCAGAAGGAAGAAAACAGCATAGCGATATTCAGAACACCTGTCATCTTGATGGGTGTTCTTTTTATAGAATGATTCGCTCTGGGAGGTGATAAAGTGGCGGGAAAAAAGATTGGAATTGTACTGGCGTTAGATGGTGAGAAAGATCTTATACGAGGGCTTTCAAATGCTAGGAAAGAGGCCCAATTATGTAAGTCGGCACTTAATAAACTGTCTGCCGAGTATGAAGGAAACGCAAATTCCCTGGAGTATCTACAGAAAAAGCAGGAGCTTCTGGAAAAACAGACAAAATCTTATGAGATCCAGATAAAAAGCGCCTCCGCAGGATTGAAAAACGCTGAAGATGTTCAGAAGCGTGCTGCTGCGCGGTATGAAGAGCTGAAAACAGAAGTTGACGGAGCCAGAAAAGCCCTGGAGAAAATGGCAGAAGTGGGTCAGGAGGGCAGCGAAGAATATAAATCACAGGAAAAATCCTTACAGAATTATGAAAAGGCCCTGGCAAAGCAGGAAGATCAGCTGGTAAGGTGCGAAGGAAAAATAATCGATTGGCAGACGAAGATAAATAATGCGGAAAGCAATTTAACAAAAGCAAATAACGCCCTCCAGCAGAACGAAAAATATCTGAAAGAAGCAGAATCGTCAACAGATCGGTGTGCGACCAGCATAGATGGGTACGGAAAGGCTGTGGAAGGCGCTGCGGAGGTTACGACAACCCTGGGAGACAAATTGCAGCAGGCTCTCTTGAATAAAGGAGTATCAGTCGGAATTGATCTGATAAAACAGGGTGCGGACGCCCTGAAAGAAAGTCTTTTTGATGCCAGCAGCGCCTCTACGCAACTTGTCGCCAGTACGGGATTGTCGGAAGCTGCCGCAAAAAAATACCAGAAGGTTATGCAGCAGATCAAAGGCGATAACTTCGGCGAGGACTACGGGGATGTTGCGGACGCCATGAGCCAGGTCATTCAGATCATGGGAAAACTGGATGACGGAACGATGCAAGACGTCACGGAAGGGGCGATTACCCTGCGGGACACGTTCGGGATGGATGTAAACGAATCCATCCGGGCCGTAGACGTCATGATGAAGACCATGGGCGTGGATGCGGCACAGGCCTTTGACCTGATCGCGACCGGCGCGCAGAACGGACTGAACCGTTCCGGCGAACTGGTGGACAATATCACTGAGTACGGCCAGCTATGGGGACAGGCAGGATTCTCGGCGGAAGAAATGTTCTCAATCCTGGAAAACGGCCTGAACTCCGGAGCCTATAACCTGGACAAGGTCAACGATTACGTGAAGGAATTCGGCGTTTCCCTGGCGGATGGAAGAATTGAGGATAACCTCTCATCCTTCTCGACAGGTACACAAAACCTGTTTATGCAGTGGAAGAACGGGGAAGCGTCAACAAAGGACGTATTCTATTCCGTTATTTCGGATCTTGAGAAGATGCAGAACCAGCAGGAAGCCCTCACGATTGCATCAGATGTCTGGTCGGCTCTTGGCGAAGATAATGCCATGCAGGTCCTGACGGCACTCAATGACCTGAACGATGGATATACGGATGTAAAAGGGGCCATGGAGAGCCTGAAGGAGGTTAAATACAGCGATCTGGAATCCTCTATTTCAGGGCTTGGGGACGCGGTGCAGGAAAAATTCGTAGCGCCGCTTTTGGATGTTGCCATACCTGGGATCACGGACGCGATCCAGGGGATTACAGACATTATAGACCCGCCTAAGACGGCGATGCAGGAATTCACGGACGAAATAGGCACTGCGAATGAAGAACTGTCCAAAACAGCGGAAAGCGCCGCAAAGACAATGGAAAACGCTGAAGTGGAGGGAAGCCGCCTGGATGCCTTGGGGGCTCAGCTGATATCACTGAACGGGATTGAAGAGAAGAGCGCCGCTCAGAAGATGCAGATGAAAGCGGCTGTGGACGCGCTGAGCGAGAGCGTTCCACAAGTGGCTGCGGCATACGATGAAGAGGCGGGAAAAATCAACCTGACGGATGGAGAGATCCGGAAGCTGATCAGCAGCAAGAAAGAATTATTGGTATTGGAAGCGGCGCAGCAGGCCAGCCAGGAGGTGCTGAATTCCCTTGTAGAAGCGGAAGTGAAACTCCGCCAGGCGGAAGACCAGAAATCCGTGCTGGATGACAGGCTTTCCCTTTATCAGGAGGAAAAAGATCTCCTGATCGAAATCAATAACCTGAAAAACTCTGGGAAGATGGATCAGGAAACTTATGAAACTACAATGCTGGAGTTCTGGCAGGGCGCCCTGGACGATGGCAGAATCTCCCTGGAGGAATTTGAGGAGGCTACAGCGAATCTTGACCTGAGCAAGATCGACAGAGCCCTGGGAGCAGTTGGGGGGAAGATCGGGGACACAGGAAAAGAAGCGAAAGACCTGGGGAAAGAGATCGACACCCTCACGCAAACTTACAACGAGGCAAACGCTGAGGCGGAAGCGTATACAGGCTACGTGGAAGACGCCACGGATGCGCTTTTTGGGGAAGGAGAAGCTGCGAATGCGGCCGGAGAAGGGATCCTGGCACAGCATGAAGCCCATCAAAAAGCCCAGCAATCAATAGAAGAAGCCCAGCAAGGAAACCTGAAGCTTGGGGAAAGCTACCAGGTTGTAGGGCAGGCAGCCCAGGAAGGGGCAGAAACGGTTTCCAATGCGTCGGAAGAGTCGGCCAGCGCGTCAGAAAAAGCGGCAGCGGCCCAAGAAGAAGCAGCCGAGCGGATCAAAAGCGCGTTTGAGGACGCGAAGAGCGAAATACAGTCCAGCTTGCAGGATAAGATCTCTCTGTTTGATTTCTTCGAAGATTCAGACGGGGGCGAAGATCTTTCCGTGGAGGAAATGCAGAAAAACCTGGACAGCCAGATCGAAGCCTTTGAGGAATACCAGAAGAATCTGGAGGCGGTCAAAGACCATGTAGGGAAAGAGATTGCCCCAGAGTTTATGCAGTACCTAGAGGGAATGGGGATGGACGGGGCGAACACCCTGAAGCATATCCTTGCAACCTTTGAGGATGGAGAACCCGAAAAAGTAAAGGAACTGTCTGACAGTTACCTTCAGGCCATGGACATGACGGAGGGGATTGCGGAAGTCGGGGCCGCGAACCAGGTGGCCTATGAAGCCGCCATGGGGGAGCTTGGATCTACAGATCTGGAATTTGACTCTCTCCGGGAGTCCATAGAACAGGCGCAGGCATCCGCAGCCGAAGGATGGTCCGGACTGTCTGACTCTGTCCGGACAGAGCTGGAAACAGCCGTAGCAGCCGCCCAGGAATGCGGTGTGATGATCCCGGAAGGGCTGACGGAGGGGATTGCTTCCGGGGAGGTATCTCCGGAAGCGGCCATCGCCTCCTTGGAAGGAGGGATCCGGGGGCAGCTGGAGGGACTTGCGCAGATCGCCCAGGAATGCGGCATCCAGGTCCCGGCAGAACTGGCAGCGGCGATTGAATCCGGCGATACAAGCGCCATGGTGGCCGCGTATGACGGCCTGCTAGGAATTGTAAAAGAAAAATCCGGGGAATTGTCTGCACAGGCTGCGGAAGGAATGAAAACCAGTCAGGGCAGTGTAGAAGAAGCAGCCACTGCCACTGCGCAGGCCGGGGCGGACGCTATGGCACAGAATACGGACGGATACACGCAGGCGGGAGAACAGATTGGGGATTCCATCATTCAGGGAATTAGGAATAAAGGGACGGAGATCCAGACGGCGATCGCGGACGTATTAAGCGCCGGGGAAGGAACGAACGAGAACGGCGCCTATATGGCGATTGGGGAATCCGTAGGGGACGCCATCGCCAAGGGTGTAGGAAACAAGAAGCAGGATATACAAAACGCGGTCAGCGCCGCTATGAGCGCGGAAGGCGTGGAAGGCGGGGATGGTTTCCAGTCCGCCGGGGAGCAGGTCGCGGCAATGATTGCGGCAGGGATAACCGGAGGCGGACAAAACATTATGACCGCTGCGTCAGCTGCTATGCAGCAGGGAGCTGTAGCTGCCCTGAATGCCCGTACGCAATACCTAAATGCCGGGACTGAAGCGGCCAGGCAATTTGCATCCGGGATAACCGGCGGAGCGGGGGGAGCCTCTACCGCGGCTGCCAACCTGGCATCCAGGGCATTGTCCGCAGTGAATTCAAACCAGGGAAGCTTCCGCTCTGCTGGATCCAACATGTCCGCCGGCGTTGCGGCCGGTATTTCTTCCGGGGCAAGCGGGGCCATAGCGGCAGCCCGCAGTATGGCAGCATCGGCCCTGGCGGCGGCGAAGGCGGAGCTGGATATCCATTCGCCGTCCAGAAAATTCCAGAAAGATGTCGGAGAACAGATCTCGGCAGGTATGGCGTTCGGTATCAAAAACAAGGCGTCCCTGGCAGGGAAACAGGCTAAAACCATGTCCAATAAGGTCTACAAAGAAGCAACCTCATGGCTTTCCAAATACAAGAAGAGCCATGAGGTTTCTTTGGCGGATGAGAAGTATTACTGGCAGCAGGTAGTGAAGCACACGAAGAAAGGGACAACCGCCTATAACAATGCCGTGAAGAAACTCAACACGGTGAAAATACAGGAAGCTTCCGGTCTATCCAGCAGTGTTTCCTCCAAGATTGCCGGGAATTTTGGGGTTTCCCGGACTACCACAACTGGGAGCGGGAAAAAGAAGAAAACCACAAAGAAAAGTGATGCGGATTACTATTCCGAGATTTATACTGCCGCGAAGAAATATGTTGACCAGCAGCAGATTCTGAATGAATGGTCCCTGCAGCAGCAGTTAGCTTACTGGCAGCAGGTGCAGAGCCGGTTGAAGAAGGGGACGGATGCCTGGTATGACGCCACGGCGCAGGTAAAATCCCTGCAGCAGGAGCAGGCCCAGGCGGCTGCGGAAGCAAAAGAAGCTGCGGAGAAAGCAAAGGAGGAGGCAGAGCAGGCCGCAAAGGAAAGACTGGCTACCCACGCACAGGTGCAGGACGATATCCTAAGTAAGTATAAAACTTACTATAAAGTGTCCGCCAAAGCTGAAGCAGATTATTGGAACATCGCCCGGCAGCAGTTCAAGGCCGGGACGGACGAACGGATTGAGGCGGACCAGAAATACTTTGATGCCCTGCAGGAATGGTATGACCAGAGGAAGGAACTGGATGAGGATTACGCAGAGAACGCAAAGGACATCAACGACCAGCTGATTGAGGACATCCAGGATCTGCAGGATGCATATAAGGACGCCGTTGCCAGCCGGAAAGAGGACATCCTCTCCCAGATGAGCCTGTTTGAAGCCTGGGATTCTTCCGGGTATGACGCGGACACCCTGCTCTACAACCTAAAAACCCAGGTAGCCGGCCTGGCCCTCTGGGAACAGCAGTTAGAAGAACTGGAAAAGAAAGGCCTGGCTACCGGATTGCTGGAAGAACTGAAAGAGATGGGACCGGAGGCAGCCGCGAATATCTACTCCCTGAATCAGATGACGGCTGCACAGCTGGCGGAATATAACAAGCTGTGGGAACAGAAGGAAGCCTTAGCGGAATCCCAGGCCGTTAAGGATAACGAAACCCTGCGCCAGGAGACCAACAGCCAGATCGGACAGCTCAGAAATGAAGCGCAGTCGGAACTTGCTGCCCTGAACGCGGAATACCAGGCAGCCATCCAGGAACTGAATACCGGCATCAGCGCAGACCTCCGGAACCTGGTAAATAAAGCTGGGAGTATCGGGAGAGAAGCTGTGTCGGGTATGATCGGGGCCATCGGTAAGGCTGCCAACTCCGTGGAGACTTACAACAGCACCGCGAAGGTAGTAAATACTGTGTCCAGCCAGCTTTCCGCGCTGGCCCAGGAGGGAAGCGTCATCGGAAAAAGCACCCTGGATGGAATCCTGGCCGGCATGATGGACTATACAAAAATTGAAGATACATCCAAAGAGGTGATTCAGTCCATTAAGCGGGCTATGGAGGAGGAGGCTGGAATTCATTCTCCGGCCCGTCTGTTCCGCAAGGAGACAGGGCCGCAAATCCCAGCGGGCGTGGCGGAAGGAATCCGGGATGGCACGGAGGCCGCTGTGAAATCTTCCAGGATTATGGTACAGGAAATGCTGGAAGCGACCCAGGCAGAAATGAAGCGGCAGCAGGACACGCTCCAGGCACAGGCCGCAGGACTGAATAACTCCGGGATCACAAAACTGAACCGGGCTCTGGAGAGCTACCAGATACCGAAAACAGTTGTAAATGTGGATAACAGCTCACTGGCCACCCTTCTGGGGACACTAATCGGCGCGGTAAATGGTTTGTCTGAAAAAATGGAAAACCAGCAATGGGTCCTGGACACAGGGGAGCTGGTTGCGGCCCTGCAACCGCAGATGGATAAAGCGAACGGGGAAATGATTTTGATTAAGAACAGGGGGCGGTACCGATGAAGATAGATGGGTGGGACATCAGCAACGCAAAAGCCAGACAGGCCCGGTACATTGACGGACACCATTCCCTGTCCAATGAATCCGTATGGAATACCGGGAGCAACCGGCCAATCTTCCAGCGGAACCAGATGGGGTTTAAAACCTTTACGCTGGAACTGTGGGTAAAAGGAAATGGTTACCAGGAGATCGTGGATCACCGGGGCATAATCCTGTCCCGCCTGATCGGCGAGGTGGTGCTGGAGCCGGACTGGACGGAGCATAAATTCCGGGCCGTGCTGGATAAATACAGCGTAGAAGAGTCCTCAAAGCAGCGCTTCCACGTCCTGTCGCTAGAATTCAACGGCTATGAGTACCTGGAAACAGAGCCTTTCACGATTGAGGTTTCTACAGATTTTACCATTGAGAATGTGGGTACAGCCCCCACACCGGTCACACTGGAGGTCACGCCAAAGGGAGGCCCGGTAGGCATCCCGGAAGACCAAATGGTGGCGGCTATCATCTGTGACAGCGACGGCGCTTACATCATAGATGACGCGGACAGCGCCGCGATCGCCAGCCATGATTACGATACATTGGTTATAACCGGGCTGAGCCGGGACCCAAGGACCGGAGAGGCGCTGGAGATTGAAATCCGGAACACCACGCCGGGGAAAAAGATTGTCATAGACGGAGAAACCGGGAAGATCACGGAAGACGGACAGGTGAAAATAGAGGACGTGGATATCTGGGCGCTGCCGGAACTTTTGCCGGGAGAGAACGAGATCACGACAAACAATAACTGGCTGGAAGTCGTTGTGAGATACAACCCAAGGTTTATGTAGAGGAGGCCCGGCATGCTGAAAATCTACGACCAAAACCATAACCAGCTGGGGATGCTGACAAGGTATAAGGATCCGAAAGAGGAAGCGGAGCTGTCAAGCGGGGATAAGACTCTCACTTTCACGGTCCTGGATCCGGATGAGATTAAACTGAAGAATGAGTATTATGTCCGCACGCAGACGGATGAGTATGTAATCAAAAAGATCAGCCATAAGAGCTGGTCAGACGTAAGCGTGACCTGTCTGCTCAACCTGGAGGGGCTGCAGGGGAATCCGTTTTTTACCTTTAGCGTCACAAGCAAAACCATAGATGAGGCTGCCGCCCTGGCCCTGGAGGGGACAGGCTGGACCGTGGGGGAATGCGATGTAACTAAAATCCGGAACGCCGGAATGATCAACTGCAACTCCCTGCAGGTAATTGAAAATCTATGTACAGCGTACATGTGCGACCACAGTTTTGATACGTTCCGGAAAAGGGTGAATTTTTATCAAAAGATGGGAGGAAAACGAGGGGCCTATTTTATGGATGGGCTGAACCTGAAACGCCTCACCCGTGAGACGGATAGTTATGATTACTATACACGGATTATCCCGATCGGGGCGGAAGGGCTTACCATCGAAGAAGTAAACGGTGGTAAGAACTACCTGGAAAACTACCAGTATTCCAACAAAATCCTGACGTACATCTGGAAAGATGAGAGCTACACGGATGCACAGACCCTGAAAGAGGACGCCGAAGAAAAACTAAAAGAGATGTCGGAGCCGGCGGAGAGCTTTTCCTGTGAGGTTGTGGACCTGGCAAGCCAAAGGAAGGATTTCGGCCTATTGGCCTATTCCCTGGGAGACGAAGTGAAGCTGATCAACCGGGAGACAAGGACCATGACCAGCCGAAGGATCACGAAAACCGTACGGTACCTGGAAGCGCCGGAGAAAAACTCCTGTGAAATCTCCAACGTAGTAAGCACCTTCACGGAGATGCAGGAAAAACTAAGTAAGGCGGCGGAAATCGTTAATTATGTGATCACGGAGGACGGAAAATATACCGGGGCTGTGAACGTTTCAGATATTTTAAATTTTGAGGAAGGACTGCAGAATTCCGGGATTGTACAGGATATCAACCACAGCCTGTCTGAAACCAATAAGACAGCCCAAGAACTGTTGAAGACCAGCGCGGAGCTGCAGGAGCAGCTGAAGCAGACAACCACAGCGCTGCAGGAACAAATGAAGGAAGCAAATACAGCCTTGGAAAATCAGCTTCAGCAGGCAAAAGAAGCCCTGGAAAAGCAGCTTGAAATCCTGGAAAGGAAAGTAGAAGAAATCCAGGGGCTTACGGAGCTGGGAGAAACCGTAAACAAGATCATAGAAGTGCTGAAAAACGTCATTTCAGACGAACCGGAAACGGAGGAAGAAACGCCGGAAGATCCGGAAAAAACAGAAGGAGGTATCACATGAGCGTTACAATGGCGCAGGCCATTATCCATGGCCCAACAGACATAACCATTAACCTACAGTATGACAGCGGTACGGGACTATACAAAGCAACCGGGACGGCTCCGGCAAAATCATCCTATAACCAGACAGATCATTACTATAACGTGACCCTGAGAGCCGAGGACGATGCCGGGAACGTCACAGAGATTGACGCCACAGATTCAGCGCTGGGACAGGCGCTGAGACTGTTTGTAAAAGAAAAGGTGGCGCCGGTTATCACGATCACCAGCCCGACTTCCGGAGCGCTGATCACCAATAATAAACCGGCTATTACTTTTAAGGTGACGGACGATGACTCAGGCGTAGATCCGAATACGATCGGCATTACCATTGACAATGGAGCCAAGATCACATCCGGAATCACCAAGACGCCGGTGTCTGGCGGATATGAATGCAGCTATACCCCGGCCACCGCCCTGTCGGATGGCCAGCACACGATTAAGATAGACGCATCCGACCATGACGGAAATGCCGCTGCGCAGAAGAGCGTAACCTTTAAGGTTGATACGGTGGCGCCCACATTGAATCTTACGTCGCCGGCGGATAACCTGGTGACGAATCTGGCGTCCTGTGTAGTAAGCGGTACCACAAATGACGCAACGTCCTCTCCGGTGACCGTGACGGTCAAGCTGAACAGCGGAGCGGCAGAAGAGGTAACGGTAGGCGAAAACGGCGCGTTCAGCACGACTCTGACATTGACCCAAGGAGCGAACACAATCACGGTGGTCGCTACAGACGCGGCCGGGAAATCCACCACGATTGTCCGGCATGTTACGCTTGATACTGGCGCACCGGTATTTTCGGATCCCGTTATTACGCCCAACCCTGTAGACGCCGGAAATACCTTTGTGATCTCCGTAACGATCACAGACTGATGGTTATCCGGGCATATGGATCCGCAAATGGCCAGGACGTCATATTGACCCGCGAAGAAGGGGACCGCTGGAAAGCAGTGGTCCCCTTCGACGAGGACGGGGAATATGTCGTGGAGTTTTTTGCGGAGGATGAAGCGGGGAATGTGGGGTATATGTGTACCATCCTGTTTGCGGTCAGCCATCATGAAATGAAGGCATACATCGTGCCGAGAGGATATACCGCAGGACAGAAAATGAAACAATACGAAGCATTCCCGACATTGGAAGCGTTGGAAGTAGCCCTCCAGGGACGGAAGTATATTTCGGGAATCAGCCGGAGAGGGTTTGTATCTGATGTCCAGAAAGGGGGTTACATAGTTGAGCATGTCCTATGCAGACACAATAGAGCTTGATGCGGGGGAAGAAATTCACATCCTGTCCACAGTAAAACCGACCTGCGGGTCCGAAGAACCCTTTGTCATCCGGGAAGCGGCGTGGCAGCTTTTGGACCGCAAGGGAGTTGTGGTGCAGGAAGGAGAATGCGAAATCCGGGACCATGAGCTGGATGCGTTCGTGAAACTCGATGAAGCGGGAACCTTTTACTTAAGACTATCTTATAAGGTTGCGGATGAGACCTGGGTAGATAAATTCCGGCTGGAGGTGGGGTAATGGCCGATGCAAAGGTGGTGATCCTGGCCGTAACGATCACGCCGAATCCAGTCAATACCAATGGACAAATCACAATCACCGCTGACATCCAGCCGATCAGGGACGTGATCGGGGATGACAGCGGCAGAATCATAGATAATGACGGGGCCTACATTGAGGCTCCAGAGGAATAGGAGGGATTTTATGGCTGACACGATATCAACCAAGCGGATCACAGATCTGCCGGAAGATACAGGCGTAAATGATAATGACCTGTTTATGGCGGGGAGCAATGGGACGGCTTCCCTGCGAAAAAAGAAATGGAGTACGCTCCTGGCTAAGATCAAGAGCGTGTTACTGGCAAATAACCGGACAACTACGGTTCCCGGCTATGCGCTGGACGCACGGCAGGGGAAGGAACTGCAAGATGAGATAGATCAACTAAACACGAAGACTGACTATCTAATCTCGCTTAACAGCTATGTACAGGGAAATATAACTGCTAAAAAATGTGGAAATGTCGTGTATATAAATGGGATGGTATATTTTAATAACAGTTACAACACTTATGAATGGAAATCTATCGCATCAGGGTTCCCGGTCCCTGATGAATTTATTTATGTAGGAAATCAGTTTGGGTATATGCGCATAAATACAAGCGGAGTGTTGGAAATTTACCCACCAGTTACAGGAAATGTGCAGATTCCATTTAATTTTACGTATCTTCCGTAATGTAAGTAATAGATCCATAACATGTTTCGCCAGCGTTGAGCGCCCCACCATAATTTCGATACAATTCACCATTTGTATTAATTGTATACGCGAAAGAGGGATTACTTGTATTATTTGATGGCGCAGCACTGTAGACATTTGATATAGGTTTAGGGAAATTATTAATTATTGGAACCTCGTTTGGGATTGCATCGGAAGCTGTGATCTGAAAATATACAGTAACAATATCGCCCTGTCTTATCCATTTGCAGGTAGATCTGGACGTGCTTAAATATGTATTTATGATACTTCCGCTCCCTTGTATCTTCGTGTTTAGCTCACTATGGCAAAGCTGATATTTGCTGATTTTCACCTCCCGCTCTGCTATCATCAGGGCAGGAGGTGAAGAACGTGGATATCAGAATTACAATTATCCAGGCTGTGATGACAGCGCTACAGGGGAGGGTTACGAATGAGACGGCAAATATTGTACAGGATGTGCTGACTCTGCAGCTAAACAGCTATGAGGTACAAGAGCGATGTACGGAGGTGGCAGTGGTGGACACCGGCCCGGAGAAAATCTTAAAGAAGTACATTGCTACGAAGCGGATTGAGGGAATTGCGGATAGCACCCTGAAACGGTACGGGGACGAAAATTTGAAGCTGATCCAGTTCCTTCGGAAGCCGCTGCCGGAGATTACTACATATGACTTGAGATTTTATCTATCGTACCGCCGGCAGCAGGGAAACGTCAGTAACCGGACGCTGGACGGCATACGGCGATGTTACAGCAGCTTTTTCGGCTGGCTGGCGGCGGAGGGATTGATTAACCATAACCCCTGCGCTGCTCTGGCTCAGATCAAATACCGAAAAACGGTAAAGAAGCCGTACAGTGCTGTGGAGCTTGAGCGGATCCGGAAGGCGTGTGAGAGCATCCGAGATCTGGCCCTGGTAGATTTTTTATACAGTACGGGCTGTCGCGTTTCGGAGGCGGTCCGAATGAATGTGGAGGATGTGGATTTTGAGCGAATGGAGTGCCGGGTATTGGGCAAAGGAAATAAGGAGCGGATCGTATATCTGTCTCCGGTAGCAGCCATGCACCTGCAGGAATATCTGGACAGAAGAAAAGACACGGAAGAATGTCTCTTTGAGGGATGGAAGGGAAGAAGAATCACAAAGAACGGCATTGAGGCGCTGATCCGGCGCCTGGGAGTGTCCGCAAACGTTGACAATGCGCACCCCCACCGATTCCGGCGGACGCTGGCAACGAATCTACTTGACCGAGGGATGAATATACAGGATGTGGCTCAGATATTAGGCCACGCAGATCTGAAGACAACACAGGTATACTGCTATATCAGCCAGAGCAACGTGAGAGCTGCATATCAAAAATATGCAGCATAGATAGGTGAGATCATATGATTTTTTTGACTCCGGGGGAGCCCTCCGGAGCTATGTTTATGCCTGCGCAACAAAATGTTGCTAAGAAGCTGCGAAAAAGCAACGTAACGTGGCTTTTTAGGCCAAAC
>DVGK01000035.1 GCA_018712785.1 Candidatus Choladousia intestinavium | reverse complement strand
ACGATGCCTGCAACGAAGGTCACAACAGCAATGATGACTACCATTGTTCCATTCATAAAGCTATGTAGCTCCGTCAGATACTCGGCACTCACGCCGTTAGAGGTGGACATATCATCCACATAGCCGGTCATAATGACCATAGGGAGATAGGTGCCCAGTGCAAAGAATGTCATATAGACGGAATAACCAATGGTATTCAGCCAGAAGCTCTTGTAGTGGCCGGCGCGGGCCAGCAGCTCCGCAATTACGGCACCGGCAATAAAGCCAACGGCAACCGCCCATCCTGCACCAATCAGGAACTCAATCAAGCCGATTACCACACCGCTCAAAAGGACGCTCCCGGCCTTTGGCACTTTAGCGCGCATCAGCATATAGATAATGCCTCCAGGAATTGCAGCAATGGCGCTCCCAAAGGCGAAAGTCACCACGGTAGCTGCGGAGGCAAAGATGCACACCATTACCACAGCAAAGAATAGCACTGATATTGTCACCACCATATGGCTGCATTCTCTTTTCATATAATCTAAAACTACGTCTCCAATATATGCTACATCCTCTGCCGCATAAGCTGCCGGAAAGTTATCTGAAAAAAGAATCTGTGCAGATGGCGGGAATTCTTCATCGCCCACCCATAAAACAAAGCATAGCCTTAAGCCTTCTAAAAATTGGAATTCATACGCCGCATCTCCATATTCTCTCGGTACGCCTTTCATACTCTCCATAACTTTTTTAAAAGCTTCCGGCCGTTTTCCAAACATTCTGGCCAGCCTCATGACACATCTTCCGTAAAATTGGCGATAATACACCTCCCCCCATGGAAGATCCCGGTAAGAAAGAAGGTTTCCTGTTGCCTTCACATAGTCCCCCTCCGTAAAATACCGCAGTATCAGTATTTTCGCATGGATATCATTGCATAGAACGGCATACTCATCCGGTTCATCCAGGCAATGAATTGCCAGCTCCGGATAGCTGACCGTGTAATTTTTCTCCATAAATTTAACATGAAAAAGCCTGGTGCTTTTATCAAATGGGATTTCCAGATGCCGTCCAATTTCCTCAGGCCGCATATTCTGATATTCCGCAAGATAGTGGCGATAGGGCTGCATTTCCAGATTATGCTTTTCATATTGATCCTGTAACATTTGCCTCCTCCTGTTTTTCCGCGAATTCTTGTTGTATCTGCTCCAGATATAGTTCCAGTGCGACTCCTTCCGGGATCGTATAGCCGCATTGGTCGCATATACTCTCTCCCATGGTCAGGCTGTCCCGCTCAAATACCTCAATGCCACCCTTCGCGCCGCATTTAGGGCAATCAATTTCTTTAATTACTGCCATCTTCCTTATATCCTGGCAATCCGCAAATTCGATCATTTTTCCACCTTCTTTAATAAATTTTATTCTCCGCTGCGGAGGATCTTCTTTTCTGTCATCGCATCGAACGTCCTTTTAATCTGACGGATCTCATCTGTCGCCGTTTTACTGAAACCATATGGCGAAGCGCCTTCCCGGTCTGCCTCCATGACCTCCGAGTTATAATGAACGCAGCCCAGAAAATCTTCCTCCGGAATCTTAGCTCTGACAAATTTTTCATCTTCTTCATTCCGGATTTTATTGGCAATAACCTTTACCTCTTTCACACCCAACCCTTCCGCCAGCCGCATCACATTCCGGTAAGTCTGGACGCTTCTGGCTCCCGGTTCGATTACCACGATAAACTGATCCATACCGGAGGTTGTCCCGCGGCCCAGGTGCTCCAGGCCGGCCTCCATATCCAAAATTACAATATCATCTCTTTGCAGAACCAGATGATGAATGATCCGTTTCAGCATCACGTTTTCCGGGCAGACACACCCGCCTCCTGCAGTTTCGACCGTTCCCAGCAGCAAAAGCCGTACTCCGTTATACTCTTCTCCATATTTTTCCGGTATATCATCCACCTTTGGATTAATCTTATAGAAGGTGTTGCTTTTATCCGCTCCCGTCCGTTCCTCTGTCAGTTTTCTCATCTTACTGATCGGCATCATCTTCTCCAACCGTTCTTCCGGAAAGCCGAGCGCAAGCCCCAGGTTTGCGTCCGGATCCACATCTACAGCGAATACCTTTTTCCCTTCCTCAGCATACAGATGTGCCAATACCGCAGAAATTGTTGTTTTTCCTACGCCGCCTTTTCCAGTTACCGCAATCTTCATAAATCTGCTCCTCTTCTCCCGTATGGTTTACAATCCCAGCTTTTCAATGATCTCCTTCAGCGCTTCTCTGACCGGCGAATCCTTTGGCAGCTGCACGGTAGGGCGCCCCTCACAGTCAAAACGATAAACATCGTCATCCTGGGGGACTACTCCCAATAAATCCAGCTTCTGGTTTTCAATCTCTTCTCTGGTTCCTGCGTCCAGCTTTCCTCCCAGCGCCCGGTTCACGATCAGACCCACCTTTTTCGGATGGAAATTCAGTTCTTTCATCAGCGCCGCGATCCTTCCGGCTGCCTGTACCCCTCTCCGTGAGCAGTCGCTGACCAGAATCGCAATTTCCATATTCGGCAGAATCCCTCTGCTGATGTGCTCCATACCGGCCTCGTTGTCTACGACAATATAGGGATAATGGCTCTGGAGCTTCTGTACCTGGGTCTGTACAATTCCATTGACAAAGCAGTAACACCCCTGTCCCTGGGATCTTCCCATCACCATCAGGTCATAGTCGTCCTCCTCCGTCAGGGCGTCCGCAAGCCGGCTTTCCAGATATGCCGCTTTTGTAACACCGACCGGAATTTTATATTTCGGATCCACACCGGCTCTTTCAATTTCTTCTCGGAGTTCTCCTAAGGTCACTCCTGTCTCCACGCCTAATACCTCATTGAGATTCGCATTTGCGTCCGCATCCACTGCCAGCACCGGTTTTTTCCCGGTTTCACAGAGATACTGGATCAGCAAACCGCACAGCGTCGTTTTTCCTACGCCGCCTTTTCCGGATATAGCAATGATATGTCCCATAGATACCTCCTGTACACCTTGTATTTTTTTGAACAATATGTTGATTTTTTCTACGAATCCATTATAATAGAACCAGCGTTTCTTTCAATCATCAGTTTTAGGAATCT
>DVGK01000034.1 GCA_018712785.1 Candidatus Choladousia intestinavium | reverse complement strand
ACAGCAAAATTTCCCCAACCGTAACTGCGTCCTCCATACTCAGATAATGGTCTGCACTTTTACTTACATAAAATTTCCCGGATGCCTCAAACTCTTCGTCCGCAAACCATACCTTCAGCCAGACCGGATACTTCGGCAAAAAATGAAATACTGCGCACAGATCAGCATTGCTGTCTGTAAATTCCGCCCCAAGGGCTTTGCAGATTTCCCGAATACTGTCCGGGGTCTTTCTATTCAGAAACCGCCGGAGTTCCTTTTCCATGTCATGGTCGAATTTTGTTCCTCTGATAAGCCCCTCTTTTAATCCTCCAAACGTGATAATCTGATCTGAAACTGCAGCCCCGTCTGCCAGAGCCAGATAATGAAGGATCACTAATTGATGCCATTCCTCAAGCCGGGGATAAAATGTATATTCAGGAACTGTAATCCGGATCGTTTGGTTCAGGCTGTGTAATTCCAATACTGCATTGCTCCCGTGAAAGACTGCGCCGCTTCTTTGGGCTATATTATCCGGAGATAGATGTTTTACCTGCTCCTTTGCAGGCCGAATCATCTCGCTGAAAGCCCTGTTGTATGGAAGTGTATCTTTATGAAAGCCGTCTACTTTTACCACTCCTTCTTCTAAGTTTTTTGTACCTGCCGGCTACTGCAGGAGCAGGGATACATTTTCATCATTCCTCTGTCCTCAAGTGTTGAACAACGCTGTCCTCACAGACCTACTCTGTGATCTCCGATAAGGGCTGTCTCCTGTCACCACGATTTTAAGTTCCATATCATTCACTCCATTCCGCAGCGTCTTTCAGCACCTTCGCAATATCCCCCACAATGACCATTCCCTTGTCTTCTAAGTCCTTCGGCAGAAAATCATATTGATTATTCACCGCGATGTACCGGGCCCTGGGGAAATTCAGGGTCAGGTTCCAGAAGGGCTCCTGAATAAACATGGGAGTCAGACGCCCGACGCCAAGCTCCAAGAAGAGAATTTTCTTATCCTGGTTTTTCTGGATATACTTTGAAACTTTCTGATATTCCCCGTCATACTTTCTTCCCTGCAGGAAATTCCCGTATCCCCGGACCCAGGGAAACGCCTCCGCTCCGCAGTGAGGGCATCTGGGAATCAGTTCGGTCGGAACGGACGTCCCCTCTCCCATCACCCGGATCATCTCCTCCACCGGCTTTACCGCGTCCCAGGTGTCATCTTTACAGCACCTGGAGCATTGGAAGAAACGGTGATCCCCCTGGATTTCAGCCACCTTCTCCTCCGGATAGAGTTTTATGAACTGGATATCCTGGTTGGTGGTAAGGACAAAAAAATCCTTTCCCTCCAGAAGGCTATCCAGATCCCTGTAGGGCTCCCGGACCTCGGCCGTCTGGGTCGTGTGAAGAAAAGTAGCCAGATACCCCCAGAATTCCTCCCGGCTGTTCCATGGGCGCATCATACCGTCAAAAGCACCGTTAAAATGGTATTTCTCCGCATATTTCCCAAAATATTTTCGATAGGAAGCATTGTCCTCATAGTAGAAATCGCCGCCGCCCGCCGCGGACAGCCCTGAAGCGCCGCCTACCAGGATACACTCCGCTTCCTCTATTTCCCTCACCAAACGATGGATCTGTTCTTCATAGGGAAACGCCGGTTTCTCTGACAATGCATAGGGTGTTTTTCCTGCCCTGTACACTCCATAATATCTGGAATAATTCATCTGCGTCTGCATTACAAGATTTTCATAATAGCTCATGACCTTCTCCTATCTGTATTTGTTGTAAATATTATTTTAACATCATTAGTTTAACATCGGGTTGCGTATCTGTCAATATGCTGTTATAATTAAATTAACATTAAAGGAGGAAATCATCATGAAGTATTCCACGAAAGTCAGTGACGCCGTTCATATCCTGGCTTTTATCCAATTAAACCCTACCGGCTCCCTGTCCAGCAGCAGCATTGCTGAAAGTGTACGCACCAATCCCGGATGTGTGCGCCAACTGATGTCCGCGCTCCGTAAAGCCGGACTTTTATCCAGTGTGCAGGGGCATCCCCGGCCTTCCCTGACCCGGGAGCCGTCTGCCGTTACGCTGCTGGATATCTATAAGGCGGTAGAGGGCGATAAGCCCCTGCTCCACCTGGATACCCATACAAATCCGGAATGCGGAGTGGGAATCTATATCCAATTATCTCTCCAGGATTACTTTGACCAGGTGCAAAAAACCGCGGAAGACGAAATGCAGCGTATCACACTTCAGGCCATTTTGGACCGTTACCAGGAGAAAGTCTTCCGTTTGGGCAAAAATTCGGGCTGATAAAAGCAAAACTACCCGCTCCATCAAAATCGCAGGAGGTCAGCTGGACAGCATCCTCCGCATGATTGAGGAAGACCGCTACCGCGTTGAAATCTCCAACCAGCTGTTGGGAAAATTAATTATCTAGGGAAAGGGCTTTTACAAAGCGGAAGAAAACGCTTGCTGAAAAAGAAGCAGAGGGAAAAATAGAGATTCTGGATTTTACTCATTAACAGATTGTGATAGAATACTCCCCAAAGGAGGCGTTGCTTATGGAACAAAATCTACCTCATGACCATGGGCATGTGGATGCATCTGTATTAGCCAATATACCTGATTCGAAGGATTTTCAAGCAGTCGCCGGGGTCTTTAAACAATTAAGCGACGGAAACCGCATCCGTATTTTCTGGCTTTTGTGTCACTGCGAAGAATGTGTGATCAATATCGCGGCCCTGGTGGAAATGAGCAGTCCTGCCGTGTCCCATCATCTAAAGCAGCTGCGGTCCGGCGGTCTGATTACAAGCCGCCGGGAAGGAAAAGAAGTTTATTACAAAGCAGCAGACAACAAGCAGGCGAAACTCCTGCATCGGTTTATTGAACAGATTGTTGAAATCGCGTGTCCAGCTGACTGAATGTTGATTTCTGATATCCGTTCAGCCTTCCGGCTTTTTTGCCGCAGGTACATGCACACAGGCTGCGGTACATCGTTGTTTACCGCAAAGGAACTTACAGGGAGGGGAACTTTAAATGGAACAAGAACAGCTATTACGAATTGAAAAAGAATTACAGGATGTTCCCAAAGGAACCCTGAAAGTTGAACACCATTTTAATGGACATACCGAAACCAATCTGTTTATGGGATCGTTTCGGACCCGGACAGAGGGAAAAGGGAAAAT
>DVGK01000033.1 GCA_018712785.1 Candidatus Choladousia intestinavium | reverse complement strand
TGTTTCGCTCACAGGCACAATCAACACAATGGACGGTAATTTCTACTGCCATCTCCATATCAGCGCGGGAAATGAAAAAGGACAGGTCTTTGGCGGACACCTGAACAAGGCTGTAGTCAGCGCTACCTGTGAGGTGGTGATCCGCGTAATCTCCGGAACGGTAGACCGGTATTTCGATGAGGAAATCGGTCTGAACCTCTTTCAATTTTAATTCTTAAAAATGCGGCCCCACAGGATAATTTTTCCAACTGAACTGTGGCTACATGATTGCCAAAAAGGCACAGAGACAGAAGCTCTGTGCCTTATCTGCCGTCCGCTTCCTTTTGACGTCTCCTGCTGTCACATAATCCATCCGCGCTTTCTTCCGCATAACGGAACCTAAGGCTTATGGAAAAATATTCCTGAGTATCCTCTACGTTACTCACTCCGCCCATTTTTTTCATCATCCCTTCAATGTTTTTCAAGCCGATCTGATTGCTGTCATTCTTATTCCCACAGCAGGATTTTTTATTTGAGAACCTTACAGTTCCCCAATCCCCGTCGCTTCTTACTTCTATCTTTACGCATTCCTGGGCATCTCCATACTTAACAATATTTGACAAAATATTATCCATAATCCGCGTCAGATACCCCGCGTTCACCTGAATTTTCCCCTGCCCCCAAAGCATGTCAAACTCGGTTTGGAAGCCGTTCTGCTCCAGGTGGGAGGCGGCTTCCGAGAGTGTATCATACAAAAGCTCCTTCATGGGGACCGGCTCATCCAGCACAACTCTTGTTTCACTGCTGATCAGGGCATACTCAAAAATGTTTTCTGCCAGCTGTTTCATCTGGTGGGCTTTCCGGTCGATTTTCTCTACATATTCCTGCATCTGCCTGGGACTGTCGTATCTTTTATTCTTCAGGATTTCCGTATAGATTAAAATCGAGGTCAGCGGCGTGCGAAGATCGTGGGACATTTCTGTAATCAGCTTTTTATTCGCCCGGGTCAGATAGGCTTCCTTCTCTACCTGCGCCTTAAAGGATTTCCGCATACTTTCCAGGCTGGCGGCTACCATAGCCAATTCATCTTTCCCCTGAATCGTAATAGAATAATCAAGATTTCCGCCCTCCAGGATCCCGATCTCTTTGTTCAGAACAAGAATATACCGCATGGTTTTCCGGATCCCGGCCATCACTACAATCAGAAACAAAAGAAAGCTGAGCAGCAGTTCTGCCAGCATGGCATATCCATATATCCGAAAATTGTACAGCCCGTAGAGAACCACCTCTGCGCTTCCATCGGCAAACTGAAGAATATAGTAGGTCTCCCAGTCATAAAATTCTCTTTCGGAATTCGATTCCTGTATCTCGGCCTCATCCGGATAATTGGAGTCATAGGTCAGTACATTATTTTTGTAAATCTGCATAGATACGATAGATTGTCTTTTTACCCATCTGGTAAGAGCTTCCCCGTCTGTTGTATTCACGTTGTTTTTCTCTATGTAATCCTGAAGCTCATCAATGCTCTTCTGGGTCTGCGTTTCAGCATAATCAGAATGAGAAAAATAATAGTCAAGAATCCCTGTCACCGCCGCGTCCATGGCAGCGAAGCCTGCCGCCGCAAGAAGTCCGGCAAAAATCAGAAGCTTTACCAGACGAAAGTAGATTGTAGAGCTTTTATGCTTCATATCCTCCGAACCTATATCCTTTCCCCCAGACTGTCTGAATATATCTGGGCTCCTGAGGGTTCTCCTCTATTTTGACACGCAGCTTGCGGATATGAACCGTAACAGTGCCGTTGCAGTTATAAAAATACGGCTCGTCCCACACACTCTCGTACAGATTCTGAGCAGAGAAGATTCTTTCAGGGTACTCCATTAACAGCCGCAGAATCTGATATTCAATATCTGACAGATCTACATTTTTTCCATGCACCTGCACTTCGTTAAAGCTTTTGTGCAGGCGTATTCCTGCTATTTCCAGATGCGCATCCTTTTCTTCTTCTTTTTTTCCGCGATAGATCCTGTATCTTCTAAGCAGTGCTTTGACTCTCCCCAGAAGCTCCGCATAGGAAAAGGGTTTCGGCAGATAATCATCGCCTCCCGCCATCAGGCCAATCAGCTTGTCAGATTCCTGTGCTTTGGCTGTCAAAAACAGAACCGGAACATTGGAAATCTTGCGGATTTCCTCACAGGTGCGGATTCCCGATATACCCGGCATCATAATGTCCAGTATAATCAGATCCGTTTTTTCATCCAGCAGCTTCAGTCCTTCTCTCCCGTTTTCCGCTTCCCGGATCTCATATTTCTCGCTCTCCAGGAGAATGCGGACTCCTTCTCGGATATCAGAATCATCCTCGATAATTAAGATTGTTTCTTTTTCCATCCTCTGTTTCTCCTACTGCAAAAAATCAACGAAGGCTCTGGAGACTAAAATGCTTCTCCAATGTCTCAAAAGAAAGAAGCCGGACAAGGACAAACCTTTCAGATTGTGCCTTATCCAGCCTGTCATTTCCAGTAAATGACCTGCCCTCCGAGCAAGCATCCTTACTATAACAAAGAATGAGGCTCCCTGTCAATGCATTTCACACTGGTTTCAAGTGCCGCGGGACCGGCGTCCGGCGCCGGCCCCGCCTTTAAAATCATACTCTTACTTGAATCCGTACGGTTTCCGGATGCTGTATTTCTATTGGAAGTGGAGCTTCCGCCGGAAGCCGTGCTTCTGCTGGATGTTGTGCTCTGCGTAGAGCTTGAGCTGCTGCTTCCTGTGTTCGTGGTGCCGCATCCTGCCAGTACAGATGCTGAAAGAATACCTGTCATTAAGAGAATCGTTCCTTTTTTTAAATATTTATTCATATGTCATTCTCCTTTGCTTTTTGTATTTCAAAAGCTCTTTGCTTTTGATACCTTTATTATGCGCCCCTCTTCCTAATGGTTTCCAACGCAATTCTTAACAATTCTTAAGGCTGAAACGGCAGGAATTTTTATGCTTCCCGGCGCATAAAAAAACTGCAGAAAAAACAGACAGAATCTGCATTTCCTGCAGCCTTTCGCGGCATTCTATAAAATTGGAACATCACCGCTTAAAACGGCGTACCATACAAATCATAAGGCGTAATCTGATATACATAGTAATTCAGCCAGTTGGTGTAAAGATTATTGGCATGGGCTCTCCACATAAGAAGAGGCCGGTTTTCCGGATTGTCATCCTTATAGTAGTTCTTCGGCAGGTCAATCGGCAGCCCCTTAGCCTGATCTCTTTTATATTCTCCATCCAGAGTGACTCTGTCGTATTCCGGATGACCCATGACGAAAATTTTCTTTCCCTCATCTGCCATGGCAAGGAAAAGCCCCGCCTCCTGGGACTCAGCCAGCACAGTCAGCGCCCCGCATTTTCGGATATCCTCCATAGGGACCTCTGTATGACGGGAATGGGGCGCAAGGAACTCATCGTCAAACCCTCTCACCAGCGGAATCTTCCGGTTCAGCACCTTATGCCAGAACAGGCCGAACATTTTTTTGTCCAGCTTTTTCTTCTGAAGCCCATAAAAATGGTAAAGCCCCGCCTGGGCGGCCCAGCACAGAAAAATCGTGGAGGTCACATTTTTTTCCGTCCAGTCCATAATCTGTGTAAGCTCCTCCCAGTAATCCACCTCTTCAAATTCCAGCATCTCTACAGGCGCGCCCGTAATAATCATTCCGTCAAACCTTTTGTCCCGGATGTCGGAAAAT
>DVGK01000032.1 GCA_018712785.1 Candidatus Choladousia intestinavium | reverse complement strand
GGGCTATCGGCGTTCCATCGAGCTTTCCAGGGAGTACGGGCTGTACCGTCAGGATTACTGCGGCTGTGTGTTCTCCAAGAAGGAGCGGGAAGAACAAAAGCTTCAGGATACGTCGAGGATCACTTATTTTTGGGAAAAAGACGAAAGCAGACTTTAAACTATTACCAAGAGAAATCGGAGGAACACTATGGCACAGTTATGGGGCGGACGCTTTACCAAGGAGACGGACCAGCTGGTCTACAACTTCAATGCGTCCATATCGTTTGACAAGAAATTCTATAAGCAGGATATCGCGGGCAGCAGAGCCCATGTGAAAATGCTGGCAAAGCAGGGAATCCTCACGGAAGAGGAGCGGGACGCGATCCTTCAGGGTCTGGACGGAATCGAGCGGGACGTGGAGAACGGGACGCTTGAGATCACCAGTGAATATGAAGACATCCACAGCTTTGTGGAAGCGAACCTGATCCAAAGGATCGGAGACGCCGGAAAGAAGCTCCATACCGGAAGGAGCCGGAACGACCAGGTGGCGCTGGATATGAAGCTTTATACCAGGGATGAGCTGATCGCCATCGACGGAGAATTAAAGGAGCTGCTCTCGGAGCTCCTGAACTTGATGGAAGAACATATCGGGACCTATATGCCGGGCTTTACCCATCTGCAGAAAGCACAGCCCATCACACTGGCACATCATATCGGGGCATATTTTGAGATGTTCAAGAGGGACCGCGGACGGCTTGGGGATATTTACCGGAGAATGAACTACTGCCCGCTGGGCAGCGGCGCCCTGGCAGGGACCACCTATCCTCTGGATCGGGAGTACACGGCGATCCTTTTGGGCTTTGACGGACCTACGCTGAACAGCATGGATTCCGTATCGGACCGTGACTATCTCATTGAACTTTTGTCCGCATTGTCCATAGTTCGGTCCCTATCCGGCGCGGGCGTGGGATATTTGAGAGGAGCTGCCCTTAGTACGAGAGGACCGGGGTGGACTGACCGCTGGTGCACCGGTTGTCATACCAATGGCATGGCCGGGTAGCCAAGTCGGGCCGGGATAAACGCTGAAGGCATCTAAGCGTGAAGCCCCCCTCAAGATGAGATATCCATAGACCCCTTGAAGAAGACGAGGTAGATAGGTCAGAGGTGGAAGTACAGTAATGTATGGAGCTGACTGATACTAATAGGTCGGAAGCTTAACTGAGCGGCGAAGGAAGAGAAGGCCGCGAAGCTGGGGAAGGGAAGCCTTTGAAGCGGAGAGAAAAAAAGAAGCGGAAAAGGCTTGCAAAAATCGGAAGGATATAGTATTCTGTATGTGGTTTTGAAGGTACGTGTTAAAAAAGGGACAGAGATGTCCTTTTTTTGTTTTCTTTTTCTGTAATCAGACTTTTGTATATTTATACTTCCATGATATGTCGATTCGTGTTAAAATAAAAATCAGGTTTGTTTATTATAAAAGTAAAAGCTTGGACAGATAAGGAGTAGCATTATGAAAAAATTTAAAATCAGCTGTTTGAATCCAATTTCTCAGAAGGGAATGAAAAATTTTACAGATTCTTATGAGAAAACAGAGGACCTTCAGGAAGCGGACGCTTTTCTGGTAAGAAGCGCGAATCTTCATGAGATGGATTTCCCGGATCAGCTTGTTGCTATAGCCCGCGCGGGAGCCGGTGTCAACAATATTCCTCTTGACCGGTGTACAGAGCAGGGAATCGTTGTCTTTAATACGCCGGGAGCGAATGCCAATGGCGTAAAGGAGCTTGTGATCGCCGGACTTTTGCTGGCTGCCAGGGATATCAGCGGAGGAATTGAATGGGTAAAAGAAAACAGGGAAGATCATGAAATTGCCAGGGATATGGAGAAGAGTAAAAAAATGTTTGCCGGTTCCGAGATCAAGGGAAAGACTCTCGGTGTAATCGGCCTGGGAGCTATAGGAATTGAGGTTGCCAATGCCGCTGACGCTCTTGGCATGCATGTCTTGGGATATGATCCCTTTCTCTCTGTAAACGGAGCGCTGCGTCTTTCCAGACAGGTAAAAATTGTGGAGCGTCAGGAATCAATTTATGAGAACTGCGATTATATCACTCTTCACGTTCCGCTGCTGGATTCCACCAGAGGTATGATTGATACAGCCGCTATCGAGAAAATGAAAGACGGCGTTGTAATTCTCAATTATGCCAGGGATCTTCTTGTAAAGGATCAGGATATGGCGTCCGCGCTGGAAAACGGAAAGGTGCGCCGCTATATGACAGACTTTCCTAATGAAAATACGTGTAAAATGAAGAATGTAATAGCAACTCCCCACTTGGGCGCTTCCACAGAGGAGTCTGAGGAAAACTGCGCGGTTCTGGCTGTGGATGAGCTTCGGGATTTTCTTGAGACAGGAAGAATCCGGAATTCTGTTAATTATCCAAGCTGTTCTCTTCCACCAGAGAAATGTGCATGCCGGATTTGTATTATGAATGTAAATAAGCCCAATATGATCGTAAGCTGTTCTTCTGTCCTTTCTCAGGCGGGGATCAACATTCCGAACATGACAAATAAGAGCCGGGGAGATGCTGCCTATACGCTGATTGACTGCGATACGCTCCCAGATCAGGAAATCATTGACAAGATCAGAGAAATACCAGGAGTAAAGAAGGTAAGGGTGATCTATTACTCATGAGAGAGTCGGGAAAAGCAGGTTCATGGCTGAGAAGCCGGATAAAAATTTTTGTTTTAGCGGTTTTTGTTTTGACTGCATTCTGTTCGGTCTCTTTTTTCAGCGAGGCGGCTTCACTGAAAACTAAGGCGCCTGAACTGAAGGCCAAGAAAAAAGAGACCAGGGTTGTCTTAAGCTGGAGCAAAAACAAGAATCTGACTGGGTACCAGGTGTTTTCCTGCAACAAAAAAGGCAGCAGCCGCAAGCTTCTGAAGACGACCAGGGGAAGCAGCTATACCATTAAAAACCTTAAAAGAGGCAAGACTTATTATTATCGGCTGCGGGGGTATAAGAAAAAAGGAAAAAAGACGTATTACACGTCCTATGGCAAGGTTGTTCCTGTAAAAATCGCCAAGGCAAAAACTGCGGCAAAGCCAAAATCTACCATTAAAAAGTTTCTTCAGATCGCTATGCAGCCGGTGGGTTCCACCATGTATATTTGGGGCGGCGGCTGGAATAAGGCGGATACCGGAGCGGGAAAAGAGGCGCGTACTATTGGCGTCAGTCCTAGGTGGAAGACTTTCTTTAAGAAACAAAAAAAGAACTATGATTACAGAAAAACGCGGTATCAAATATCCAATGGTCTGGACTGTTCCGGCTATGTGGGCTGGTGTGTTTATAATGCCATGAATACCTCCAGCGGCAAAGAAGGCTATGTGATGAAAGCAGAGCAGATGGCAAAGAATTTTGCCGGACGCGGCTGGGGGACATACGTTTCCAGAAACCGGGTGAAAAATTATAAGGCAGGGGATATTATGAGCTCCAGCTGTTCGGACTGTGGCCATGTATGGATCGTGGTAGGCGAATGCCGGGACGGCAGTGTTGTTCTCGTGCATTCCAGCCCGCCTGGAGTACAGCTGGCGGGAACGCCTACTCCATCCGGGAAGAAAAACAGCCAGGCGGTAAAGCTTGCCACCAGGTACATGAAAAAGTATTATCCTCAGTGGTATAAAAAATATCCCAACTGCTCCAAAGGCATTTCCTATCTGAAACATTATGCCCAGATGCGATGGGATGTTTCCGGAACTTCTGTTTTGACAGATCCGGACGGATATCGAAACATGACGGCGGATCAGATTCTGAAAAATCTGTTTTAAATCAGAATCTGTTTCTATACAGGGAAAAAGCTATGGAAAAAATGAAAAAAGAGGAGCTTCTTTCGGCGGTGAAAGACGCGCAGATGATTCTTGTGGGGATTGGCAGAGAATTTTCAATGGTGCAGAAGGCCTCCGGAGAGAAAAAAGAGCTTGCGCTCTACCAGGAGAGCCTTGCGGCAGAAAGCCTGCCGCCGGAGGACGGTCTTTTTCAGGCGTATGAAAAGCTGGCAAAATTGCTGGGACATAAACCGTATTTTATCGTCACTCTAAATGCGGACGGCCTGATTTGGCGGACGAGTCTGGATTCATCCTGTATTGTGGCTCCCTGCGGGGATTTAAGAAAGATGCAGTGCGGTGAACATATTGTAGAGGCCGCGCCCATCCGGGATCAGGTGCTGGAGGCGGTCAGAGAATCTGCAGAGGCAGGACAGGAAGCGCAGATCCGGGAACAGATCGAAAAGCTTGCCAGATGTCCGATATGCGGAAAACCTCTGGTGTTTCATACGGTGGAGCAGAGAGGCTATATGGAGGAGGGTTATCTTCCGCAATGGGAAAAATACAGGAAATGGCTGCAGGCAACCTTGAACCGGAAACTGTGCATCTTGGAGCTGGGAGTGGGATTTGAGTATCCGCAGGTAATCCGATGGCCTTTTGAGAAGACGGCTTTTTATAACAAAAAGGCTGCGCTGATCCGCATATGCGCCAGGTTCCCTCAGATACCGGAGGAGCTGTCAGAACGTTCCTTTTCTCTTGGAACATCTCCAGTATCGTTTCTGAATAAACTTTAAGAATGAAGAGGAAAACAGAATGATAGCGATTATTGATTACGACGCAGGTAATTTGAAAAGTGTTGAAAAGGCAGTGGCTTTTCTGGGAGACCAGGCAGAAATCACCCGGGATCCGGAGAAGATTCTGAACGCGAAGGGCGTTATCCTGCCGGGGGTAGGCGCTTTTGGCGATGCCATGGAGAATTTGAAAAAGTATCATCTTCCGGAAGTGATTCATAAGACAGTAAATAAAAAGATTCCCTTTTTAGGCATCTGCCTGGGACTGCAGCTTCTTTTTGAAGAAAGTGAAGAGTCTCCGGGTGTTCCGGGACTTGGAATCTGCAGAGGGAAAATTCTCAGAATTCCCAATGGCCCTGATATTAAAATACCGCATATGGGATGGAATTCACTGAATTATGATCATCCCGGAAGGCTTTTTCGCGGCGTGCCGGAGGGCTCCTACGTATATTTTGTTCATTCGTATTATCTGAAGGCTGCGGATCCTGAGATTGTAACGGCATCGGCTTTTTATAGTGTAAATATACATGCTTCTATCCAGCAGGAGCATGTGTTTGGGTGTCAGTTTCACCCGGAGAAAAGCGGAGAGACCGGCCTTGCGATTTTGAAGAATTTTATTGATCTGACAAAGGAGGGGTGACAGATGTTTACGAAACGTATCATCCCATGTTTGGATGTACATAATGGACGGGTGGTAAAAGGGGTTAATTTTGTAAACCTTCAGGACGCGGGAGATCCGGTGCAGATTGGAGCTGCATACGGAAAGGCAGGAGCGGATGAACTGGTGTTCCTGGATATTACTGCTTCCTCCGATGCCAGAAATACGGTTGTAGATATGGTGCGCAGGGTGGCGGAAACCGTTTTCATTCCATTTACTGTAGGAGGAGGAATCCGCACAGTAGAGGATTTTAAAATGCTGCTGAGAGAAGGGGCAGATAAGATCTCTGTAAATTCAGCCGCGATTATGAATCCCACGCTGATCAGCCAGGCAGCGGATAAGTTTGGGAGTCAGTGCGTGGTAGTGGCTATTGACGCGAAGAAGCGCTCAGACGGAAGCGGCTGGAATATTTTCAAAAACGGAGGCCGCGTGGATATGGGGATGGACGCTGTGGAATGGGCTATGCAGGCGGAGAAGCTGGGGGCAGGAGAGATTCTTCTTACCAGCATGGATTGTGACGGGACGAAGTCAGGATATGATTTGGATCTCACCAGGACCATTGCGGAGAATGTATCCATTCCTGTAATTGCCTCAGGAGGCGCCGGTACTGTGGAGCATTTCTATGAGGCTCTTACAGCGGGAAAGGCAGACGCGGCTCTGGCTGCTTCTCTGTTCCACTATAAGGAGCTGGAGATCCGGCAGGTGAAAGAATACCTCAGAGAACGAGGTGTTCCTGTTCGGTTGTAAAAAGACAATCGTTCGGCCCAAGACAGAAGATGTGGCCCCGGCTGTTCCGTTAAAGAGAAAGAGAGGAAAAGAGTATGCCGCCTATAGCAAATGACTGGCTGGTTCCGCTGAAGCCGGAGTTTTCCAAGCCATATTACGCGCGTTTATATAAAAAAATAAATGAAGAATACCGTACACGCCTGATTTATCCGCCGGCAGAGGACATTTTTAACGCATTTGCCTTCACACCCCTTTCTCAGGTAAAAGTGGTGATTCTGGGACAGGATCCCTATCATGGGGACGGACAGGCTCATGGATTGAGCTTTTCTGTGAAGCCGGATGTGGAGATCCCGCCCTCCCTGGAAAATATTTACCAGGAGCTTCATGAAGACTGCGGCTGTTATATTCCGGATAACGGATATTTAAAAAAATGGGCGGATCAGGGGGTGCTTCTCCTGAACACGGTTCTTACGGTCCGGGCTCATCAGGCGAATTCCCACAGAGGGATCGGGTGGGAGGAATTTACGGACGCGGCTATAAGGATTCTGAATGAGCAGGAGCGCCCGATTGTATTCCTGCTGTGGGGGCGGCCGGCGCAGATGAAAAAGAGTATGCTGACGAATCCAAAGCACTGTATTCTGGAAGCGCCTCATCCAAGTCCTTTATCTGCCTACCGGGGATTTTTTGGATGCCGTCATTTTTCAAGGGCGAATAAGTTCCTGAAGGAGCATGGAGTCCAGCCTGTGGACTGGCAGATTGAGAATCTGCATAAGTGAAAACCTTCAGGTATAGATTGCATAACGAAAGGAGACTTCTGCGGAAGTCTCTTTTGCTTTATAATGAAAGATGAAAAAGCGGAGGTGAGGAGCATGAAGAAAAATCGAATGCTGGCAGGACTTTTCGCTGCTGTGATGCTGCTGGCAGGAGCTGGAGGAAATGTGTCAGCCGCAGAGGCGGAAAGGGAAGCCGTCACAAACGCGGAGTTTCCGGGGGAGCTGGCAAAGATTCCAGAAGATTATTTTACGCCGTCGGATTCCCCGGGCACACTTGTGGAGCTGGAGTATGACACTTATGAGGCTATGTCATATGAAGAAGAAAGCCAGGTGCTCCACAAAAGAGCGATTGTATATCTTCCCTACGGTTATTCGGATGAGGTTCAGTACAATGTCTTTTATCTGATGCACGGCGGCTGGAGTGATGAGACTACGTATCTGGGAACACCGGAGGCGCCTGCAGAATTTAAAAATGTTCTGGATCATGGAATCGCTGATGGGAAAATACAGCCCATGATTGTGGTATCTCCTACCTACAATAATGAAAGTGACAGAGACAGCTGGGATTATTCACTGGCTATTCAGCTGACAGAGAGGTACCATAATGAGCTGGTTCAGGATCTGATCCCGGCGGTGGAGGGCAGATACAGCACCTTTGCAGAGGACACTTCACTGGAAGGGCTCAGAGCATCCAGAGACCACAGAGTGTTCTGCGGCTTTTCTATGGGATCTGTGGCTACCTGGAGGACCTTTCAATATTGTCTGGATGAATTTCGATATTTTATGCCGTCCAGCGGAAGTCTGACAACGGACGGTGATTTCATGGCGTCTATCGTACGGGATTCCGGACACAGCTGGAACGATTTCTTTATCTTTGCGGCCTCCGGAACAGATGATTTCGCGTATTCCTCTTTTAAGGCCCAGATTGAGGCGATGTCCAATGTGGAGGATGGGACCTTCCGGATGGCTGACAATGAAAAGGAGGGCAATTTGTACTTTCTGGAAGAAAAGGGAGGCACGCACAGCGGAGAGTACGCTATGGAGTATTTTTATAATGGATTATGCTGGATCTGGCAGTAAAAGAAAGGGAGGAAAAATAAAATGGCAAAAAAACAGACAGCAGGAAGAGACAAGCTTGGCAAGCTGGCGCCTAAATTCGCGCAGCTCAATGATGATGTATTATTTGGAGAAGTCTGGTCACGGGAAGAGCAGCTTTCTCCCAGAGACCGAAGCATGATTACCATTGCCGCGTTGTTCTCGGCAGGACAGTATCCTCAGCTGAAGTCTCATCTCGCGCTTGGAAAGGAGCACGGGATTACGAAGGAGGAGGCGGTGGAGATTGTAACGCAGCTGGCCTTCTACTGCGGATGGCCTAAGGCGTGGAGCACCTTCGGCCTGATCCAGGAGGTATACGGGGAGGAATAAAAAAATCTTCTGGACCGGTTTTACGGCCCGGTGAGGGCCGGCGCATTATCCGGGAAGAAACTGGCATTCGTTTTCCAGGGAGCCGCTCCAGAAGCCTGGATGCTGGAAAAAGCAGAATATACGATAAGCCGCTTCGCCAGAATGTACGGTATGGAGTATACAGGAATGGCAAGCAGCGAGAAGGAAGCAAAGACTCTGTCCAAAAAGCTTTAAAAAGAGTCAAAGGAACAAAAAAGAGCTGTCAGACCAAAATGATGATCTGACAGCTTTTTCTGTAAAGCTAAATGGCCTTTTCGGAGTTTTCCTGTTTTTTGGCCCGGGCCATATTTTTCTGCGCAGTGGAAAGCATCAGCTTAATCCGGTTCAGCTGGTTCACCTCACTGGCCCCGGGATCATAGTCAATGGCTACGATATTCGAGAGGGGATACTGACGGCGAAGCTCTTTGATGACCCCTTTTCCTACTACGTGGTTGGGGAGGCACCCGAAGGGCTGCGTGCAGACAATATTGTTTACCCCGGCATGGATCAGCTCCAGCATTTCTCCTGTCAGGAACCAGCCCTCACCGGTCTGATTGCCAAGAGATACAATATCCTTAGCCATCTCTCCAAGATGATTGATCTGGGAAGGAGGATCAAAATGCCTGCTCTTTGCTAATTCATCGGATGCGGCGGCCCGGAGTTTTTCCAGAACGAGAATTCCGAAATTAGCGATGGCTGCCGTCCGTTTTTTTGTTCCAAGATAGTCACTCTTGAAATTCTGGTTGTAGAAGCAGTAGAGTAGGAAATCCATCAGATCCGGCACAACTGCCTCCGCGCCTTCTGTTTCCAGAAGATCCACCAGGTAATTATTGGCGGCAGGGAGGAATTTTACAAGAATCTCTCCCACAACACCGACACGGGGTTTCTGCTCGTCTGTTATAGGAAGATTGTCGAAATCCTGGATAATCTCCCGGCACATGGTTTTAAACTGCCGGTAGGAAGGCTTTCCGCTGACAAATTCGCAGCAGCGGTCTTCCCACTTCTTAAACAGCGCGTTTGCGGAACCAGGCACCTTTTCATAGGGCCGCATCCGGTACAGACATCTCATAAAGATATCACCGAACACAAGAGCAAACATGCATCGCTTTACCATCTGAAAACTGATGGAAAAACCGGGATTTTTCTCCAGCTTGCTTAAGTTCAGGGAGATTACAGGAACCTGTTCCATATGAGCTTTCTTCAGGGCACGGCGGATAAAACCGATATAATTGGAAGCACGGCATCCGCCTCCTGTCTGCGTCATGATTACCGCTGTTTTATTCAGATCATATTTTCCGGACAGCAGGGCGTCCATGACCTGTCCGATGACCATGAGAGAGGGATAGCAGGCGTCATTGTTTACATATTTAAGCCCAACATCCACGGCCTGTTTATTGTCATTTGGCAGTACCTCCAGATGATAGCCGGAAACGTTGAAGGCTGATTCCAGCATCCGGAAATGTATGGGCGACATCTGCGGGCAGAGGATGGTATACGTCTCCCGCATTTCCTTTGTAAATACAACACGGTCAATGTTGGCCGGAACAATTTTTCTGGGCTCCTGGTTTTTCTGATCCCGCACCCGGATGGCGGAAATCAGGGAGCGGATCCGGATTTTCGCGGCCCCAAGGTTGTTTACCTCATCAATCTTCAGACAGGTATAGATTTTTCCGGAATTGGTAAGAATATCTCCTACAGCGTCTGTGGTGACGGCATCCAGTCCGCAGCCGAAGGAATTCAGCTGAATCAGATCCAGATCGTCCCGGGTCTTTACGAAATTAGCAGCGGCATAAAGCCGGCTGTGATACATCCACTGATCCATAACAATCAAAGGACGTTCCACAGGATTCAGATTGGAGATGGAATCTTCCGTAAGGACCGCGAGGCCGTAGGAATTAATCAGCTCCGGGATACCGTGATTGATTTCCTCGTCAATATGGTAGGGGCGTCCCGCAAGGACAATTCCGTGACGGCCGGTTTCCTCCAGATATTTCAGGGTCTCAGCGCCTTTCTGATACATGGCCTCACGGGTATGGGCCAGTTCCTCCCATCCGGCCTTTGCAGCCGCCAGAACCTCTGCCTCCGGAATATCCTTAAAGATTTCCACCAGCCGTTTTGAGGCAACTTCAAAATTTGTAAAGGCAATGAACGGATTTTCAAACCGGACATTTTCTGTGCGCAGAGATTCCACATTGTTTTTAATATTCTCTGCGTAGGAGGTTACAATGGGACAGTTATAGTGATTGGGGGCGTCCTCAAATTCCGTTCTCTCATAGGGAATACAGGGATAGAAAATGTATTTGATTCCCTTGCGCACCAGCCATTCCACATGGCCATGAGCCAGCTTGGCGGGATAGCATTCGGATTCGCTGGGAATGGATTCAATGCCCAGCTCGTAAATTTTCCTGGTGGAGGGGGGAGAGAGAATCACCCGATATTTCAGCTCCGTAAAGAAACGGAACCAGAAGGGATAATTCTCATACATATTCAGCACCCTGGGAATTCCCACGATTCCTCTTTCCGCCTCGTCCTCCGGCAAAGGCTCGTAGGAGAACAGAAGCTTATTTTTATATTCAAACAGATTCGGAATATTTTCTTTGTTGCGCTCCTTGCCAATTCCGCGCTCACACCGGTTTCCGCTGACGAACTGGCGCCCTCCGGAAAATCGGTTGATGGTGAGACGGCACTGGTTGGTACATCCCTTACACTTGGCCATAGTAGTAGTAAACTGCAGGCTGTTAATCCGGTCAATGGAGAGCATGGAAGTATTTGTGCCTTCCTGATATCTCTCACGGGCAATCAGCGCAGCGCCGAAAGCCCCCATAATTCCGGCAATATCCGGGCGGATGGCCTCGCACTCAGCGATGCGCTCAAAGCTTCGGAGAACCGCATCATTATAGAAGGTACCGCCCTGAACCACGATATGACGGCCAAGCTGAGAGGCGTCTGATACCTTGATTACTTTATACAGAGCATTTTTGATTACAGAGTAAGCAAGGCCGGCGGAAATATCGGAAACCTGGGCTCCTTCCTTCTGGGCCTGCTTTACCTTTGAGTTCATAAAAACAGTGCAGCGGGTGCCCAGATCGATGGGATTGGGCGCAAATAAAGCCGCTTTCGCAAAATCCTCCACAGAATAGTTCAGGGACTTGGCAAAGGTTTCAATAAAGGAACCGCAGCCGGAAGAGCAGGCTTCATTCAGCTGTACGCTGTCCACCGTTCCGTTTTTAATCTTAATGCATTTCATATCCTGACCGCCGATGTCCAGAATACAGTCTACCTCCGGGTCAAAGAAAGAGGCGGCGTAATAATGGGAGACCGTTTCCACCTCTCCTTCATCCAGCAGCAGGGCGGCTTTAATCAGAGCTTCCCCATAGCCGGTGGAGCAGGACCAGGCAATGTGGGCGTCCGCGGGAAGCTGGCTGTAGATATCCTGCATGGCCCGGATGGTGGTGCGCAAAGGACTTCCGTTATTGTTGCTGTAGAAGGAATAAAGCAGGGTTCCGTCTTCCCCTACCAGAGCTGCCTTTGTAGTGGTAGAACCGGCATCAATTCCCAGATAGCAGTTTCCCTTGTAGGTGGAGAGATCTCCACGCTGTACATGGTTGCTGCTCTGACGCTCCTTAAAAGCTTCATAATCCTCCTTTGTGGCAAAGAGGGGCTCCATTCTGGCTACTTCAAAATCCAGATGGATGGGCCTGGACAGCCGTTCACGAAAATCCATCAGGGAAAGAGAGACCTCTTCCTTTGCGTTCAGGGCTGAACCGATGGCGGCGAACAGATGGGAGTTTTCCGGCATGATGGCATGCTCTTCGTCCAGTTTCAGCGTACGGATAAAGGCTTCCCGCAGCTCGGAGAGAAAATGCAGAGGGCCTCCAAGGAAGGCCACATGACCGCGGATGGGCTTTCCGCAGGCCAGACCGCTGATGGTCTGATTGACAACCGCCTGAAAAATAGAAGCGGAAAGATCTTCCTTGGTCGCTCCTTCATTGATCAGCGGCTGAATATCAGACTTTGCGAAGACGCCGCAGCGGGCTGCAATGGAGTACAGAGAAGAGTAATTCTTTGCGTATTCATTCAGTCCGGAAGCGTCAGTCTGAAGCAGAGAAGCCATCTGGTCGATGAAGGATCCGGTCCCTCCGGCGCAGATACCGTTCATTCTCTGCTCTACATTTCCGCCTTCAAAGTATATAATTTTGGCATCCTCTCCGCCCAGCTCAATGGCAACATCGGTCTGGGGAACATACTGTTCCAGGGAAGAGGCGACGGCAATAACCTCCTGGACAAAGGGAATGCCCAGATGATTCGCCAGAGTAAGACCTCCCGATCCGGTAATCACCGGAGAAACACGGAGATCCCCGAGTTTTTCCGCCGCCAGGCTGATGAGAGCGGAAAGGGTTTCCTGAATATTGGCATAGTGGCGCCTGTAATCAGAAAACAGAAGTTCCTTATCAGGACTCAGTACTGCGATTTTTACCGTAGTTGAACCTATGTCAATTCCTAATGTATGTAGCGTTTGATTTTTCATATCAGAAATAATCAAGACCTCCTTTTCTGCTTTCAAAAAAGTATGCAGCTGTTCACGGTTATCTCAGACAGGAACAGGATATGCCAACCTGCTTTCTGTCACTTATTTCTCATAAAACATCACCTATGTGAACAGTACTCTTCATTATACGACAGATTTTGCAAAAGATCAAATCACTTGCAAACTTAATATTTTCCATATATACTAATATTTCCGAAAGGCAATTTAAAGAAGCGGAGAAAGTACAGTAAAGAGAGAGAGGATTATGTATAAAATTTTAAAGAAAGACGGAAAAGCGAAGAGAGCGGAATTTTCTACCGTTCACGGGACGGTTCAGACACCGGTATTTATGAATGTGGGGACGGCCGCCGCAATTAAAGGAGCAGTAGCCACCACAGACCTGGAGGAGATCGGAACACAGATCGAACTTTCCAATACCTACCATCTCCATGTGCGTCCCGGAGATGAGATCATCAAAAAGCTGGGTGGACTTCACAGGTTTATGAACTGGCATCGGCCTATTCTTACAGATTCCGGCGGGTTTCAGGTGTTCTCCCTGGCAAGCCTTCGGAAGATACAGGAAGAGGGCGTACAGTTCCAGTCCCACATTGACGGCCGGCGGATTTTTATGGGGCCGGAAGAGAGCATGCAGATTCAGTCCAATCTGGCTTCTACCATAGCTATGGCCTTTGATGAGTGTCCATCCAGCCGGGCAGACCGGGAATATGTGCAGAATTCAGTGGACCGGACCACCCGGTGGCTTGTTCGGTGCAAAAATGAGATGGAGCGGCTGAACAGCCTGGAGGACACCATAAATAAAAAACAGCTTTTATTTGGGATCAATCAGGGAGCGGTATTTGACGATATAAGAATCGAACACGCAAAACGGATTGCGGAGTTGGACCTGGACGGCTATGCAGTGGGAGGACTGGCAGTGGGGGAGACCCACGAAGAAATGTACCGGATTCTGGACGCTGTGGTTCCTTATCTGCCTGAAGAAAAGCCGACCTACCTTATGGGAGTAGGAACGCCGGTGAACATTCTGGAGGCTGTGGAACGGGGGGTGGATTTTTTTGACTGCGTGTATCCCAGCCGGAACGGGCGCCACGGTCATGTGTATACGGCGGAGGGAAAGCTGAATCTTTTTAACGCGAAGTATGAGCTGGATGAGAAGCCCATACAGGAAGGATGCGGCTGTCCGGCCTGCAGAAATTACAGCAGAGCTTATATCCGCCATCTTCTGAAAGCGAAAGAAATGCTGGGAATGCGGCTGTGTGTTCTTCATAATCTGTATTTTTATAATCACCTGATGGAAGACATCCGGCAGGCCATTGAGGCGGGAAATTACAGAGAATTTAAGAAAAACTGGATTTCCAGATATGAGGGGAAACAGGAGTGACAGAGAGAACGCGCCCTGCGTCAGGAAAAGAAGCGTACAGAATGCGGCGGCATACGAAGGAAATGGAAAAAGAGCAAAAAACACTTGATGAAATTACATTAATTGTGTATGATTGAAGAGATAGGCTGGAAGCCAAAACTATATGGCAGAACCGGTAAATAAAGGAGGAAGTGGAAAGATGCTGAACTTAATGACAGATGCGTCAGGCGGAAGCGGCATGGTCGTAATGCTTATTTACATTGTAATTATTGTTGCAGCGATGTATTTCTTCGCAATCCGTCCCCAGAAGAAAGAACAGAAGAGAATGGCTGCTTTGCTTGCGTCCCTGGAGGTGGGAGATACGGTTGTAACCACCAGCGGTTTTTACGGCGTAGTCATTGATCTGACAGATGAGGATTGTATTGTAGAATTTGGCAATAATAAGAACTGCCGGATCCCCATGAAAAAATCTGCGATTGCGGAAGTGGAGAAGCCCGGAGAGGCTTAAAACAATATTTAAGGACTGCGGCTGCCGTCAGGATATGGAGAATTTCCTTCCTGCGGCGGCCGCTTTTCTTTAATTTTGTGATAATTTTAGCGATTTACCGTGATGAAATAGTTGAAATATGTACAAAAATACATTATTATAGGATTTAAAGCTCTTTTCAGGAAAGGATGACTAAGACATGAATTACAAAATAGCCGTAATACCCGGGGACGGAATCGGCCCGGAAATTGTCCGGGAGGCCCGGAAGGTACTGGATCAGGCGTCAGCCAGATTCGGGTTTACTCTTTCTTATACAGAACTGCTTTTAGGCGGAGCGTCCATTGACGCCCACGGTGTGCCGCTGACTCAGGAAACCATTGAGAAGGCAAAGGACAGCCATGCAGTTCTTATGGGCTCCATCGGAGGAGATGCCCGTACATCCCCCTGGTATAAATTAGCTCCTAATCTCCGCCCGGAGGCCGGACTTCTGGGGATCCGGAAGGCGCTGAACTTGTTCGCGAACCTGCGGCCGGCTTATTTATATGATGATCTGAGAGCCGCCTGCCCGCTGAAGGAAGAGATCATCGGAGAAGGGTTTGACCTGATGATTGTGCGGGAGCTTACAGGAGGGCTATATTTTGGAGAACGAAAAACCGTAGAAGAAAACGGTGTCAGAAAGGCGACCGATACCCTGGTATACTCAGAAGAGGAGATCCGCCGTATCGCGGTAAAGGCTTTTGAAATCGCCAGGAAGCGCAGAGGAAGGCTCTGCAGCGTAGACAAAGCCAATGTTCTGGACTCCTCCAGGCTCTGGAGAGCGGTGACAGAAGAGGTGTCCAGGGATTATCCGGATGTGGAACTGAGCCACATGCTGGTGGATAACTGCGCTATGCAGCTTGTGAAGAACCCAGGGCAGTTTGACGTGATCCTGACAGAGAATATGTTCGGGGATATTTTGTCAGATGAGGCCAGCATGATTACAGGCTCCATCGGAATGCTGTCTTCCGCGTCTCTGAATGAGACAAAATTCGGATTATATGAGCCAAGCCATGGTTCGGCTCCTGATATAGCAGGCAGGGGAATCGCGAATCCCATCGCGACCATTCTTTCAGCAGCTATGCTGCTGCGCTACTCCCTGGATCAGGATGAAGCAGCGGATGCCGTGGAGGCGGCAGTAAAGTGTGTTCTGTCAGAGGGTTACAGAACTGCGGATCTTATGTCAGAGGGCTGCATACAGATCGGAACAGAAGAAATGGGCGACCGGATCGCGGCGCTGGCTGCCGGGAAATAGAAAGAAGGAGGAGACAAAAATGAGAAGTGATGCAGTGAAAACGGGAGTACAGCAGGCTCCCCACAGATCTCTGTTCCATGCATTGGGACTGACGGATGAGGAAATGAAGCGGCCATTGATCGGCATTGTGAATTCATATAATGAAGTGGTTCCGGGCCACATGAATCTGGATAAAATTACAGAAGCGGTTAAGCTGGGGGTGGCCATGGCAGGCGGTGTACCCAGGGAGTTTCCGGCTATTGCGGTCTGTGACGGTATTGCCATGGGTCACCAGGGGATGAAATACTCTCTTGTTACAAGAGATCTGATTGCGGATTCAACGGAATGCATGGCTATGGCACATCAGTTTGACGCCCTTGTCATGATTCCTAACTGTGATAAAAATGTGCCCGGCCTCTTGATGGCAGCGGCCAGACTGAATATTCCCACGATCTTTGTCAGCGGAGGTCCTATGATGGCCGGCAGAGTGGGAGGAAAGAAGAGAAGCCTTTCCAGTATGTTTGAGGCAGTAGGAGAACACGCGGCAGGAAAGATCAGCGATGAACAGCTCTCTGAATTTGAGAATAAAGTTTGTCCCACCTGCGGTTCGTGTTCCGGAATGTATACGGCAAATAGTATGAACTGTCTTACAGAAGTGCTGGGAATGGGACTGAAAGGAAACGGAACGATTCCGGCCGTGTATTCCGAGAGGATCCGCCTGGCAAAGCAGGCGGGGATGCAGGTGATGGAACTTCTGAAGAAAAATATACGTCCCCGTGACATTATGACAAAGGAAGCATTTTTAAATGCCCTGACGGTAGATATGGCTCTTGGATGCTCTACCAACAGTATGCTGCACCTTCCGGCTATTGCCCATGAAGCAGGGATTGAGCTGGATGTGGACCTGGCCAATGAGATCAGTTCCCATACCCCGAACCTCTGCCACCTTGCTCCGGCAGGTCCTACGTACATGGAAGATCTGAATGAGGCCGGCGGCGTTTACGCGGTAATGAATGAGCTTACGAAAAAGAATCTTCTGAATCTGGACTGTATGACTGTAACCGGAAAGACAGTAGGAGAAAATATAAAAGGATGCGAGAATCTGAATCCGGAGGTAATCCGGCCCATTGACAATCCTTACAGCCAGACAGGCGGCCTGGCAATTCTGAAAGGAAATCTGGCGCCGGATTCCGGCGTTGTAAAGCGGTCGGCTGTAGTGCCGGAGATGATGGTACATGAAGGACCGGCCCGTGTCTTTGAATGCGAGGAGGACGCTATTGCGGCGATCCTGGGAGGAAAGATACAGGCCGGGGATGTAGTAGTCATCCGCTATGAGGGGCCAAAAGGCGGCCCAGGAATGCGAGAGATGCTGAATCCCACTTCCGCCATTGCAGGCATGGGACTTGGATCCAGTGTGGCCCTGATTACGGACGGAAGGTTCAGCGGCGCCTCCAGAGGCGCTTCCATCGGACATGTTTCTCCGGAAGCGGCAGTGGGAGGATCGATCGCCCTGGTGGAAGAGGGGGATATTATCCGGATTAATATTCCGGAGTGCAGACTGGAGTTGGCTGTCAGCGATGAAGAGCTTCAGGAGCGGAGAAAGAAATGGAAACCGAGGAAGCAGGAGCTTCACGGGTATCTTGCCAGATATGCGTCCTTAGTGACATCAGGCAACCGGGGAGCCGTTCTGGAGCTTCCCAAACAGCCTGCAGAGTAAAGAGAGGAGAGATGTGCAATGAAATTAAATGGCTCTGAAATTGTAATAGAATGCCTGAAGGAGCAGGGAGTAGACACAGTCTTCGGATATCCGGGAGGCGCTATTTTGAATGTGTACGACGCCCTTTACAAGCACAGCGGAGAGATCCGCCATATTCTGACCTCTCATGAGCAGGGGGCGGCCCATGCGGCGGACGGATATGCCAGATCCACCGGAAAGGTGGGTGTATGTATGTCCACCTCCGGTCCGGGAGCTACGAACCTTGTAACGGGAATTGCCACAGCCTATATGGATTCTGTGCCTATTGTGGCTATTACGGCGAATGTATCGGTGCCTCAGCTTGGAAGGGACAGTTTTCAGGAGATTGATATCGCCGGAGTCACAATGCCCATTACAAAGCATAACTTTATAGTAAAGGATGTGACGAAGCTGGCGGATACCATCCGCTGGGCTTTCCGCATCGCGAAAGAGGGAAGACCCGGGCCTGTGCTTGTGGATATTACCAAGGATGCCACGGCAGATGAGTGCGAATATGAGTATCGGAAGCCGGAGCCCATTGAGCCGAGTACGGAATATATAAGGGAATCGGATCTGGATGTGGCTGCGGAGATGATTAACCGGAGCCGGCGGCCTTTTATCTTTGTGGGAGGAGGCGCTGTGATTTCAGGAGCTTCCGCAGAGCTGAAAGAGCTGGCAGATAAAATGCACGCACCGGTAGCAGACTCGCTTATGGGCAAGGGAGCTTACAACGGAGAGGAAGAGATGTACTGCGGCATGCTGGGAATGCACGGCACTAAAGCGGCGAATCTGGGAGTTACCAGATGCGATCTTCTGGTAACCGTGGGAGCCCGCTTCAGCGACCGGGTCGTAGGCCAGGCAAAAAGCTTTGCGAAGAATGCCAAAATCCTGCAGATTGACGTAGATCCGGCTGAAATCAACAAAAATATCGTGGTGGACGCCAGTATCATCGGAGATATTAGAGAAGTCCT
Source organism: Candidatus Choladousia intestinavium (assembly GCA_018712785.1). GTDB lineage: Bacteria > Bacillota > Clostridia > Lachnospirales > Lachnospiraceae > Choladousia > Choladousia intestinavium. The sequence continues at coordinate 6,452 of DVGK01000032.1, read as the reverse complement.
GAAAAGGCTGAACAAAAAGATACAGGATACGAGACATGATGAATGGGATGAAGAGATTAAGGAGCTGAAGAAAAAATATCCTCTGAAATATAATGAAGAAGGTCTGTCGGGGCCGTATATTGTAGAGGAGATTTATAAGCTTACCAGAAATGAAGGAATTATAGCCACGGAAGTAGGGCAGCATCAGATGTGGGCCGCGCAGTTTTATAAGTATACAAAACCCAGGGTGCTTCTGACCTCCGGAGGGCTTGGCACCATGGGCTACGGCCTGGGCGCTGCTATCGGCGCCAAGGTGGGAAATCCTGACAAAACGGTAATCAACATTGCAGGGGACGGATGCTTCCGGATGAATATGAACGAGATCGCCACAGCTGTCCGCTATAATATTCCTGTGGTTCAGGTGGTAGTGAATAATCATGTTCTGGGAATGGTGCGTCAGTGGCAGACCCTTTTCTATGGGAAACGGTATTCTCAGACTATTCTCCAGGATAAAGTAGACTTCGTAAAACTGGCCGAGGCCATGGGCGCTGAAGGGATCCGCGTTACGAAGAAGGAAGATTTTGCTCCTGCGCTGAAGTATGCCGTAGAACTTGGCAGGCCGATTGTGCTGGACTGCCAGATTCAGGAGGATGACAAAGTATTTCCTATGGTAGCGCCGGGGCAGCCTATTGCCGACGTATTTGATCAGGACGATATAGCTCAGGAATAAATGGTAAGGAGGAGAGAACTGTGAGCAGAGTATATAATTTTTCAGCAGGTCCGGCAGTCCTGCCGGAGGAGGTGCTGAAAGAGGCCCAGGAAGAAATGCTGGATTACAGAGGGTGCGGTATGTCCGTAATGGAAATGAGTCACCGCTCCAAAATGTTTGAAGCCATCATTGAAAAAACAGAAGCGGATTTCAGAGAACTGGTGGGGATTCCCTCAGAGTACAAGGTATTATTCCTGCAGGGAGGTGCAAGTCTCCAGTTTGCAATGATCCCTATGAACCTTATGAAGAACCGGGTGGCGGATTACATTGTGACCGGACAGTGGGCAAAAAAAGCATGGCAGGAGGCTCAGAAATACGGAAAGGCAAATAAAATCGCCTCCAGCGAAGATAAGACCTTTTCTTACATCCCTGACTGCAGTGATCTTCCTGTGAGTCCGGATGCGGATTATGTATACATATGTGAAAACAATACGATCTATGGAACGAAATATAAAAAGCTCCCGAACACAAAAGGAAAACTTCTGGTATCAGATGTTTCTTCCTGCTTCCTTTCTGAACCGATTGATATTACAAAGTATGGAATTTTGTATGGGGGCGTACAGAAAAATATCGGTCCTGCCGGCATGGTTATTGCGGTGGTCAGAGAGGACTTGATCACAGACGATGTTCTTCCTTTCACTCCCACCATGATGAAATATAAGACTCACGCAGATGCAGGCTCTATGTACAATACACCCAACTGCTACTGCATTTACATGTGCGGAAAGGTCTTTGAGTGGATTAAGAGACAGGGCGGCCTGGAGGGAATGAAAGAAAAGAATGAGAAAAAGGCTGCGATTCTGTATGATTTTCTGGATCAAAGCAGAATGTTTACCGGAACCGTGGTAAAAGAAGACCGTTCTCTCATGAATGTTCCTTTTGTTACCGGAAATAAAGACCTGGATGCAAAATTTGTACAGGAGGCTGCGGCAGAGGGACTGGTTAACCTGAAGGGACACCGCACGGTAGGCGGAATGCGGGCAAGTATTTATAACGCGATGCCTTTGGAAGGCGTTGAGAAGCTTGTGGAGTTTATGAAAAAATTTGAAGAGGAGAATTTGTGATGTACCGGTATATGTGTATGAATCAGATATCGGAGGTCGGGATCAGTAATTTTACGGAGGAATATGTAAAAACTGACAATCTTCAGGAGGCTCACGCTTTGTTGGTGCGCAGCGCGGATCTTCATCAGACGGAGCTTCCTGAGAATCTGCTGGCCATTGCCAGGGCTGGAGCCGGAGTAAATAATATTCCCTTGGAGGAATGCTCACAGAAGGGGATCGTGGTGTTCAATACGCCGGGGGCTAATGCCAACGGCGTGAAGGAGCTGGTGTTCGCCGGAATGCTTCTGGCGGCCAGGGACATTATCGGCGGGGCTAACTGGGTTGCCTCCCGAGAAGGCGACCCGGAGGTGACAAAAAAGACAGAAAAAGAAAAGAAACGGTTTGCGGGAAGCGAACTTCTGGGGAAAAAGCTGGGCATTATCGGTCTGGGAGCGATTGGCGTTCAGGTGGCCAATGCCGCCTATCATTTCGGCATGGATGTGTATGGATTCGATCCCTACATTTCCGTAGAAGCTGCCTGGAATCTTTCCAGGAATATCCACCATATCAGCGATGTGGAGGAGATCTACCGGAAATGTGATTATATAACGATTCATGTACCTCTTACAGATTCAACCAGGCATATGATTGATCAGAGGGCACTGGAAATGATGAAGCAGGGAGTGGTGATTGTAAACTATTCCAGAGATCTTCTGGTAGATGAGGAAGCAGTTCTTTCTTCGATTAAAGCGGGAAAAGTACACCGTTATGTCACGGATTTCCCAAATGCTGTTACGGCCGGAAAGCCGGGAGTGATCGCGACGCCTCATTTGGGAGCTTCTACGGCGGAATCGGAAGACAACTGCGCGGCAATGGCGGTAAATGAACTGAAAAATTTTCTGGAACATGGGAATATCCGGAATTCAGTGAATTATCCAAACTGTGATCTGGGAAAATGCACGGCGCCGGGGCGGATCGCCATCTACCATAAGAATGTTAAAAAGATGATCGGCCGGTTTGCTGAGATTCTGTCAGACACCAACATCCGGAACATGAGCAATACAAGCAAAGGCGCTTATGCGTACACGCTGATCGATCTGGATGAAAAAGCGGATCCGGATGTTTTGAGTAAGCTGGAATCCATAGAGGAAGTCATAAAAGTACGAAATATTGTAAATCAATAGTGGAGGATTGAATGGCAGATATAAAACCTTTTCGCTGCATACGCCCGCTTCCTGAGCTGGCGTCACGGGTGGCGGCCCTTCCCTACGATGTCTACAGCAGGGCAGAGGCAGCTGTGGAGGCGAAAAAAGATGAATTGTCTTTCCTGAACATTGACCGCCCGGAGACACAGTTTTCTCCCTACGAAGATATGTATTCGGAGAAAGTCTATCAGAAGGCGCATGACATGCTCTGGGAGCAGGTGGAGGATGGGATTTATATACAGGATGAGATGCCGTCTTATTATGTTTATGAACTGACCATGAATGGCAGGGTACAGACAGGGATTGTGGCCTGCGCTTCCATAGACGATTATTTGAGCGGTGTCATAAAAAAGCATGAAAATACCAGGCCGGAGAAGGAAGAAGACCGGATTCGCCATGTAGATGCCTGTGATGCCCAGACGGGTCCGATTTTTCTGGCATACAGAGGCAACAGAACCATTTCTGAAATTGTTCGGAGGGAAAAGGAACAGGCGCCGATTTTTGATTTCACAGCGGCAGACGGCATCCTTCACAGAGGATGGAGGATTTCCCGGGAGGAGGAGATTCAGGAAATATGCCGGGCATTTTCAAAAATCGGGCAGATTTACATAGCGGACGGCCATCATCGTGCGGCTTCTGCTGTAAAGGTAGGGCTGAAACGAAGGGCGGCGCATCCGGATTGTAAAGGGACAGAGGAATATCAGTATTTTTTGTCCATCCTTTTTCCGGCAGAAGAGCTGATGATTATGGATTATAACCGAGTAGTAAGAGATCTGAACGGACAGACGCCTGAGGAATTTTTGAAAGTACTGGAAAATTCCTGTCAGATCCGTCCATGCCAGGCCTATTCAAAGCCTTCCCAAAAGGGGTTCATGACTCTGTATCTGGATGGAAAGTGGTATTCTTTGAAATTTAAAGATCAAACAGCTACAGAAGATCCGGTGGAGGGTCTGGATGTGTCCCGGCTTCAGAATGAAATCCTGAGACCTGTTTTCGGCATTAAGGACCCTAAGACGGATCCCAGAATTGAATTTGTAGGGGGAATCCGGGGAACGGAAGAACTGAAAAAAAGGGTGGATGAGAAGGGAGGGGCAGCCTTTGCCATGTACCCCACATCCATCTATGAACTGTTCCGGGTGGCGGACGCAGGGCTTCTTATGCCGCCGAAATCTACCTGGTTTGAGCCAAAATTAAGAAGCGGACTTTTCATTCACGGAATTGGTGAAAAATAGATAAAAATGTCAAAGTGAAACTGTTTTTTTGCTGTGATTTTGTGGTGTCTTTTGTAGGGATTGCTTAATCACAGCGTTTTTTTTAGTTAATTTACCACTTATTCTTGTCATTGTTTGAATAAAATGATAAACTATATTCATATCAAAATTAACGCCTTGGGAGGGTTACCATATGGATGAGAAGTTATATAAGATGATGGACTGGGCTGGTGTGGAAGCGATTGTATATTCCGAAGAAGATCATCCACATGATCTTTTAGGACCGCATCTGACCGAAGAAGGTGTAATGATACAGGTATTTGTTCCGGGGGCAAAAGAGGTCTCTGTGAAAATAAAGGGCGGCAAGAAAACTTATCCTATGGACCTGGAAGATGAAGCAGGGTTTTTCTCAGTTCTGATTCCGGGAAAACGGATTCCGTCCTATACATATGTTGTGACCTTTGAGAATGGGGCTGAACAGGAGTATGCAGACCCGTACAGTTTTGCGCCTCAGATTACAGAGAAGGATACGAAGAAATTTAACGCAGGCATCTGCTATAACATATATGAAAAACTGGGTGCGCATCCCATGACCATTCACGGCGTGGAAGGCGTATATTTCGCAGTCTGGGCGCCGAACGCCATGAGAGTCAGCGTGGTTGGTGATTTTAATATGTGGGACGGGCGGCGTCATATGATGCGCAGACTCTGGGATTCCGGGATTTTTGAAATTTTTATTCCGGGACTGGAGCCGGGCACCCTTTATAAATATGAGCTGAAAGCAAAGGGAGGGCTTACCTATCTGAAGGCAGATCCTTATGCGAACGCGGCGGAGTTAAGGCCCAATACAGCTTCTATTGTGACAGATTTGACCAAGTTTGAGTGGACGGATCAGAAATGGCTGGAGGAAAGGAAGAAAGCAGATACAAAAGAAGCGCCCATGTACGTTTATGAGATGCATCTTGGTTCCTGGAGAAGGCCTCAGGACGGAAGAAGCTTTTATAATTACCGGGAGCTGGCGCCTATGGTTGCGGATTACATAAAAGAGATGGGCTACACCCATGTGGAACTGATGCCCGTGATGGAACATCCCTTGGACGAATCTTGGGGCTATCAGGTTACAGGGTACTATGCGCCCACGGCCAGATACGGCACGCCGGAAGATTTCATGTATTTTATGGACTATATGCATAATCAGGGGATCGGAGTGATTCTTGACTGGGTTCCGGCTCATTTTCCAAGGGATACCCATGGGCTGGCTGCGTTTGACGGCACCTGTCTGTATGAGCATCTGGATCCAAGAAAAGGTAGCCATCCTCACTGGGGAACGCTGATCTACAATTATGGAAGACCCGAGGTGAAGAACTTCCTGATTGCCAATGCGCTGTTCTGGAAGAACGTTTACCATGCGGACGGAATCCGCATGGATGCAGTGGCTTCCATGCTGTATCTGGATTATGGAAAAAATGACGGCGAGTGGGTTGCGAATATTTATGGCGGCAACGAAAACCTGGAAGCAGTAGAATTTTTAAAGCATCTGAATTCCATCTTTAAGAAAGATAAGGACGGGGCCCTTTTGATCGCGGAGGAATCTTCTGCCTGGCCGAAAATCACTACGCCTGTGGAGGAAGATGGGCTCGGCTTTGACTACAAATGGAATATGGGTTGGATGAATGATTTTCTGGGATATATGCAGCTGGATCCCATTTTTCGTTCCCACCACCACGGAGAGCTGACCTTCAGTATGATCTATGCCTACAGTGAGAACTTTATCCTGACTCTTTCTCACGACGAGGTGGTACACGGCAAGGGCTCTATGATCGGCAAAATGCCGGGCAAGAAGAAAATGAAATTCGCAAATCTCAGGGCGGCCTACGGATTTATGGCAGCTCATCCCGGCAAGAAGCTTCTCTTTATGGGGCAGGATTTTGCGCAGTTTTCTGAATGGAATGATGAGGGGGAACTGGACTGGGAGTCCCTGGAGGAGAAGGAACATCAGCAGCTTCAGAATTATCTGAAGGCGCTGATTGCCTTTTATAAAGAGCATCCGGCTATGTACTGCAAAGATTACGATCCCATAGGTTTTGAGTGGATTAATAATATTTCTGCGGATGAAAACATGCTGGTGTTTATGAGAAGGGGAAAAGCCCAGGAGGAAGATCTTCTGGTGGTATGCAATTTCTCACCGCTGGTGTATGAGAACCATAAGATCGGCGTTCCATACAGCGGGAAATATAAAGAGATT
>DVGK01000031.1 GCA_018712785.1 Candidatus Choladousia intestinavium | reverse complement strand
GGACCGGCATAGCAGCAAAGAGTATATAGAGTTCCTTCAGCTGCTGGATTCCAAGTATCCTAAAGAGGATAAAATCCGATTAGTATTAGATAATCTCCAGGTCCATACCTCCAAGGAAACGAGAAAATATCTGGCTGGTGTTCCCGGAAGATTTGAGTTTGTATTCACTCCGAAACATGGTTCCTGGCTAAATCTTGTGGAAGGATTTTTCAGCAAACTCACCCGTCAGTCGTTAAAAGGGATTCGTGTAAAAACGAAAAGCGAACTAGTGGAGCGAATCTATAAATATTTTGAAGAGATCAATGATACCCCTGTTGTTTATCACTGGAAATATCGACTTGATGAAATCGATCCGAATGAAGAAGCACAGGTTGAAACATTGTCTCTTGAAAAGTCGAGTTAATTAGTGACGGTTATAGTAGTTTCCGCTCCAACAGGAAAGATTCTCTTTACGGAAGATTCTTTCACTGTACAGAAAAGAAAATCTGAGATATAATGTAAGGCACATTTCGCAAACGGGATGAGAACCAAATGGATATGCCAGCGTGTCCGATTGACTCACTGCTGGCGGATATAAAGGAGTGACAGCAGCTTTATGCTTCAGATCAAAAATATCTGTAAACAGTATAAAACAGGCGGACTGGTTCAAAAGGCTCTGGACGGGGTAAGCCTGAATCTCAGGGAGAATGAGTTTGTGGCGATTTTGGGACCCAGCGGTTCCGGGAAGACGACCCTTTTGAATATCATCGGCGGTCTTGACCGGTATGACAGCGGAGATCTGGTTATAAACGGAATTTCCACCAAAAAATATAAGGATCGGGATTGGGATTCCTACCGGAATCATACTATAGGCTTTGTATTCCAGAGCTATAATCTGATTCCTCATCAGACTGTTCTGGCTAATGTGGAGCTCTCCCTTACGATCTCCGGAATTTCGAAGGGTGAAAGAAGAAGGAGAGCCATAAAGGCCCTGAAAGAAGTGGGACTTGGAGAGCAGCTTCATAAGAAGCCCAATCAGATGTCCGGAGGCCAGATGCAGAGAGTGGCTATTGCCAGAGCTCTGGTAAATGATCCGGAGATCCTTCTGGCGGATGAGCCTACCGGCGCCTTGGACAGCGATACCAGCATTCAGGTTATGGAGCTTTTAAAGGAGGTTGCCAGAAAACGCCTTGTAGTAATGGTTACCCACAACCCTGAGCTGGCGGAACAGTACGCTACCAGAATCGTAAATCTCCGGGACGGCAAAATCCGGGCGGACTCTATGCCCTTTGAGGTGGAGGAGGATAAGCTGAATCCGCCTCAGCATAAAAATATGGGGCACTCTTCCATGTCCTTTCTGACCGCTCTGTCATTGAGCTTTAATAATCTGCGGACGAAAAAGGGGCGTACGCTGCTGACTTCCTTTGCAGGTTCTATCGGTATCATAGGCATTGCGCTGATTCTTTCTCTTTCTACAGGCGTCAATGAATATATACAGTCTGTGGAAGAGGACACTTTGTCGGAATATCCTCTGGAGATCAGCAGCACGGGGATGGATCTCGCCTCTATGATGGCGGGGGCAGCCGGCGGCGGAGAAGAGACTGCGGACGGAGAAATAGGTGTCACTGAAATGGTGACAACCATGTTTGCCACAATGGATTCCAATGACCTGAAGTCTTTGAAGGAATATCTGGACAGCGGGGAGAGCGGGATCGAAGGATACGCCAAATCTGTAGAATATACATACGGCATCTCTCCCCAGATCTATCGGGTGGAAGAAGACGGCGTTCGGCAGGTAAATCCGGATCGTTCCTTCTCTGCTCTGGGACTTGGTTCTGACCAGAGCTCCAACAGCCTTATGTCTTCTACAATGAGTACAGATGTGTTTTTTGAGATGCCGGAAGAACCGGATCTGTATCAGGATCAGTACGATGTGGTGGCAGGGCACTGGCCGGAGGAATACAACGAATGTGTTCTCGTGCTTACCTCTGACGGAAATATCAGCGATTATATGCTGTATACTCTGGGACTGCGGGATTCCTCTGAGCTGGATCAGATGATTCAGCAGTTTATTGACGAGGAGGATGTGGATACGCCGGAAAATATCCGTTCTTATTCCTATGATGAAATTCTGGGGACAGAGTTCAGTCTGATTCAAAGCTCTGACTGCTATGAGTATGACAGTGAATATCAGGTGTGGGTTGACAAAACGGACGATAGCGCCCATATGACAGAGCTGGCAGAGAACGGAGAGAAGCTTACCATCGTGGGCATTGTCCGGCCCGCGGAGGGAACCGATATCGCCATGCTGAACACGGGAATCGGCTACACCACAGATCTTACAAAATATGTCATAGAGAAGGCGGCCTCATCAGAAATCGTTCAGGAACAGCTGGCGGACAGAAATACAAACGTATTCACAGGAGAAGCCTTCGGCGAAGAGAATTCTGAGAACCGGTTTGATATGTCGACTCTGTTTACCGTAGACGAGGAGGCACTGGCAGAGGCCTTCCAGGTAGATGAAAGTATGTTTAATGTGGATTTGTCCGGTTTATCCAATATGAATCTTGATACCTCGGCTCTTTCGGAGGCATTCAGCCTGGATACGGAGGATATGGAGGATCTGAATCTTTCCGATCTGATTGATTTGGAAGAGCTGCTTCCGGAGCTGGCTCAGGAGTACCTTCCGGAAATACAGGAGATCGGACAGCGGGTCGACTTGTCCTTCTCAGATGAAGAGGCCAGAACCATGTTTCAGAACTTGATTCAGGGCTTCCAGGAAAGCTTAAGCGGCTCAGGCATCAATGTAACCGGTCTTGCCACGGGATTTTTTGATTACCTTATGACCGAGGACGCCAAACAGCGTTTGTCCTCCAGTATCGAAGAGCTGATACGATCCAGCATAGATATAAATCTTTCTTACGGCCAGCTGCTGGGAATAGCAGGAAGTCTGTTTTCCGGCTACCAGGAATATGCAGAGGCGAATGAAATTACAGACAGTACAGCCGCCTCCATTCTGGCTTACCTTCAGACCGCTGAAGTGCAGCAGAGCCTGACGCAGCAGGCGGAGGATATTTTAAGGGAAAGCCTGTCTGTGAACCTTTCGCCGGAGCAGATTCAGGAGCAGGTTCTCACAGAGCTTATGACCGGCTACCAGGAATATCTTCAGGCCAACGCGGTGCCGGATGCGTCCCAGATCGGCGACGCGTTTCTGGAATATCTCAGATCAGAGGACGGTCAGACCCGCCTGTATCAGGGGATTTCCCAAAGTATAGATCTGGAAGGAGCCCAGGAGGAATTTTCCGCTCTTTTCCAGGAGATCGGAGGTATGGTTCAGGAAGAGGTTGAAAAGCAGATCAGCGAACAAATGGAATCCGTTATGGGTCAGATCGGAAGCCGGATAGAGAACGCCATGCAGGAGGTGGCCGGACAGATCGGGACCAATATGGCGAATGCTGTGTCACAGGCCCTGAATCAGGTGGGGGCCAATATGGAAAACGCCATTACCATAGACGGGGATGTTTTTATGGAGGCCATTCAGATGAATATGAACGAGGATGAGCTAACAGAGCTGCTGATGTCTCTGATGTCTGATGAAAATGCCGGCTATGAAAACAACCTGCGCACTCTGGGATATGCAGACCTGAATCAGCCCAGCTCCATAAGTATCTATCCCCTTGATTTTGAAAGCAAGGCAGAAATCCTGAATATTCTGGATAATTATAACCGAAGGATGGAAGAGAACGGGCAGGAAGAGAAAATGATTACCTATGCAGATCTGGTTGGAACGCTCATGTCCTCTGTGACGGATATTATTAACGTCATCAGCTACGTTCTGGTGGCCTTTGTGGCGATCTCTCTGGTGGTTTCGTCCATCATGATCGGAGTCATCACGTACATCAGTGTTCTGGAGCGAAAAAAAGAAATCGGTATTCTTCGGGCGATCGGAGCCTCCAAGAGAAATATTTCCCAGGTATTTAACGCTGAGACCTTTATTATCGGCCTTTGCGCCGGTCTTTTGGGAATCGGTATCACTCTGGTGCTGCTGATTCCGGGGAATGCTCTGATTCACTCTATCGCGGGGCGAAGCGATATCAATGCAGTTCTTCCTGTCACAGCGGGCGCTGTTCTGGTGGCATTGAGCGTAATTCTTACATTAATCGGAGGACTGATTCCTTCCAGAAAGGCTGCCAAGAGCGACCCGGTGGCGGCGCTGAGATCTGAGTAAGTCAGTTAGTAAAATATATGTTTCATTGTCATAAAAAGAAATTCGTGGTAAACTGATATTGATTTATATTTATACGTCTTTGTGTATAAAAAGTGATGAAAGGAGACTGCGCATGGGTGTTTATGACATACTGGATGAACTGCAAAGAAAAGCCAAAAAGGATGCGTTCCTTAGAAAACGTCTGCTGGATACAAGACAGGCAGAACAGCCGCTTTCTGAATTCTGCCGCGTTTGCCGGGAACTAGGGTATGAGCTGTACGAGATGGAGCTGGTAAACGCCGGCGAGGAATTTTACGCCTCTATGCGAAGAAGTACAAACGGCGGAGGAGAGAATTCTCCTATGCTGGAGGGGGAGGATGATTTTTATGAGCTGTTTTTCGCAAGCATTGAATCTGCCGGGGAAGAGTAAGAAGCTGGCGGTGATTTTTCCGGGCATCCGGTATTCTCCCGAATGCCCTCTGCTGTACTATGCGCAGAAGCTGTGCGTAAAAGAGGGATATGAAATCCTCCCTCTTTATTATTCCTATCGGCAGGATTCCGTGCTTGACCAGGATCTTAAACTGGAAAATTTTGTCATGGAAACACAGAGAGAAGCGGTTCGTCTGCTGAAAGACGCTCTGAAAAATCCATATACAGATATAGTCTTTATTTCAAAAAGTATCGGAACTGTGCTGGCAGGAATCGCTGAGAAGGAGCTGGAACTAAAGCCGCGCCAGTTTTTGATGACTCCGCTTCCGGAGACCTTTCCATATATGAAGGGAATGGGAGCCAGAGGAGCGGCCGTTCTTGGCACAAAGGATAAAAATTTATCCGCAGAAAGATTGGAACTGTTCTGTCAGAAAGAAGAAATCCCCTTCACACTTTATGAAGGGGCAGGGCACCGGCTGGAGATGGAGAGCATGGATGAGACATTTGGAATTCTTTCCGATATTCTTAAAAAGCTCCGGGAATTTCTCGCAGTATCCTGCTGAAAAAGCTGTTTTTAAGATCAGGATTGTCCTGACATGGCCTCATGTTCTTTTTTCAGTTCTTCATACAGTTCGTAAAAGGTCCAGTCGCAGTTGCTTTCTGTGACAATGGCTTTCAGGGCAATTCTGGGAACCCCTGCTTTGCGCAGGGCCTGGAGAAGGGCGTCTATACGCCTGCTGCTGAACTGATGCATGACCAGCATTTCCTGGTCCAGAATGGGGAGGGGTTCTGTGGCAGGCTGTTCCTGGTACCCATCCATCCCGGCCAGATAGCCCACCTTTTGGGTAACCTGACCGGGAGAAATATTTTTGATACGAATCCCCAGGGTTACCAGAGCTCCTTTGAGTCTGGCAGTGTGAGAGAAGGATTGGGGAGTATAGTATAAAACTGTCTCTTTCATAATAGTATTCTCGCTTTCTGTTGTTCTAATATTCATTATATGAGAAGAAAAAAGGATTTGCAATAGCTCTTGTATTTGGAAAATTCCTGTGATAGTATTTTATTTGATTTGGATTTCCTGTGATGAATTCCGGCATAAAATACGAAAAGAGTGTGGACAGATATGAGAGAAACGCACAGGTTCAGCAATAAAGAGATCTGGAAGCTGCTTCTGCCCCTGATGGTAGAGCAGCTTTTAACTTCTTTAATGGGAATGGCTGATACTGTAATGGTCAGTAATGTTGGTTCGGAAGCGATTTCCGCGGTTTCATTGGTGGACTCGATTAATGTACTGGTTATACAGGCGCTTTCTGCCCTGTCAGCGGGAGGAGCGATTCTGTGTTCTCAGTATATCGGAAAGAAGGATATGGAAAGAGCCAGAAAGGCTGCAGAGCAGGCAGCCCTTTCCATTACTTTTTTATCCGTTCTGCTGGCGGTTTTCTGCCTTGCTTTCCAGCAGCCTCTTTTGAGGCTGATTTTTGGCTCTGTGGATCCTCTTGTAATGGAAAACTCAAGAACCTACTTTTTTTATACAGCCCTTTCTTTTCCTTTTATCGCCCTGTATGATGTGGGAGCTTCTATCTTCCGGGCGCAGGAAAATACCAGGACGCCTATGGTTATCTCCGTGATCTCAAATCTGATGAACATTGGCGGCAACGCATTTCTGATCTGGGGGCTGCATATGGGAGTGGCGGGCGCCGCTCTGGCAACTCTTATCTCACGTATTTTCTGCGGGCTTATGGTTATGGCCTGGCTGCGCCGTCCCTGCTGGGTGATTCGTATTAGAAATTACAGCAGGATTCGTCCCCAGCTTCAGTACATACGAAAAATTCTCTGGATCGGGATTCCTTCCGGAATTGAGAATGCTATGTTTCAGTTCGGCAAACTGGCCATCCAATCCACAGTATCTACTATGGGAACCGTAGCCATCGCTGCCCAGGCGATGACCAATATATTAGAAAATCTGAGCGGAATCTGCGCAATGGGAATTGGCATCGGACTTATGACCATTGTCGGACAATGTGTAGGAGCGGGAGAAGATGAGGAAGCGGCCTATTATATTAAAAAACTTTCAGCTTTCTCAGAGGTTGTGGTCCTGGCAGGCTGTTTGATTGTATATGCAATGACTCGCCCGGTTACTCTTCTGGGAGGTATGGAAACGGAAAGCGCCAGAATGTGTCTCCAGCTGGTGGGAATTATCACAATCGTCAAACCGATTGTCTGGACGGGCGCTTTTATTCCGGCGTATGGGATGCGGGCCGCAGGAGATGTGCGGTATTCCATGCTGCTTTCCTGTATCTCCATGTGGGCTTTTCGGGTGACTCTGTGCATTTATCTCACTCATACCTTTGGCCTCGGCCCGATTTCTGTCTGGATTGGAATGTTTACAGACTGGACGGTGCGTTCTGTTTTATATCTCTGGAGATTCAGAAGCCGCAGATGGCTGAAGCATAAGCTGATTGAAAACGGACAGGGGGGATTATCATGAAGATAGCAGTGATCGGACACAGCGGAAGCGGCAAATCCACGCTTGCGCGCCGAATCGCGGAAGAAACCGGGGTTCCTGTTCTTCATTTAGATCAGATCCACTGGCTTCCGGGATGGCAGGAGCGGCCGGATGAAGAAAGCCGGCGAATGGTAAAAAAGTTTATGGACACCCATGCTGACTGGGTCATCGAAGGAAACTACGACGCTCTCTTGTTTAAAAGAAGAATGAAAGAAGCGGATCAGATTGTTTTTCTATGCTTTAACCGTTTCTCCTGCCTTTTCAGAATCCTGAAGCGATACCTCAGCCACCGCGGGAAAACCCGCAGCTCCATGGCAGAGGGCTGCCGTGAAAAAATAGACTTTGAGTTTTTCCTGTGGATCTTATATAATGGAAGGAAGAGGGAGAAAATGAAAAAATTTCGCTTTGTCTGCAGCCGGTTTGGTGCAAAAACGGTCCGGATACGGAATCAGCGGCAGTTAGACCGGTACTACAGGAGGATTGCAGATGATTTTTGAACCTAAAGAAGTTTGAATGAAGAACACAGAGAGGAGAGGTTTATGAGATATCCGAAATTTTTATCTGAAAATGGAGTCATCGGCTTCGCAGCCCCTTCCTTTGGCTGCAACATTGAACCTTACTATACGGCTTTTGGGAATGCCCAGGAGAAATTCAAACGACTGGGGCACAGTCTGGACATCGGCCCCAACTGTTATGCCGGAGAAGGGATCGGGATCAGCAATACTCCCGAAAAATGCGGGCAGGAACTGACGGATTATTACTGCAGCGAAGCGAATAACGTTCTTATATCCTGCGGGGGCGGAGAGCTGATGTGCGAGATCCTGGAGCATCTGGATCTGGAAAGAATCGGAACGGCCGCCCCCAAGTGGTATATGGGATATTCGGACAATACGAATTTTACCTTCCTTCTGCCCACTCTCTGGGATACAGCGTCGATTTACGCTCCCTGCGCGGCGGCCTTCGGGATGGAGCCATGGCATGCTTCGATTCAGGATGCCTATGATCTTCTGAAAGGAAGAAAGCTTTCCTTCCGGGGATATCCCCTCTGGGAAAAGGAATCCCTGAAAAGTGAAGAAAATCCGCTGGAGCCGTATCATGCCACAGAAGCATCAAAAATCCGCTGCTACACGGAGGGAAAAGAAAACCCTCTTTCGACAGAAGAAGCGTCCTTTGAATTTTCCGGCCGTCTCATCGGCGGCTGTATGGATATCCTGGTAAATCTCCTGGGTACCTCCTTTGACCGGGTACCTGCCTTTCTGGAGCGCTATCGGGAGGATGGATTTATCTGGTTCATGGAATCCTGCGATCTGAATGTCTTTGCCATCCGCCGGGCGATATGGCAGATGCAGCACGCCGGCTGGTTTAAGTATGTGAAGGGTTTTCTGGTCGGAAGGCCCCTGTGCTTCGGTCAGGAGATGATGGGTCTGGATCAGTACAGGGCAGTAACGGATCTTCTGTCCGTCTATCAGGTTCCCATTGTCATGGATGTGGATCTGGGACATCTGCCTCCCATGGTACCCATGGTCTGCGGAGCCCTTGGGAGCGTCAGGATAACGGGAAATCAGTATGAGATTTCTTACCTTCTAAAATAATTTCGGAAAAGAGAGAAAAAATGAAAGATTACAAATATATATTTTTTGACCTGGACGGCACCATTACGGAATCCGGTCCCAGTATTACCTCCTCTGTGGCCTACGCCCTGGATAAGCTGGGAGTTCCTGTGGGAGATCCCGCGCGGCTGAACAAATTTGTCGGTCCACCTCTGGCAGAATCCTTCATAAAATATTATGGACTGTCTGCTGAAAAAGCCGCGGAAGGCGTGGTTTATTATCGGGATTATTTCCTGGAAAAAGGAATTTACAATAACAGAATCTATCCCGGCATGGAGGAATCCTTAAAGGCCCTCCAGGATAGTGGGAAGATTCTGGTGATCGCTACCTCGAAGCCGGAACCTCACGCAAAAAAGATTGCCGCCTATTTCGGATTTGAGAAATATTTTTCGGAAATTTTCGGGGGCGCTCTGGACGGAAGCCGCCTGCAGAAATGGGAGGTGATCCGCTATGCCCTGGAGGAGCTTGGACTTTCTGAAAAAGAATCCGGCCAGGTCCTGATGGTGGGAGACCGGGAAAACGACATAGAGGGAGCCAGAAGAAACGGACTGGATTCCATGGGGGTTCTTTATGGCTATGGAGATCTGCAGGAGCTTCAGGAGGCAGGAGCAGATTATATTGCGGAAAGTACCAGAGACGTATCAGAAATGATTCTGAATCACTGAAAAGACACATGAATCACGCATACAGACAAGGAGCGGCAAAACAATGAATGAAATACTTCAAAGCCTTTACGAAAGAAAATCCGTGCGTGTTTTTGAAGAGAGAGAAATCCCCCGGGAAGAGAAGGACATGATTCTAAAGGCAGCGGTTATGGCGCCTACAGCGGGAAATCAGCAGCTCTATACGATTCTGGACATTACAGATCCGGCGCTGAAGGAGAAGCTTTCCGAGACCTGTGATCATCAGCCTTTTATCGCCAGGGCCAAAATGGTTCTTGTTTTCTGCGCGGACTGTCAGAGATGGCTGGATATTTACCGGCTGGCAGGATGCTCGCCCAGAAAGCCGGGACCGGGAGATCTGATGCTTGCCGTATCGGATGCCCTGATCGCGGCTCAGAACGCGGTCTGCGCGGCTCAGAGCCTTGGCATCGGCTCCTGTTATATCGGAGATATTATGGAAAACTGTGAGACGCACCGGGAGCTTCTGCATCTTCCGGAACTGGTTTTCCCCGCCGCCATGGTGGTGTTTGGATACCCTACCAGACAGCAGCAGGAGAGAACCAAGCCGGAGCGGGCTTTTATGGACACGGTCGTCCATTCTGACGGCTACCGTAAATTAAATGAAAGAGAGTTAAAGAGGTTTATGGAACAGAATCTGGCCGGAAAAGATTTTGCCTCCTGGGTGCAGGCCTTTCACAAAAGAAAGTACGATTCCGATTTTGCCAGGGAGATGAACCGTTCTGTAAAGGAATATCTGAAAAGCTTTTGAACCTTTGACAATATTACATGATGAAGGAGTTTTATATGACTGAGATTTCACATACTGAAACATTCCAGGCTGTGCTTTTTGACCTGGACGGCACTCTGCTTCCCATGGATCAGGATATTTTCGTAAAAGACTATTTTTCAAGGCTGGCAGCGAAAGCGGCTCCCAGAGGTTATGAACCGGGAAAGCTTGTTGAATCCATCTGGAAATGTACCGGAGCCATGATGAAGAACGATGGGCGCCAGACGAATGAAAAGGTATTCTGGGAAGCTTTTTCGGGAATCTATGGGGAAAAAGCTCTGCAGGATATCGGGCTTTTTGAGGATTTCTATAAAAATGAGTTTCAGAAATCCCAATCGGTCTGCGGTAAAAACGAAAAGGCCGTTCGGATTGTACAGGAACTGAAGGCCTCCGGCGCAAGGGTGATTCTTGCCACAAATCCGATTTTTCCCTCTATTGCCACGGAGAGCCGCATCCGGTGGGCGGGATTTGAGCCCTCTGACTTTGAATTTTACACAACGTATGAAAATTCTTACTTCAGCAAGCCGAATCCCCTATATTTTCAGGAAATTTGTGAAAAGAGGAATCTGAATCCGTCAAAATGTCTTATGATCGGAAATGACGCCAGGGAAGATACAGCGGCAGGAAAAATCGGAATGAAGGTATTTCTGGTGACAGACTGTCTCATTAACCGGGAAAACGCGGATCTTTCAGCTTATCCTCAGGGAAGCTTCGAGGATCTTGAAAAATATCTCAGTCAGATGTCCATGTTTTCAACTTCTGCTAAAAAGCCCGAATAGCGGGAATCGATAAAGGAGGAATTCACAGATGAAAAAAGTTGTATTAGGAAAAACAGGACTTACGGTAAATAAAAACGGTTTTGGAGCGCTGCCGATCCAGAGGATTACAAAAAGCGAAGCCGTTTACCTCCTGCAGAAAGCTTTTTATCACGGCGTCAATTATTTCGATACAGCCAGGGCGTATTCGGACAGCGAGGAGAAGCTGGGAGCCGCCTTCTCTTATATTCGGGATAAGATTATAATCAGTACAAAAACAGGGGCACAGACAGGAGAGGATCTCTGTAAAGATCTGGAACAGAGCCTGAAAATGCTGCAGACGGATTATATTGATCTGTACCAGTTTCATAACCCTTCCTTCTGCCCGAAGCCCGGAGACGGCACCGGTCTCTATGAGGCTGCTCTTGAAGCAAAGGCACAGGGAAAAATCCGTCATATCGGGATTACAAACCACCGGCTGGCTGTAGCCCATGAAGCGGTAGAGTCGGGGCTGTATGAGACGCTGCAGTTTCCTTTCTCCTATCTTGCGTCAGAGCAGGATCTGGCTCTGGTAAAGGTCTGTCAGGAGCATCAGATGGGATTCATCGCCATGAAGGCCCTATCCGGAGGACTGATCACAGATTCTGCCTGCGCTTACGCCTACATGGAGCAGTTTGATCATGTGGAACCTATATGGGGCATCCAGAGGGAAAAAGAGCTGGATGAATTTCTGTCCTATCAGGACACCCCGCCTGCCATGACGGAAGAGCTGAAAAATAAAATCGAGAAGGACCGGAAAGAACTTTCAGGGGAATTCTGCCGGGGCTGCGGCTACTGTATGCCCTGTCCGGAGGGGATTGAGATCAATAACTGCGCAAGGATGAGTCTTATGCTGCGCCGATCTCCCCAGGCAGGATGGCTTTCTCCCCAGTGGCAGGAAAAGATGAAAAAAATCGAAAACTGCCGTCACTGCGGTGCCTGCATGAAAAAATGTCCCTATGGCCTGAACACTCCGAAGCTTCTGGAGAAAAATTATGAGGATTACAAAACATTTTTGAAATAGAAAGGAAGGGACTACCTATGACGATTGACGAACTGCTGGCTGTTCTTGAAATGCAGGAGGAGATTCTCCAGTTTACCCATTTCACCAATGAGGACGCCTGGGAGCTGGGATCCGCAATGACCCTGGAGGCAAGGCGAAGAGGTCTTCCGGTTCTGATCAGCATCCGCCTGAACAATGGATTTACTGTTTTTCAGTACGCGTCCGACGGCGCGAACCTTCAGAACGAAAGCTGGATTCAGCGGAAGTTCCAGACCGTCCGCACGCTGGAGCACAGCACCCTGTATACCTGTATGCTTTTAAAGAAGTCGGAAGAGACTCTGGAAAACTGGTTTCTGGATCCCAGAGAGTACGCTGCCTGCGGAGGCGGATTTCCCATACGGATTGAAGAGGTAGGCGTAATCGGAGCCGTTATGGTATCCGGACTGGATCATTTTTCGGATCACGATTTTATCATCAAATGTGTCAGCAGGTATCTTCATGTGGATGAGGTTCCCAGAATTCAGGGAAGCATCCGGTAATGTTTTGATTTTCTCTTTCATATACTGACTAATAACGGTTTTGGAGGCTGCAATGAAAGGCCAGGAAGGATTTTTCACTCGTCTGACAAAATCACTGCAGCTTCCGGAAGACCTGTCCAAGGGAGAGGTTCTTGTCAGTGTCAGAGGGAGGAACTGCCTTACTGTGGAAAATTTCAAGGGAATTTCCTGCTATACTCCCGGCGAAATAAAACTGATTACGAAAAAAGGCTTTCTGAGCATAAGCGGAAAGAATCTGAAAATTGTCTTTTATACAAAGGATGAAATTGAGATTTCCGGCTGCATCTGTAAAGTAGAAATTCTGTAATCCCGGGAGAGTGAGCGTATGGAAGTGAAATTTCTGAATTTTATAAGGGGCTATGTGCGTATCCGGTTTTGGGGTACTTCCTATGACCGTTTTTTGAATCTCTGTGCTTTTCATAAAATTATTCTCTGGGATCTGGTTCCTTCCGGTGAGGGATACGAGGCGTATCTGACCAAAAAGGATTTTAGAAGACTTCGGGGAATCGTTCGGAAGAGCCATGCTTCTGTACGGATCACAGAACGGCATGGCCTTCCTTTTTTTGTGCATAAATACAGGAAAAGGAAATTCTATGTGCTGGGGATCGCGGCGGCGGTTCTGTTTATGATTTGGCTTTCCTCCAGAATATGGGAAATCTCCATAGACGGAAATCTTTCGCAGACCGATGACATTATTTTTGAATATCTTACAGAAGCGGGCATTGTTCACGGCATGAAAAAGTCAGACGTGGACTGCCAGGAGCTCTCCTCTGGCATCCGCGATTACTTCACAGAATTCAGTTGGGTCACAGCGGAGCTTAAGGGAACACGTCTTTTGATTCACGTAAAAGAGGGAATTCTGCCGGGGGTGGAGGAGGAGAGCAGCGAGCCTGCCGATTTGATAGCCTCAGAGGATGGGACGGTGGAATCCATATACGTCCGGTCCGGGGTGCCTGCGGTGAAAGCCGGTGATACAGTGAAAAAGGGGGATCTCCTTGTGAGCGGCGCGATTCCCATCTATGAGGACAGCGGGGAGATTCGTTCCTATCAATATGTAGCTCCGGACGCGGATCTTGTGATCCGAACCTCCGTTGCTTATGAAGACAGTTTCAGCCTGGCATATCAGCAGAAGAATTACACGGGGAAGGAGAGAATACAGCATCTTCTGACCCTGGGGGCGCTCTCTTTTTCTCTTCCAGGGCCCGGCTCTTCCTATGAAAACTCGGATTTTCTTACAGAAACACGTCAGCTTAAGCTTTTTGAAAATTTTTATCTCCCTGTATATATCAAGAAAATAACAGAAAAAGAATATTATTATTCTGATAATATCTACACAAAAACCCAGGCAGAAGAGATTGCCTCGGTCCATTTCCATGAATTTATGAAAAATTTAGAGGAAAAGGGGGTTCAAATATTTGAAAATGATGTTAAAATAAACTGGAATGAAAATTTCTGCATTGTTTCAGGAACCGTTTGGATTGGAAAAAACGCCTCCGTTCCCAGGGCAATTCAGGAAACACAGGAGGAAGAGTTATTAAATGAGCATGGTTGAAGTGTCGATCTCTGTCCCCGCGGAGCATGAAAGAAATGTTTTCGGACAGTTTGATCAGCATGTTAAGAAAATAGAACGGTCTCTTCACGTTACAGTCTTAAGCCGGGAAGGGGTCGTAAAGATTCTTGGAAGCCCTTCCGGGGCAGAGAAGGCGAAAAAGATCTTTGAAAACCTCTGCATCCTTTCTATGAGGGGAAATACGATTACAGATCAGAATGTAGATTATGCCATCGCTCTTTCCATGGATGAGAAAGAAGATTCTCTTCTGGAAATTGACGGCGACTGTATCTGCCATACCATAAACGGGAAACCCATCAAGCCCAAGACTCTTGGACAGAAAGCGTATGTAGACGCCATACGCAGCCATATGATTGTTTTCGGCACAGGGCCCGCCGGCACAGGAAAAACGTATCTGGCTATGGCGATGGCTATCACCGCCTTTAAGAACGACGAGGTAGGGCGGATTATCCTGACAAGGCCCGCCATTGAGGCAGGCGAGAAGCTGGGGTTCCTGCCGGGAGATCTTCAGAGCAAGGTAGATCCTTATCTGAGACCTCTCTATGACGCCCTGTACCAGATTATGGGACCGGAGAGCTTCGCGAAAAATATGGAAAAGGGGTTAATCGAGGTGGCGCCCCTGGCCTATATGAGGGGGCGTACCCTGGACAATGCCTTTATTATTCTGGACGAGGCCCAGAACACCTCGCCGGCCCAGATGAAGATGTTTCTTACAAGAATCGGATTTGGCTCCAAGGTGGTGATCACAGGGGATCAGACCCAGAAGGATCTCCCGGCCGGTACAGTCTCCGGACTGGATGTGGCTATGCGGGTTTTGAGTAAGGTGGACGAGATTCGGTTCTGCAATATGACCAGCCAGGATGTGGTAAGGCATCCGCTGGTTCAGAAGATCGTCAAGGCATATGAAGAATATGAAAAGAAAGAAAAGCATAAGGAGATGCGTCTTTCCGGCGGTTCCCGCCGGAAAGCAGGGAATATGGGGGGAGAGAAATGACGGTAATCTTTGAAAATGAAAGCGGAAGAGATTTCGGACTTCCTCTGGAAAGCCTTGCCCAGGAGATTCTGGAGGCTGCCATGGATTATGTAAAGTGTCCCTACGAGGCTCAGGTCAGTCTTCTTATGACAGATGATGATGAGATTCACCGGCTGAATCTTCTGCATCGGAGAATTGACCGGCCTACGGATGTGCTTTCCTTTCCGGCTTTGGATTACCCTGTTCCGGGTTCCTTTGAGTTTCTGGAGGAAGAGGGGGCGGATGCCTTTGACCCGGATACGGGAGAGCTGCTTCTGGGAGATATTGTCCTTTCAGCAGACAAGATTTCGCAGCAGGCGGAATCCTACGGTCATTCTGTAAAGAGGGAGTATGCTTTTCTGATCGCCCACAGCCTTCTTCATCTCATCGGCTACGATCATGCGACTTCAGAGGAAGCAGGGGAAATGGAAACGCTTCAGGAGGAGATCCTGGCGCAGATGAAAATATCAAGATAAGGGGGAATTAAAATGCGGAAAAACAGAATTTGGAAAAGAGTACTGACAGGAGTGTTCGCTGCTTCTATGATACTTGGAAGCGCTGGCAGCACCATGGCAAACGCGGAGGAAGCCTCTGATAACGGGATGGTCCGCAGCTTTCTTACGGGAAAGCTTGTACCGGAAACCATCGGACGGAAAAAAGCCATCTCCGTTATGTTCAACAACATTCAGGCAGCGCTGCCACAGTCTGGCATTTCAAATGCCGAGGTGGTATATGAAGCTCCGGTAGAAGGCGGAATTACCCGTCTTATGGGAATTCTGGAGGATTACCAGGACGTGGAGAGAATCGGTTCTGTCAGGAGCTGCAGAAATTATTTCGTTTACTTCGCAAGGGAGTTTAATACCTACTATCTGCACTACGGTCAGGCAGTATATGCCCTGGATCTTCTGAATCTGGCGGATACGCTGAATATCAGCGGTCTGGACGCTGTGGGTGAGACGGTCTATTACCGTTCAGATGATTTTGAATCTCCCCACAATGTATTTACCAACTATGATATGATTCAGGCAGGTATTGAGGAGCTGGGATATCCCACGGAGTACTCCGATGAATACCTGGGGACAAATGGGCATTATAAGTTCGCGGCGGACGACGCCCCTGTGACGCTTGACAATGGGACGGACGCAGCGGTGGTGGAGCCAGGATATTCCTATAACAACGCTTACTTTGTCTATGACAGCGAGACCGGCAAGTATACCAGGTATCAGTATGGAGATGTACAGACAGACTATCTTACGGGGAATGCTCTGACCTATGACAATATTATTCTCCAGTACTGCTCCTGGGAGAATTTTGATGAGAACGGCTATCTGAACATTGACGTTCTCTCCGGCGGTTCCGGGAAATACATCACAAGAGGAAAAGCCATTGATGTAACGTGGAGCAAAGACAGTATTAATACAGAAGAGCCTTATGCGAACGAGAACTTCGGCGTGACGCATTATTATGACGCGTCCGGAAATGAAATCACCTTGAATCAGGGAAAAACCTGGGTCTGCATTGTATTGGATTCCAACAGCGACCAGGTGGCTCTCTATCCGGATGCCGCATCCTTTACAGGCGGTGGGGCAAATTAAAAAAGATTAACAAAAGAGGTTCAGTGTGAAAGATAACAAGAAGAGCAGTAAGGGCAGAAATTTTCTGGTCCAGGGTACGATTCTGGCAGCCGCTTCTATTATCGCGAAGATTATCGGCATGATTTATCGTATCCCTATGGCCAATATTTTAGGGGATATCGGAAACAGCTATTACTCTACGGCCAACGAGGTTTATAACATTGTTTTGTTTATTTCTTCTTTCAGCCTTCCGTTAGCCGTATCGAAACTGGTTTCTGAGCGGATCCACCGCGGTGAATACCGGAATGCGCACAGGGTTTTCCTGTGTGCAGTCCGGTTTGCTCTGGTTACGGGCGGAGTCCTCTCAATTTTTACCTACGCCTTTGCTGGAATTATTACAAAATATGTGCTGTCCTTTGAGATGGCTGTCTATGCTCTGCGGGTCCTGGCACCGGCAATTTTTGTGTTCGCGCTCACAGGAGCTTTCCGTGGATTCTTTCAGGGATTTTCTACCATGGTCCCAACAGCGGTCTCCCAGGTCATTGAACAGATTGTCAACGCGGTGGTCTCCATTGTCTGCGCCGGAATTCTTTACAGTTACGGCATGAGTCTTGCCCAGGAGAACGGAAACGAGCTTCTGGGACCGGCCTGGGGAGCGGCTGGAGCTACCTTCGGAACAGTGGTCAGCGTCACTGTGGCATTGATTTTTGTGATGATTATTTATACGTTGCAGAAGCGGACTCTCTCAAGGCAGATTCGCAGAGACCATACGGAAAGAAGAGAATCGGAAGCCCACATCTACCGGACCCTGATTCTCACCATCCTTCCCATTATCCTCAGCACGCTTATTTATAATATCAGCAATATCGCGGACATGGGGATTTTCAACCGGGTTCTCAGCAGCCAGGGTTATACTGAAGCTCAGTACGGAACGATCTGGGGAATTTACTCGGGCAAATTCCGGGTGCTTATGAATGTACCCCTGTCTCTGGCTTCCTGTCTGGCGCCCTCCGTGGTGCCAAGCCTCACGGCGGCTATGGCCAAAAGGGACAAGAAAGAGGCGGAAAATAAGATCCGAATGTCGATCCGTTTTACCATGATGCTGACGATCCCCTGTGCTGTGGGAATGGCGGCTCTGGGAGGTCCCATCATGGAAATGCTCTTTGACATGGAGACAGGGCTTCCTCTCGCAGAGGGGCTTATGCAGTCCGGAGCTCTGCTGATTATCTTTTACTCACTCTCTACACTGACAACAGGGATCCTTCAGGGTCTTGGGAAACTGAAGCAGCCCCTGATTAACTGCAGCATCGCGCTGGTTCTACACTTTGCTCTTCTTTATTTCCTTTTAAGAGGGGCGAATCTGAACATCTATGCCGTTATTTACTCAAATATCTTTTTCGCGCTGATTGTCTGCATTCTGAACGCTCTGGCCATCAAGAGATACCTGAACTATAAGCAGGAACTGTACAAAACCTTTGTCATACCGGCTATCGTTTCCATTATTATGGGCGCGGCCGCCTATATTGTATATTCTGCTTTCCATGTATTTGCCGGAAATACGGTATCCACTTTCGTGGCGATTATTGCCGGAGTGGCGGTTTACGGAGTAGGCATGGTTTCTTTCAGAGGTATCACCATTGAGGAGCTGGCGCATTTCCCGAAGGGTCATCTGATTATACGTGGACTGCGAAAGCTGGGATTATTAAGATAAAGGGCAACGGGAGCTGTTATGAATGCAAAGACACAACATCGGGCAGGATTGAAAGATAAAAAAAGGATTGTAATAAAGATTGGTTCTTCCTCCATTACTCATGCGGAAACCGGCGCGCTGAACTTTACAAAGCTGGAAATCCTGGTCAGGGAGATCTGTGATTTGAAGAATATGGGGAAAGATGTGATTCTGGTTTCCTCCGGCGCTATCGCCGTAGGGCGCCAGGCAGCGGGATTTCATCACCGGCCTCAAAAGGTATCGGAGAAGCAGGCCTGCGCGGCCATCGGGCAGGCGCAGCTTCTGATGATTTATCAGAAGCTGTTCAGCGAGTACGGGCATCAGGCGGCGCAGATTCTTATGACAAAGGACACCATGCTGGATAATCTGAGCCGTAAGAACGCCACCAATACCTTTGAAGAGCTTTTGAAAATGGGAGCGATTCCCATTGTAAACGAGAACGATACGATCTCTACCTACGAAATTAAGTTCGGCGATAACGATACGCTTTCCGCTATCGTGGCCGCTTTAGTGCATGCGGATCTGCTGATCCTTCTTTCGGATATCAATGGCCTTTACACAGATGATCCGCGAAAAAATCCGCAGGCGGAATTTATTGAAGTGGTGGAAGAGGTGGATGACCGGCTGATGGAAATGGGAAAAGGCAGCAGCACCGATGTGGGTACGGGAGGTATGGCGACCAAGCTTCTGGCTGCCAGAATCGCCACCGCCTCCGGTGCTGACATGATTATCGCCAATGGGGAGGATTTCCACATTCTGCATCGGATTATACAGGGAAAACCCTGCGGCACCATGTTCTGCGGAAAGCATGACGAGAATTTTTATTTGATCGATGTCTTGGAGGATGAGAAGCTATGAATCAGGAGAAGCTGGCGAGAATCAATGAACTGGCAAGAAAATCAAAGGCAGAGGGACTGACTGCCAGTGAGCGGGAAGAGCAGAACCTTCTCCGGAAAGAATATATCGAGGCGGTGCGCAGAAATCTGCGCAGCCAGCTGGATCAGATTGATGTGATTGAAAAGGACGGAACTATTCAGAATCTGGGGGAAAAGTATGGAAAAAAAGGACATTAGAAAACTTGTGGCCGAAAGACGCCGGGAACAGCCGGAGAAACTGCGGATGGAAAAAAGTATCAGGATCTGTCAGCGCATCGCGGATATGGATGTCTTTGCTAGAGCAGACGCTGTATACGTTTATATGGACTGCAAGGGAGAGGTCTCTACCAGGCCATTGATCGAAGAATGTTTCCGCCTGGGGAAAAAGGTAGCTGCGCCGAAGGTAGACGGGGATCATATGGCGTTTTTCTGGATTCACTCCTTTGAGGATGTAGCGCCGGGCTATTTCCAGGTGCCGGAGCCGGTGACGGCAGAGCAGGCACAGGATGAAAAAGCTCTTCTCATTGTGCCGGGAGTAGGGTTTGACCGGAACCGAAACCGCTGCGGCTATGGAAAGGGATTTTATGACCGTTACCTGTCAGCGCATCCCGGTCATACCACGGTTGCCGCCGCGTTTGAGTTTCAGGTCGTGGATGAGGTGCCGGTTTCTCCAGCGGATATTCCTGTAAAGTTCCTGGCTACAGAGGAAGCCCTTTACGCCGCCCCGGAGGAGCTTCTGGAGGATATAGGAAAACGGGCGAGACGGGCGGAGCCCCTTCTTCGCACCATGGCTACTGGAAAAAAGAATCAGGTTCTGGAAAAAGCAGCTGAACTTCTTATTGAAAATACGGAGCAGATTCTAAAAGCCAATGGCAGAGACATCCAGACAGCCAGAGAACGGCAGATGAAGGAAGGTCTGGTGGATCGGCTGATGCTGAATGAGGCAAGAATCGCCGGTATGGCGGAAGGGCTCAGACAGATTGCCGGGCTGGACGATCCGGTGGGAGAGGTTCTGGGAATGAAGAAGCGTCCCAACGGACTGATGATCGGCCAGAAGAGAGTGCCCCTGGGTGTGATTGGAATTATCTATGAATCCAGACCCAATGTGACGGCAGATGCTTTCGGTCTCTGCTTTAAGACTGGAAATGCTGTCATATTAAAAGGCGGCAGCGACGCCATACACTCTAACCGGGCGATTGTAGCCGTGCTGCGGCAGGCTTTGGAGGAATGCGGCGTTACAAGGGACGGAGTGATTTTGATTGAATCTACGGACCGTGAGACAACGACCCGCTTCATGAAACTGAAGTCCTATGTGGATGTTCTGATTCCCAGGGGCGGAGCCGGACTGATCCGCGCAGTCGTGGAAAACAGCACCATACCGGTGATTGAGACGGGAACCGGCAACTGTCATATTTATGTGGATGACAGCGCCGACCTGCAGATGGCTGTGGATATTATTCACAACGCGAAGACCCAGCGCATCGGCGTCTGCAATGCCTGCGAATCTTTAGTTGTCCATGCGGCAGTAGAGAAAGAGCTGCTGGAATTATTAAAGAGCCGCCTTGAATCCCATCATGTGGAGCTTCGGTGTGACGAACGGGCTCTTTCCTGGGTTCCCGAGGGCGTAAAGGCTTCAGAGGAAGACTGGGGAAAGGAATATCTTGACTATATTCTCTCGGTTAAGACGGTAGATTCTCTGGATGAGGCCATTGCCCATATCAACAAATATAATACTGGACATTCTGAGGCCATTATTACGAAGAACTATGAGCATGCCATGCGTTTCCTGGATGAAATCGACGCGGCCGCCGTATATGTAAATGCCTCCACCAGATTTACGGATGGATTTGAGTTTGGATTCGGGGCGGAAATCGGCATCAGTACGCAGAAGCTTCATGCCAGGGGTCCCATGGGTCTCACAGCCCTTACTACTACAAAATTTATTATTCTGGGGGACGGACAGATCCGTCCATAACGATAAATCCCCATGGGCAGAGGCGAAAACCGATGCCTGCGGGGTATTTTAAAAAGCGGTATGGTATCCTGCAGGAATTGTCTCTGACATGCTAATTTTTTGTCCAAAGGAGGAAGAAGATGAAAGTTAAGAATCCACTGCTCTCCGTGGATATGCCGGATCCGGATTTGCTGCGGGACGGCAATGTCTGGTATATGGTTTCAACGACCATGTTTTTTATGCCGGGTGGTCCGATTTTACGCTCTTATGATCTGTGCCACTGGGAAACCGTCTCTTACATTTTTGAATATCTGGCTGAGAATGAGGCCTACCGTCTGGAAAACGGGAAAAATGCATACGGAAAAGGGCAGTGGGCAACCAGCCTGGCAAGGAGGGACGGTTATTATCATGCCTGCTTTGCATGCAACGATCTGAACCGGACCTTTTTCTGCCGTACCAAAAATATAGAGCAAAGCGGATGGGAGATGCGATCTGTGGAAGGGATCTACCATGATATGTCCTTTCTGTTCTGGGAAGACCGGGCCTATCTTGTCTATGGAAACGGAGAGATTCGGATTATTGAACTGCAGAAGGATCTGATGGGTGTGATTCCGGAAACAGACCGTCTGCTTCTTACAACCCCAAAGAAGGGAATGTCTCTTCGGTGCGAAGGATGCAGAGCTTATGTGCGGAATGGCTTCCTTTATCTGCTGTTTATTGACTGGCCGGAAGAAGGAAATGATGGGGGCAGAAGGCGCGAGGTCTGCTACCGGAGCCGCAGCCTGGGCGGACCTTTTGAACGCCGAATCCTTCTGAATGACGACGGCGGACGCCGCGGCTGCGGGATTGCCCAGGGAGTGCTGACAGATACTCCTTCCGGCGACTGGTATGCAGTGATGTTTCAGGATCGTGGAGCGGTAGGGAGAATTCCCTATCTGATGCAGGTTAAATGGGAGGACGACTGGCCTGTACTGGGAGAAAACGGAAAAGTACCGCTGGAATGGGACCTGCCGCTGGAAGAGAAGCCGGCAAAGCCGCTGATTGTTTCGGACAGCTTTGACCATTCTGAAAACAGACTGGAATTGCAGTGGCAGTGGAATCACAGTCCCAGTCCGGATGCATGGTCGTTCACAGAACGTCCGGGCTATCTGCGCATGAAGAATCATCAGACAGCGACGGGACTTCTGGATGCCAGAAATACACTGACCCAGAGGACGGCGGAGCCTTTTTCGGTTTTCTCAGTTGAATTAGACGGATCCGGCCTGCAGGACGGCGATTTTGCCGGAATCTGTGCTTTTCAGAGTTACTATGGTCAGATCGGCCTGGCACGGGAGAAAGGTATCTGGTATCTTCAGACAGTATCCGGCAGTATGGATGGAGAGAAGAAACAGGAGAAAACAGAAGCGAATGCAAAAAAGGTCTGCCTGAAAATAGAATTTTCCTTTTCGGAGCAGAGGGAAGAAGCAGCCTTTTTCTACAGCTACGACGGAAAAAACTGGAGTTCTTTTGGTCAGGCCATTAAGCTGAAGTTTACGCTGGACATTTTTGTCGGATGCAGAGTCGGACTTTTCAGTTACGGAACAGTACGCAGCGGAGGAATTTCAGATTTCAGAAATTTTAAAGCTGCTGTAAAAGATACAGGGAAAGAGAGAATTGCAGAATGAACCAAAAGGATAACGATAGAACGGAACACCATATAGATATAGCGGATACCATACCGTCTGCAGAGCCTAAAAGACAGTATTATTTCATAGAACAGCTGAAAAAGACTGTGAAAGAAAAAAGCGAAAGACTGGGCCGGCCCTTAAGCTACAAGGTCGTTACCTTTGGCTGCCAGATGAATGCCAGGGATTCTGAAAAGCTCCGGGGCATTCTGGAGATGGTGGGGTATGAGCCGGCCGAAAGCGAGGAGGCGGATTTCGTCCTCTACAATACATGTACTGTGCGGGAGAATGCCAATCTGAAGGTATACGGACGGCTGGGATATCTAAACAGCGTGAAAAAAAATCGTCCTGAAATGATCATTGCCCTGTGCGGGTGTATGATGCAGGAGCCGAAGGTGGTGGAAAAGCTTCAGAAGAGCTATCGGTTCGTGGATCTGATTTTCGGTACCCATAATATCTATAAATTCGCCGAGCTTCTGTATCTGGCCCTTACTTCTGACCGGATGATTCTGGATATCTGGAAGGATACGGACAGGATCGTGGAGGAGCTTCCTTCTAAGCGAACGTATTCCTTTAAATCCGGCGTCAATATTATGTTCGGCTGCAATAATTTCTGCAGCTACTGTATTGTCCCCTATGTGAGAGGGAGGGAGAGAAGCCGCAGGCCGGAGGATATCCTGGAAGAGATCCGGCGGCTGGCCGGAGACGGCGTTCTGGAGATCATGCTCCTTGGCCAGAATGTAAATTCCTACGGGAAGACTCTGGAAGAACCGGTCTCTTTTGCGCAGCTTCTTCGCAGGGTGGAAGAGGAGATACCGGAGCTTTCCAGAATCCGTTTTATGACATCGCACCCAAAGGATCTTTCAGATGAACTGATACAAACTATGAAAGATTCCAGGAAAATCTGCCGTCATCTGCACCTCCCCCTGCAGTCGGGGAGCAGCCGGATTCTGAAAGAGATGAACCGCAGATATACGAAGGAACAGTATCTTGAACTGGTAAAGCGGCTTAGAGAAGCCATTCCGGATCTCTCGCTTACTACGGATATTATTGTAGGCTTCCCGGGGGAAACGGAAGAGGATTTTCAGGAGACGATGGATGTAGTCCGGCAGGCAGAGTACGACACGGCTTTTACTTTTATCTATTCCAAGAGAACGGGCACGCCCGCGGCCGCCATGGAAAACCAGGTGCCGGATGATGTGGTAAAGGATCGCTTCTCCAGACTTCTGAACCTGGTACAGGAGATCGGGCGGAAGAGAACGGGCCGCTTCCAGGGACAGATTCTCCCCGTACTGGCTGAATCCGTAAACGAACAGGATTCCTCCCTTCTGACCGGGCGGCTGGAGCAGAACATTGTGGTTCATTTTCCCGGTACTGCGGATCTCATCGGTAAGATTGTTCCGGTCTATCTGCGGGAATGCAGGGGCTTCTATTATCTGGGTGAGAGAAGCCAGGAAAAAATTTATGAATCTTGAAACTTTTTTCTGAACATGTTAATATGTCTAATGTTGGATGCCCCGTCAGCTTGCTGCGGGGTTTTTGATTCATGACAATCGAAGGCTCCCGGAGTGCGCTTTCGATTGTTCAGTGTGTCAGACGGGATTTGAAACGGAAATGAACGATAGATTTGAGAGGTAGATTATGCCATTGACGCCAATGATGCAGCAGTATGTAAAAACGAAAGAAGAGTATAAGGACTGTATCCTGTTTTACCGGCTGGGTGATTTTTATGAGATGTTTTTCGAGGACGCCCTTACAGCCTCCAAGGAACTGGAGATTACCCTGACCGGAAAGGACTGCGGCCTTGATGAGCGGGCTCCTATGTGCGGCGTTCCCTACCACGCGGTAGACTCTTACTTAAACAAACTGGTTTCCAGGGGCTATAAGGTAGCCATCTGTGAGCAGGTAGAGGATCCGAAGCAGGCAAAGGGGCTGGTAAAGCGGGAGGTGGTGCGTATCGTCACCCCCGGGACGAACCTGGATACCCAGGCTCTGGATGAGACGAAAAATAATTATCTCATGTGTATCGCCTGCATGTCAGACCGGTTCGGCGTATCTGTGGCGGATATTACCACGGGGGAGTACCTGGTAACCGAGCTTGAGAGCGAGCAGAAGCTTATGGATGAGATTACAAAGTACGCTCCTTCTGAGATCATATGCAACCAGTCTCTTCTGGTAAGCGGTGTGGAGATGGAGGATTTGAAGGGGCGGCTTGGGATTACCGTGTTTTCTCTGGAAAACTGGTATTTTGACGACGAGCTCTGCCATCGGGCTCTTCTGGAGCATTTTCATGTTTCCGCTCTGGAGGGTCTGGGCCTTCAGGATTATGACTGCGGCACCATCGCGGCCGGCGCTCTCCTTCAGTATCTTAAGGAGACACAGAAAACAGGAATCGGAAATCTAACCTCCCTTACCCCTTATTCCATCGGAAAATATATGGTACTGGATAGCTCTACCCGGAGAAATCTGGAGCTGTGCGAAACCCTGCGGGAAAAAAATAAAAAGGGATCCCTTCTGTGGGTGCTGGACAAGACGAAAACGGCCATGGGGGCCAGGCTTCTGCGCCACTACATCGAACAGCCCCTGATTGAAAAGAATGAAATCCTCCGGCGGCTGGACGCTGTGGATGAGCTGAAGAATAATGCCATTACCCGGGAGGAGCTCCGCGAATATCTGAATCCAGTTTACGATCTGGAGCGGCTTATGAGCCGGATCAGCTATCAGAGCGCGAACCCCAGGGATTTAATTGCTTTTAAAACCTCTCTTTCCATGCTGCCCCACATCCGCTATCTGATGGAAGGTCTTTCCTCAGAGCTGCTAAGAGAGCTTACGCAGGATCTGGATGTGCTGGAGGATCTCTGCGAACTGATCGAATCCTCCATCCAGGACGATCCTCCCATTGCCATTCAGGAGGGAGGCATTATTAAAGAGGGATATAACCAGGAAGTGGACCGGCTGAGGAACGCCAAAAGTGAAGGAAAGACATGGCTGGCGCAGCTGGAGGCCAGCGAGAGAGAAAAAACGGGAATTAAGAATCTCAAGATAAAGTTCAACAAGGTTTTCGGATATTATCTGGAGGTTACGAATTCCTATAAGAATATGGTGCCGGAATACTATCACAGAAAACAGACTCTGGCAAATGCGGAACGCTACATCACCCCGGAGCTAAAGGAGCTGGAGGATCTCATCCTCGGGGCGGAGGACAAGCTCTCAGCCCTGGAATACAGTCTGTATGTGGAGGTCCGCAATCAGATCGCCGGTGAAATGCTGCGGATTCAGAAGACGGCCAGAGCCGTGGCGGGAATCGATGTTTTCGCCTCCCTGGCCCTGGTGGCGGAGCGGAATAACTATACAAAGCCTTCCATCAACGAGCGCGGCGTAATTGATATTAAAAACGGCCGCCACCCGGTGGTGGAGAAGATGATTCGGAACGAACAGTTTATTGCCAACGATACATACCTGGATAACGGGAAAAGCAGAATTTCCATTATTACCGGCCCGAATATGGCGGGAAAATCCACGTATATGCGTCAGACAGCCCTGATTGTTCTTATGGCGCAGATCGGAAGCTTCGTCCCGGCCCAGAGCGCCAAAATCGGCCTGGTGGACCGGATCTTTACCAGAGTGGGAGCCTCCGACGACCTGGCCAGCGGCCAGAGTACCTTTATGGTGGAAATGACCGAGGTGGCCAATATCCTGCGGAACGCCACCAAAAACAGCCTTCTGATTCTGGACGAAATCGGAAGAGGCACCAGCACCTTCGACGGCCTGAGCATTGCCTGGGCGGTGGTGGAGCATATCAGCAATCAAAAGCTTCTGGGAGCAAAAACGCTGTTTGCCACCCATTACCATGAGCTGACTGAGCTGGAGGGAAAACTTCCCGGCGTGAACAATTACTGCATTGCTGTAAAGGAAAAGGGGGACGATATTGTTTTCCTCAGAAAGATTATAAAGGGCGGCGCGGACAAAAGCTACGGCATTCAGGTGGCCAAGCTGGCAGGAGTGCCGGATTCTGTAATTTCGCGGGCCAAGGAGCTGGCGGAGGAGCTGACCAACGCGGATATCACGGTGAGGGTCCAGGAGATTTCCCCGGAATCCGGGAAAAACAAACGGCAGAAACCGAAACGATACGATCAGGTGGATCTGGATCAGATCTCTCTTTTTGACACCGTAAGCGACGCGGATGTGATCAAAGAGCTACAGGAAATTGATATTTCCAATCTGACGCCTCTGGATGCCCTGAATACCCTGAACCGCCTTCAGAATAAGCTGAAGAACCGCTGGTAGGAGGAATGACTATGAACGAAATCCGTTTGCTCAGCCAGGAGACTATTGACAAAATCGCTGCGGGAGAGGTGGTGGAACGGCCCTCTTCCGTGGTAAAGGAGCTGGTGGAAAACGCCATTGACGCCGGAGCCAATGCCGTTACAGTAGAGATACGGGAAGGCGGGATTTCCCTGATCCGTATTACGGACAATGGAAGCGGAATTGTGCCGGAACAGGTCAGAGCCGCTTTCCTTCGCCATGCCACCAGCAAAATCCGTTCTGTGGAGGATCTTCTCACCGCCGGAACCCTGGGATTCCGGGGAGAAGCTCTTTCCAGCATCGCCGCGGTCTCCCAGGTGGAGCTGATTACGAAAACAGCGGGAAGCCTTACAGGCGTCCGTTACTGCATTGAAGGCGGAGCAGAAAAGAGCCTGGAAGAAATCGGCGCCCCGGAAGGCACCACCTTTCTGGTGCGGAATCTTTTCTACAACACGCCTGCCAGAAAGAAATTTCTGAAAACGCCGGTTACCGAAGCGGGATATGTCAGCGATCTTATGGAACGGCTGGCTCTTTCCCATCCGGAGGTGTCCTTTAAGTTTATGTCCAATGGACAGACAAAGCTCCACACCTCAGGGAACAATAATCTGAAGGATATGATTTACGGAATTTACGGAAGGGAGATCGCGGCCAATCTGGTAAAGATTGACGTGGAGGGCAGGGGCCTCCACATCGGGGGCTTTATCGGAAAGCCCGTAATCTCCAGGGGAAATCGGAATTACGAGAATTATTTTGTAAACGGCAGATATGTGCGCAGCGCCATTCTCTCAAAGGCCATTGAAGAGGCGTATAAGCCTTTTATGATGAGCCACCGGTATCCTTTTACCGCGCTGGTTCTGACACTGGACGCCGAGGAGCTGGACGTCAACGTCCATCCCACCAAAATGGAAGTGCGCTTTGCCGACCAGGCCGGGATCTATGAGCAGGTCTATCAGGCTGTAAAAGAGGGGCTGGTGGCCAGGGAACTGATTCCGGAGATCTCTCTTGAAAAAAACAGCCGGAATTCCCGGGACATTGAAAAAAAGGAAGAGACAAAAAAATACCCGGAGCCTTTCGAGCAGGTGCGGCGTCAGCTGATCACGGAATCCCAGAGCCCTTATCAGGTGAAATATCCCCAGGGGGCCTTAAAGCGTCCCGATATGGAGAATTCCTTCCGGGAAGCGCGGGAAAATACCTCGGCTGTGTCAAAGGCTCCGGGACAGATGAAGCCGGTTACCGGAAACATCGCGAAAGTTCCTTCTCCACAGGCAGAGGAATCCCTCGTCCAAAAGGAGCCGGAAGTAACGCTGCGGAATTCCGGGAAAGCAGAGCCGGAGGCGGAAAAGCCGGCTGCAAAGGAGCCGCAGCCAAAACAGGAGACGTTTTTTACAGAAAAGCTGCTGGATGAGAAGAGCGTTCCCATGCATAAACTGATCGGACAGGTATTCGGTACCTACTGGCTGGTGGAATTCCAGGATAAGCTCTACATTATCGACCAGCATGCGGCCCATGAAAAGGTGCTGTATGAGCGCTTTATGAAACAGCTTGAGCAAAAGCAGCAGACCTCCCAGATGATTTCGCCTCCTTTGGTGGTTACCTTAAATATGCAGGAGGAGGAGCTGCTGAAGAAATACAGGGAACGGTTTGAGGAGGTGGGCTTTGAGATCGAGCCTTTCGGAGGCCGTGAATACTCCATCCGGGCCGTTCCGGGAAACCTTTACGGCATCGCTGACCGGGAGCTGTTTCTTGAAATCCTGGACAATCTTTCCGATCTCTCGGACCGGGAATCCATTCAGGTGATTCATGAGAAGATTGCTATGATGTCCTGCAAAGCAGCGGTAAAGGGGAATCATACCATGTCCGCTCGGGAGGCGGACGCCCTGATCGGAGAGCTTTTGAAGCTGGACAATCCCTATAACTGCCCCCACGGAAGGCCAACCATCGTCTCTATGACAAAATACGAAATGGAAAAAAAATTCAAAAGGATTGTATAAGGAGAGAAAAAGTATGGCTGCAGCTTCGAAACCCCTTGTCATTCTCACAGGCCCTACGGCAGTGGGAAAAACGAGGCTTTCCATCCGTCTGGCAAAAGAAATCGGAGGAGAGATCATCTCTGCCGACTCCATGCAGGTATACCGGGGAATGGACATCGGTTCCGCCAAAATCACCAGGGAAGAAATGCAGGGAATCCCCCACTATCTGATTGACGTGCTGGAACCCTGGGAAGAATTTCATGTGGTGAAATTCCAGAAAATGGCCAGAGAGGCTATGGAAACCGTATGGTCTCACGGAAGGATCCCCATACTCGCCGGAGGAACGGGATTTTACATTCAGGCAGTGCTCTATGATATTGATTTTACTGACACACAGGAGGATGCTTCCTACCGCAGAGAGCTGGAAGCTCTGGCAGAAAAAGAAGGGCCGGAGGTTCTTCACAGAATGCTTCAGGAGGCAGACCCGGATTCTGCCGCGCAGATTCATGAGAACAATGTAAAAAGAGTCATCCGGGCTCTGGAATTTTACCGTGATACCGGCAAGCCTATTTCAAAGCATAATGAGCAGGAGCGGCAGAAAGCCTCTCCCTATTGTTTCGCTTACTTTGTTCTGAACGACGCGCGAAGCCGCATTTATGAGAATATAGACCGCCGGGTAGATGAAATGATGGATCAGGGGCTGCTTCAGGAGGTGGAAGGGCTGAAGGCCAGGGGATGCACCCGCTCCATGGTCTCCATGCAGGGGCTGGGCTACAAAGAGATTCTGGACTACCTGGACGGAAAGACGACGCTTCAGGAAGCAGTCCGCATTCTTAAGCGGGACACAAGGCATTTCGCCAAGAGACAGCTTACCTGGTTTAAGAGAGAGCGGGACGTGATCTGGCTGAATAAGCAGGACTTTGATTACCGGGAGGAACGGATTCTGTCCTCCATGAAAAATACGCTTCAAGAGAAAGGAATACTGACAGAAAGTGAATAAAACAGAAGAGATGTATACGGCATTGGGAATCGCCCCGGAGGTTCTTTCCTACGGTGAAAAAATCCTGGAGGGCCTGAAGGAGCGATTTGAAAAAATCGATGAAAGAGCAGAATATAACCAGC
Source organism: Candidatus Choladousia intestinavium (assembly GCA_018712785.1). GTDB lineage: Bacteria > Bacillota > Clostridia > Lachnospirales > Lachnospiraceae > Choladousia > Choladousia intestinavium. The sequence goes on along the minus strand of DVGK01000031.1, from coordinate 31,175 downwards.
TGAAGGTGATCCGGGCCATGCAGGAATGCCGGGTAAGCGCGGAGTGCTTCCAGACCTCCAGCGGATACGGGTACAATGACCTGGGGAGGGACACTCTGGAGAAAGTGTATGCCAGAACCTTTCAGGCGGAGGCCGGACTTGTAAGGCCCCAGATCACCTGCGGAACCCACGCCCTGGCAGTGACCCTGTTCGGAAATCTCCGGCCCGGAGATGAGCTTCTGTCTATCTCCGGAAAGCCCTATGATACACTGGAGGAGGTCATCGGAATCCGGCCTTCTATGGGATCTCTGGCTGAATATGGAGTCACCTACGCCCAGGCGGATCTGAAGGAGGACGGAAGCTTTGATTTTGAGGCCATCCGAAGACTTCTGCGGCCCGAGACAAAAATGGTGGAAATACAGCGTTCCAAGGGATATCAGACCCGTCCGACTCTGTCTGTTGACCAGATAGAGGAAGCCATCTCCTTTGTGAAGTCTATCCGTCCGGATGTGATCTGTATGGTAGACAACTGTTACGGAGAATTTGTGGAGGACAGAGAGCCTTCTGAGGCCGGAGCGGATCTCATGGTAGGCTCCCTGATCAAAAACCCGGGAGGCGGTCTGGCCCCCTGCGGCGGCTATATCGTAGGAAAAGAGGAATACGTGGAGCAAGCGGCCCGCCGTCTTACCTGCCCGGGACTGGGAAAAGAAGTAGGCGCCTCCCTTGGAGTAATGCAGTCCTTTTACCAGGGCTTTTTCCTGGCGCCTGTTGTCACGGCAGCCGCCTTAAAGAGCGCCATCTTCGCGGCAAATCTCTACGGAAGCCTTGGATTTTCGGTGGTTCCGGGACCAAAGGAGGAGCGGCACGATATCATTCAGGCTGTAACCTTCGGTGTTCCGGAGGGAGTCATCGCTTTCTGCAAGGGGATCCAGGCGGCGGCTCCTGTGGATTCTTATGTAACTCCGGAGCCGTGGGCCATGCCCGGCTATGACAGCGATGTGATTATGGCGGCCGGCGCCTTTGTGCAGGGATCTTCAATTGAGTTAAGCGCGGACGGTCCCATTAAGCCTCCCTACGCCGTATACTTTCAGGGCGGTCTTACCTGGCCTCATGGAAAATTCGGCATCCTCATGTCCCTTCAGAAGCTGTATGAAGCGGGAACGATTCATTTCCCTTCAGATCAAATACAGGAGAGCGTATGAAAAAAAGTGTTTTAGTGGCCGGGGCCGGGGCCTCCGGCCTGATGGCCGCTCTGTGGGCGGCCAGGGCGGGAGCTTCGGTGACTCTGCTGGAGGGAGAGGAGCGGCCGGGCAAAAAGCTTCTGATCACAGGAAACGGCAGATGCAACCTTACAAACCGGAAGGCTGGAAATCCCGAATTCTACCATGGAGCGCCGCCTAAGTGGCTGCAGCCGGCACTGGATGGCTTTACGCCGGAGGAGGTTCTGGCCTTTTTCGCCGAACTGGGCGTTCTGACTGCGGAAAGAAGAGGGTATTATTATCCGGCTACCGGTCAGTCCTCCTGTGTCCTGGGGGCTCTCCTGGCAGAGCTTCAGCGGCTCTCCGTAAAAATTAAATATAAAGAGAAAATCAGAGAGATAAAGATAAACGGTGGAATCTATACAGCTATTACAGATACCTGGCAGTATGAGGCGCAGTCCCTGATCCTCTGCTGCGGTTCAAAAGCCGCCCCTTCTACCGGCTCTGACGGAAGCGGCTACTCTCTGGCAGAGGCACTTGGACACAAGATAAAGAAAATCCATCCGGCTCTGTGCCCTGTAACGGTAAAGGAAGGCTTTCTCCCATCCGTCTCCGGCGTCCGCAGCCGGGCATCTGTCTCTCTCTGGCGTCAGATGCCACTGGGAAAGCCAAAGCTTTTAGGACAGGAAGAGGGAGAGGTCCAGTGGACGGCCTACGGCATTTCAGGGATCGCCGTCTTTCAGCTTTCCCGGTTTATCTCCCAGCCGGGTATTTCTCTTAAAGACTACTATTTCCAGCTGGATCTGATTCCGGAACAGGGGGACGCGGATTTGACATCGGTTCTTGCTTCCAGGGCGTGTCAACTGGGAGATCAGAAGGCGGCCTCATTCTTCTCCGGAGTTCTCCACGAAAAGCTGGTGATTCCGGTCATGGAAAGGGCGGGCCTTTCCAAAAAGCTGTCCTGCAGGCAGCTCTCCAAGGAGGCTGTGGAAGAATTTGTCCGGGAGGCGAAGCATTTTGTCCTGCATCCCGCAGGCACGAAATCCTTTGAACAGAGCCAGGTCTGCGCCGGGGGTGTGGATACCTCCCTGGTAAAAAAAGGCACACTGGAATCCCGCCTTCATCCGGGACTTTTCTTCGCGGGAGAAATTCTGGATGTGGACGGCCCCTGCGGAGGCTTTAACCTTCAGTGGGCCTGGGCCAGCGGAAAAGCCGCAGGCTGCGCCGCCGCAGAAAATACAGAAACGGATACGGGTTCCGCTGTTGCCGGAAAGTCTGAGAAGAGCATGGGTTCCCGCCCGAAAAGAAGGAAAAAACATGAAGATCAGAATTCAGGACTTAAAAATGAAGCCGGATCATACGCAGGATGAGCTGACCTGGAAAATCAAAAAGATTCTCCGGATCAAGAATGAGCCCTTCCGGTATCAGGTGGTCCGGCGTTCCATTGACGCCAGAAAGAAACCGGAAATCTATTACATTTATACACTGGACGTTTCCGCGGCGCATCCGGAACGTTATGTGAAAAATCAGAAAAAAGGCGGCAGGGAAAAGCTTTCTCTGCTCCGGCAGAATACGTATCAGTTCCCTTTTCGTCCCAGGGAAGCGCAAGATGGAGCTTCTCCTTCGCCGGTTATTGTGGGAAGCGGCCCGGCCGGCTTGTTCTGCGCCCTTATGCTGGCAAGAGCAGGAGAACGCCCCATCGTTCTGGAGCGGGGACAGTCTGTGGAGAAGCGTCAGAAGACAGTGGAGGAATTCTGGAAAACAGGGAAGCTGAACCTGAATTCCAACGTCCAGTTTGGGGAAGGAGGGGCCGGGACCTTTTCAGACGGGAAGCTGAACACCCTGATTAAAGATCCGGACGGACGGATCCGCTATGTACTGGAGACCTTCGCCCAAGCCGGCGCCGGCAGCGAAATTCTATGGGAACAGAAGCCCCACATAGGCACAGATGTTCTCATCAATGTAGTGAAGAATCTGAGGGAGGAAATCCTCGCTTTGGGAGGAATCTTCCTCTTTGAAAGCTGTATGACAGGGCTTGCTCCTCTTGAAAACGGAAGCTGGCTTCTGGAAATCAATCACGGGGAGTCCTCCCTTACGGCCGGCCATGTGATTCTGGCCGTAGGACACAGCGCCAGAGATACTCTGCGCATGCTCTATAAACGAAAGCTTAAAATGGAGCCGAAATCTTTTGCCGTGGGTCTGCGCGCGGAGCATCCTCAGTCATGGATCAATGAGGCTATGTATGGAAAAGACTGTCCCTATGAGTTAGGAGCGGCTCCGTATAAAGTGACTCATAAGTGTTCAGACGGCAGAGGGGTCTATTCCTTCTGCATGTGTCCGGGAGGATATGTAGTAAACGCTTCCTCCCAGGAAGGCCGTCTGGCCGTCAACGGTATGAGTTATCATGATCGGACGGGAGAGAATGCCAACAGCGCCATTGTGGTAACCGTATCCCCACAGGATTACGGCGGGGAAGGGCCTTTAGCCGGAATGCTCTTTCAGGAGCGGCTGGAAGAGACAGCTTTCGCTCTCGGCAAGGGAAAAATCCCCCTTCAGCGTTTTGAAGATTTCTGTGAAGGCCGGATTACCACAGAACCTGGCAAAATCATGCCACAGACAAAGGGCGCCTACTCCTTCGCGAATCTCCGTTCCCTTCTTCCGGAAGAGCTGAATCTGGATCTGATCGAAGGGATGCGGGCTTTTGAGAAAAGAATCCCCGGCTTTTCGGATCCGGATACACTTCTGTCCGGGGTGGAAAGCCGCACCTCCTCTCCGGTGCGGATCTGCCGGGATGAGAACTGCCGGGGAAGCCTTGCGGGAATCTATCCCTGCGGGGAAGGCGCAGGGTACGCGGGAGGCATTACCTCCGCGGCTGTGGACGGAATACGGGTAGCGGAGGCTGTTTGCAGAGATCTGCGGAAGGATGAATGATGTGGCTGCACAACAGGGGCGAATGATTTACGGCTGTTCAGAGCAGCAGGCCCCAGACCGTCCGCTTCGCGTCCGCCGCCTGCCAGCAGGCTCATGTCTGGGGCTTGTCGGGCGTTCCGCCCGCCAGAGCTGTCAGGAAACAGCCCTTAGCAAATAAATTTGCACGGTCTGTTTCCTGACAGCTCTGCCGCTCTGAACTGTTTCACAAAAAAATAAGATACTGGGTGTATACTTTGCCGGGGTTTTATGGTAAAATATTGGAATGATTCAGGTATGAGGGAGATTGTGGCAGGGTGTATCTGGTGTTTTATGAGTGATACACATGGGATCGTTGAAGAAGAAAATAAGAAACGTTACACGATGAAGTGTATACCAAAAGAGGAAAGACCGTATGAAAAATGTCTTGCAGGAGGGGCGGCCTGCCTTTCTGACGCTGAATTGCTGGCAGTGATACTACGTACGGGTTCCAGAGGGGAATCGGCATTGGAGCTGTCAAGAAAGGTTCTGTCTCTTCAGGGAAGTGAAAAGGGACTTCTTGGCATTTATCATATGTCGATTTCTGATTTAATGGGAATAAAAGGTTTAGGCAAGGTAAAAGCCGTTCAACTGAAATGCCTGGCGGAGCTTTCGGTAAGGATCGCCAAGGCGCAGGCTTCTCCCAGCCTTTCTTTTACAAATCCCGCTGCCATCGCGGCCTATTATATGGAGGAGCTCCGCCATCTGGAACAGGAGGTTCTCCTTCTGCTGATGCTAAACAGCAAGAGCCGCCTGATCCGCGATATGATCATCTCCCAGGGGACGGTCCGGGCCGCGCTGATTTCTCCAAGAGAAATTTATATTCAGGCTCTCCGCCACCAGGCGGTCAGCATTATTCTGGTTCACAATCATCCAAGCGGTGTTCCGGATCCCAGCAGAGAAGACCTGGAGCTTACCAGGCGGGTTCGGCAGTCGGGAGAGCTGATCGGAATCGAATTACTGGATCATATCATAATCGGCGACCGTCAGGCAGTAAGTTTGAGGGAACTTGGCCTGTGGAGTGAGATATGAAACTATAAGGGGTAAAAAAAGGATGCTATTTCAAAAGGTTTGCGGAATCGATCTTGGCACAGACACGATTAAAATAAGAGACCGAAGTGACAAGGCTTTTCTTTACAGCAAAAATATTATTGCCCTGCGCAATGAGAGCAAGGTTTTGGCAGTGGGAGATGCCGCTTTTGAATACTATGAAAAATCTCCGCAGAATGTTCAGGTGATTTGGCCCATGGTTCACGGGGTAATCGCCAATTCCACGGAAATGTCTCTGGTGCTGTCGCATCTTCTGAAACAGTTTATGGGACCTCTTCAGAAAGCCGGCGCCTTATATATAGCTGTTCCCAGTGATATCACCCAGGTGGAGAAGAGGGCCTTTTTTCATGTGCTCAGCGGCAAGATCAGCGCCGGGAGGATCCGGCTGATTGACAAAGGGATCGCGGACGCGGTAAGCGCCGGCCTTCCCGTACTCTCCACCAGGGGACATATGGTGGTGAATATCGGAGCCGATACCACAGAAATCTCTGTGATTTCCGCGGGAAAGGTAATCCTTTGTCAGACTCTGAAAATGGGAGGACGGGCGCTGGACGAGGATATCTGTACCATGGTCAGGAGAAAGTTTAATCTGAATATCGGGAAAAAAACGGCAGAGAGCCTGAAAAACAATCTGGCCTTTATGATCAACGGCCCCAGACTGGAGCAGAAGGTTTTCGGAATCCATACTCTGTCAGGGCTTCCGAAATCCGACCTGATTCCTTCCCTGGCCGTCAGCGTGGCGATCATCGACACCATTGATTCCATTGTGGAAAGCATAAAAAGTGTATTCAACCGGATTCCTCCTCAGCTTATGAAGGATATCGCCCGGGAGGGAATCTACTTAAGCGGCGGAGTATCTATGATTCTGAATCTGCCTGAATACATTCAGAAGGAAATCGGAATCCCCTTCCACCACGTACATGATCCGAAAAACAGTACGATCCGCGGCCTGGTGGAGATTATGAACCATAAGGACCTGCGGCAGTTTACGTATTCGCTGCACGATTTAACTGGTATGAGATAAGGGCTGAATATTATGAAAAAGAAAACCAATGAAAATCTGAGAAATAAATATCTGCTGATTGCTCTGAGCATTCTCTGTGCTGTTCTGATCGCTGTCTCTTTCTTTGAGAGCAGCCTGGTTTCACCGGTCAAGGAGATTACCGGCTTCTTTATTACGCCTGTGCAGAAGGGAATCAGCGGCTTCGGCTCCTGGCTTTCCGGCCTGACGGATAATTTCCAGGACGCGGCCTCCCTGCGGGAAGAGAACGCCTCGCTGCAGGAGAGGGTAGATACCCTTACCGAGGAGAACAGCCAGCTGATTCAGGACCGGGAGGAGCTGGATCGTCTAAGGGAGCTGTATAACCTGGATCAGCAGTATGATGAGTATGAGAAGGTAGGGGCCAGGATCATAGCCAAGGAGTCCGGCAACTGGTTCAACCTTTTTACCATTGACAAAGGCTCTTCCGATGGAATTGAAGTAGATATGAATGTGATCTCAGGCGGAGGACTGGTAGGAATTGTCACCGATGTGGGGTCCTCCTGGGCTACCGTCCGCTCCATTATAGACGACAACAGCAATGTAAGCGCCATGGTCTCCACCACCTCCGATCAGTGCATTGTGGCCGGAGATCTGCGACTTATGGACGAAGGCTCCTTAAATCTTCTGAGCCTGACGGATTCCGAGAACAACGTACACGTGGGGGACAGCGTGGTTACTTCCTATATCAGTGAAAAGTTTCTTCCTGGAATTCTCATCGGATATATCGACGAGCTGAACAACGACGCCAATAACCTGACGAAATCCGGATATATTACTCCGGTGGTGGATTTCCGGCATCTTCAGGAGGTGCTGGTTATCCTGGAGACAAAGGAATACGCAGCGCCTTCCCAGGAGGGAGACAGTACCCAGGCCGTAACCGGCGGCGAGACGGAAAGCGGAACCCCTCAGTCTGAATCCTCTTCCGAGACGGAGACGCAACAGACACAACAGGCACAATAGGAGAGAACATTATGCGCCGGAAAATAACAATGTCCCTGCTGATACTCCTTTTCATACTCCTGCAGTCTACCGTCTGCCAGATGATCGCAGTGGCATCCATTAAACCGAATCTTCTGATTATACTGACCGTTTCCTTCGGACTTATGAGAGGAAAAAAAGACGGAATGCTTACAGGCTTTTTCTGCGGTCTTCTCACAGACCTTTTCTTTGAGAGCATTATAGGCTTTAACGCGATTCTGTATCTGTGGGTAGGATATTTCAGCGGATATTTTTACAGAATTTTTTATGACGACGATATCAAAACACCGATCTTTCTTATTTCCGTTACGGATCTGGTGTATGGGATCCTTCAGTACGGGTTCATGTTCCTGCTGCGTGGAAGGATCGATTTCTTTTACTACCTGGGCAGGATTATCCTGCCGGAGGTGCTTTACACACTGTTAATTACAATTTTCTGCTACCGTATACTGTATCACATTAACCAGAAACTCAGTCTTTCAGATAAGGGGAGTGCAGATCATTTTGTTTAACCGAATGCGAAAAACCATATCAAAAGCCATAAATCCGCGTATTATTACGCTTCTGGTGGTCTTTATCCTTCTTACGGCTCTGCTGGTACAGCGGCTGTTCCAGCTGCAGATCGTAGACGGAGAAAGCTATCAGAACGATCATTCTCTCTCAATTATAAGAGAGAGAACCCTTGCCAGCTCGCGGGGAAATATTTATGACCGGAACGGAGAGCCCATTGCCTACAATGAGCTCTCACAGTGCGTAACCTTTGAGAACAACGGAACGTATTCCTCCACCAAGGAGCAGAACCTTACCATAAACGGGATTCTCTACAATGTCATCAAGATCATCGAAGAGCAGGGGGATTCCATCGTAGATGACTTTGAGGTCACTCTGAATGAGGACGGTTCCTATTCCTACAATGTTTCCGGCTTTACCCAGCAGCGTTTCCTGGCGGACCTCTTTGGCGAGGCCTCTATCAGCAGCCTTTCCGATGAGCAGCTGAATATTTCCGCGGATGAGCTTATGGATATGCTGTGCGGCTCCGATTATTACGGAATCCTGGATCCCAGCGTTACTGCCCAGGAGAAAGCGGAGTACGGCCTTCCGGAATCTTTCACAGATCTGGAGGTGTACCAGCTGGTTTCCCTTCGGGCGGAAATCGCCACCTACAGCTTCCAGCGCTATCAGACCGTCACCATCGCCAGAAACGTCAGCGATGAGACCGTGGCCCGGATTCTCGAAAACCAGGCGAATTTTCCGGGAATCGATATCTCAGAGGAGTATCTCCGCGTCTACGCGAATGCGGAATATATGGCGCCGCTGATCGGCTACACGGGACTGATCTCAGCGGACGAACTGGAGGAGCTCCAGGAAGAGGACAGCTCCTACACAGCTACAGACATCGTAGGAAAATCCGGGCTGGAGCAGATCATGGAGACCACCCTTCAGGGGGACAAGGGATATGAGGAAATCTATGTAGACAATATGGGCCGTACCCAGGAGGTGATTTCCAGGACGGAACCTCAGGCAGGCAACGACCTGTACCTGACCATCGACATGAATCTTCAGGCGGCGGCCTATCAGATTCTGGAACAGTACATCGCGGGAATTCTCTACGTAAATATTGTAGATACCAGGGAGTGGGAAGCCACCGGTTCCGCCGATGATGTGCGTATCCCGATTTATGATGTGTACTACGCCCTGTTTGAAAATAATGTGCTGGATGTAAGTCATCTGAAATCCAACGACGCTTCAGAAAATGAGCAGGCGGTTTACAATGCTTTTCTTGTAAAAGCCTCCAATATTTTCAGTACAATCCGAAGCCAGCTCCTCAGCGACGAGCCTCCGGTTTATTCCGAGCTCACAGAGGAGTATCAGATGTACGTGACCTATATTGTGGATAATATGCTTACCGAGGGGACAGGGCTTCTCAACGCGGACGCCATCGATACCACGGACGCCACCTATCAGGCCTGGGAAGCAGGGGAGATCAGCCTGCAGGAATACCTGACCTACGCCATCTCCCAGAACTGGCTGGATGTGACGGGGCTGACGGAGGACGCCCAGTATCTGGATTCCTCTGAGGTGTTTTCCGCACTGTCGGATTATATTGCCGACTACCTTTATGACGATGACGACTTCTGCAAGCAGGTATACCGTTATATGCTGGAGGAGGACTCCATCACCGGTTCACAGGTGTGTCTCCTTCTCTTTGACCAGGGTGTCCTTGAGATGGATACGGACGCGTACGAAAGACTTCAGAGCGGCTCCTTAAGCGGATATGACTTTATCCGGGAGAAGATCTACAATCTGGAGATCACCCCCGCTCAGCTGGCCCTGAATCCCTGTTCCGGCGCTATCGTAATCACAGACCCAAACAACGGCGAAACCCTGGCCTGCGTAACGTATCCCGGATATGACAACAATCGTCTTGCCAACGATATGGATACAGACTATTTTTATAAGCTGAGCATTGACCTTTCCAGCCCCTTCTACAGCAGGGCGACCCAGGAGTCCATCGCTCCCGGCTCCACCTTTAAGATCGTGGCGGCTACGGCAGGCGTAATGGAGGGAGCCATCGGCATCAATGACGGCGTTTACTGCAACGGCACCTTTGATCAGGTGGCCCAGGAAATCGACTGTACCGGCATTCACGGAACGGAGACGCTGGTAACGGCCATCCGGGATTCCTGCAACGTGTATATCAATACCATCGGCTATACGCTCAGCCAGGTAAACGGAGAATATGACGATGACACAGGGTTGGAAATCCTGCGGCGCTATGCTTCCATGTATGGATTTGATTCCACCTCCGGCCTGGAGGTTCCGGAGTCCGCTCCGCATATTTCAGACAACGACGCGGTCCGCTCCAGCATGGGACAGGCTACCAACGCTTATACAGTCTCCCAGCTTGCCAGGTATGTCAGTACCATTGCCAACAGCGGAACCTGCTACGATCTTACGCTGATCGACCGGATCACGGATTCTGCCGGAAGCGTTCAGGAGGAACAGGAGGCTTCGGTTCACAGCCAGATGAATCTTCCGGATGAGCTGTGGACGGCGATCCATGACGGCATGCGGGCGGTGGCCCAGAACCACAGCCAGCTCCGGGACTTCACAGGCGTTACGATTTCCGGTAAAACCGGTACCGCTCAGGAGACGACAGATAAGCCGAATCACGGCGTGTTTATCGGATATACGACTCCTGATGACGGCGAACAGCAGATCGCCATAGCCGTTCGCATTGCCAACGGCTATACCTCCGCTCACGCGGCGGCAGTTGCAAGAGACGTCATTTCGTATTATTATGGAATTCAGGATGAGAGCGAACTGATCACAGGCCACGCGGCAGACGTTACCAGCGACAATACGCGTACTGACTGACGGCTGGAAAGAAGGTACAGGAAAATGGGCGGCAATCCAGTAATTATTAAAAGCAATCCCTACGGAATTGTGCTGATCCTGGATCCGGAGCTTCCTTTTGAGGAGCTGCGCCAGGCTGTGGCGGACAAATTCCGGCTGTCCGCGGGATTCTTTAAAAATGCCAAGCTGGCTCTGACCTTTCAGGGCAGGGTTCTTACAAAAGAACAGGAAAGAATACTGCTGGATGAAATTGTACAGAATTCCAAAATACAGATTCTCTGTCTCGTAGATGAGAAAAAGGAATCGGAAGAATATTACAAAAAAGCAGTCATACAGGCCTTGGAAAAGCAGGATCGGGAAGAGGGCCAGTTTTACCGGGGAACCCTTCGGTCCGGCCAGGTCCTGGAGACCGAGACCAGCGTGGTCATCCTGGGGGATGTGAACCCGGGCGCTCAGGTGATTTCCAAAGGGAACATTGTAATCCTGGGATGTTGCATGGGGAATATTTACGCGGGGGCTTCCGGGAACGCGGGATGTTTCGCCGCGGCTCTTACCATGAAGCCCATGCAGGTGCGGATTGCCGATAAGATGGCAAGAAGCGCCATTGTAAAGAAAACAGACACAGGAGAGTATCCCATTGATCCGAAGATTATTTATATCAAGGAGGATCATCTCCAGATTAAACCGATTACCAGCGAAAATCTCTGTGAATTTCTCGCATGAAAGTAATCTTGATTCTGAAGTACAAAGAGAGAAAGGGCAGTTTTGCCCCGGGAATTGAGAAGAAGTGGAGGAAAGCAGTATTATGAGTGAAGTAATCGTCATTACATCCGGAAAAGGAGGAGTGGGCAAGACTACCTCCGCCGCCAATATCGGGTGCGGCCTGGCCAGGATGAATAAGAAGGTCGTTCTGGTAGATACGGATATCGGACTTAGAAATCTTGACGTGATTATGGGGCTGGAAAACCGGATTATCTATAACCTGGTAGATGTGGTGGAGGGAAACTGCCGGCTGAAGCAGGCGCTGATCCGGGATAAGCATTATTCAAATTTATATCTTCTCCCAAGCGCCCAGGCCAGAGACAAAAGCGCTGTCTCTCCGGAACAGATGATTAAGCTGACAGACAGTCTGCAGCCGGTTTTTGACTATATCATTCTGGACTGTCCGGCAGGTATCGAACAAGGCTTCCGCAACGCGGTGGCTCCGGCCAAAAGAGCCATCGTGACCACCACCCCCGAGGTGTCCTCGATCCGGGACGCGGACCGGATAATCGGCCTCCTGGAGGGAGCCGGCATAAAGAAAATCGATCTGCTGGTAAACCGGGTCCGCATGGATATGGTACGCCGGGGAGAGATGATGTCAGTGGAGGATGTGGTGGATATTCTGGCGGTCAATCTTCTGGGAGCTGTTCCGGATGAAGAGAGCGTTGTGGTGGCGGCCAATCACGGGGAACCTGTGGTAGGAAGCGATACGCTGGCCGGACAGGCTTACATGAATATATGCAGAAGAATCTGCGGGGAAACGGTTCCACTTCTGAATCTTCAGGCTTCCTCCTCCTGGGTGCAGAAGCTTTCCGCTTTTTTGAAGAGAAAGTAGGTGACCGGTATGAAAGGCAACCGCCGCCGTTCCCTTTTTACTACATCCGGAAGAATTGCCAAGGCACGGGCCGCCTCTCTGATCGCGACAGACCGGCTTTCCTGCTCTCCGGAGCAGCTTAAGCAGATGCGAAAGGAGCTTCTGCAGGTCCTGTCCAAATATATGTGCATAGACGACGAAGCATTTGAGATACGTATGGATCTGATCCATAAAACAAGACAAGGGGTTCAAGATGTTAAGACAGTACAAATTAAGTGACTACAGATTTCGGCTGGTTCTCTGGGTGGCGGCGCTATCCATCCTGGGAATTCTGGTAATCGGCAGCGCGAACCAGTCTTACCAGCGGCAGCAGATTGCCGGAATGATTCTGGGCATAGTTGTTATGGTCATCGTTTCTCTGTTTGATTATAAATGGGTTTTGAATTTTTACTGGCTGATCTACCTGGCGGCCGCAGTGCTTCTGCTGCTGGTGCTGCTGGTGGGCGTGGAGGCCAACGGCGCTGTCCGCTGGCTGAATATCGCCGGATTTCAGTTTCAGCCCTCGGATATCGCGAAAATCATGCTGATTCTTTTTTTCGCGCGGTTCTTTGAGAACAGAATTGATAAGCTGAATAAACCGCGGACGGTTCTTTTCGCTGTCCTTCTGATCGGCATTCAGCTTTTCCTGATTATCCGGGAACCGAATCTTTCTACCACGATTATCGTGGCTGTTGTGTTCTGTGTTCTGTATTTTATGGCTGGGCTGAGCTATAAGATTATAGCCGGGATTCTTCTGGTATGCATTCCTGTGGCTGTAATCGGGGTCAGCGTTCTCATGCAGCCCCAGTCGGATCAGAGTCTGCTGGAGAACTACCAGCTTACCCGTATCTACGCCTGGCTGTACCCGGAGGATTATCCCAGCGAATCCTTCCAGCAGCAGAATTCCATTGTAGCCATCGGCTCCGGACAGCTGTATGGTAAGGGGCTGAATAACGACGATGTATCTTCTGTAAAAAATGGAAATTTTATTTCCTTCCCGCAGTCTGACTTTATCTTTTCCGTAGTAGGGGAGGAGCTTGGCTTTATCGGATGCTGCATTATTGTGCTGCTGGAATTTCTGATTGCTCTGGAATGCCTCATGGTGGGAAGGAGGGCCAGAGAGCTTTCGGGAACACTGATCTGTACCGGGATGGCAGCCCTGGTGTTTTTTCAGAGCTTCCTGAATATCTCTGTTACCACCGGACTGCTTCCAAATACCGGTATTACCCTTCCATTCGTAAGCTATGGCCTGACCTCGCTGGTCAGCTTCTATATCGGCATCGGCTTTGTGCTGAATGTTGGGCTTCAGACAAAAAAATATTAAGGAGGAAACCGAATCTATGAACATCGCATTTGTTGCCCATGACTCCAAGAAAAAATTAATGCAGAATCTATGTATCGCTTACCGGGGAATCCTGGCAAAGCACACTCTCTATGCCACAGGCACCACGGGACGATTGATTGAAGAGGCCACCGGCCTGAACGTCCATAAGTTTCTGGCGGGGCATATCGGGGGAGAAGAGCAGCTGGGCGCCATGGTAGAACAGAATGAGATCGATCTGGTTATTTTTTTCCGGGATCCCCTGAACTCCCGCCCCAATGAACCGGATATCAACAAAGCCATCCGCCTGTGCGACATCCACAACGTGCCCCTGGCGACGAATATCGCGTCCGCGGAACTGCTGCTGAAATCACTGGAAAGAGGAGACCTTGAGTGGCGTGAAATGTACAGATAACCAGACTGGAAAGTCTTACTATACAGAAAGAGAATGGCTGCGGATTCAATCCAAAGAGCAGGAAGAGAAAAAGAAGCTGCGGAAGCTGGGAATCATCCTGGGACTGCTGGCTGCCTTTACGGCGCTTCTGATTTTCCTTGTCTACTATTTTGTAATCCGTTCCCATGACTATACCCTGAATCTTCCCTACAACCGGTCCGACACCGTTTACGGGGTTCAGAATCTGAATCTCCACTCCGGTACGGCTGCCTCCTTCGCGGAGGATCTCTGCGTGACGACAGGTGACGTGAATACGGATCAGATTCCTCTGGCCGCTTCCTCCGCCGGACTGTTTAACCTGAACCAGACGGAAGTGGAGTATGCCAAGGATATCTTTACCCAGCGTTCGCCGGCCAGTATTACGAAGATTATGACTGCCCTGGTGGCTCTGAAATACGGGAATCTGGACGATCAGGTGACTGTGACTGAGACGGCGGAGGATATCGAATACGGTTCCTCGGTATGCGGGATCCAGGTGGGGGACGTTCTGTCCCTGCGGCAGCTGATCTATGGGCTCATGATTCCCTCCGGCAATGACGCGGCTATGATGATCGCGGAGCATGTGGCCGGATCCGTAGACCAGTTTGTGGCCCTGATGAACGAAGAAGCCGCTGCTTTGGGCGCCACGGATACCCATTTTACCAACCCCCACGGCCTGACAGAGGAGGGGCATTATACATCGGTCTATGATATTTATCTGATGTTCAACGCAGCGATGGAATACGATGTCTTTGAGGACGCCATCAGCCGTACGAACTACTACGCGGAGTATACCCGCGGGGACGGATCTGCCGTAGCGGTTACCTGGGAATCTACAGACTGGTATTTTACCGGCGCGTCGGAACCGCCGGAGGGCGTGACGGTATTCGGCGGAAAGACAGGTACCACGGAGGACGCGGGAAACTGTCTTGCCCTGATGTCAAAGGATCTGTATGGAAATCCCTATTTGTCCATAATCCTTGACGCAGATACAAAAGATTCTCTCTATGAGGAAATGAACCAGTTATTGTCGTTAATCGAGAATTAAGTGTTGTAATTTGTGTCTAAATAGTCTATAATTGTTTTATGAATATTTTATCCGCTACTAAAGGAGGAGAGGACCATGATACAGTTAATCGTAGGCGAAAAAGGAAAGGGCAAAACAAAGATTCTTCTTGACAAAGTGAATAGTGAGATAAAGAATGCTCATGGGAGTATCGTATATTTGGACAAGAGCACAAAACATATGTATGAGCTGAACAATAAAGTACGGCTGATAGATGTATCCAGTTTTAATCTGGCTTCCAGCCAGGAGTTTATAGGTTTCCTCTATGGAGTTATCTCACAGGATCATGATCTGGAGCAGATGTATCTTGACAGCTTTCTGACGATTGCCAAGACGGATGAAGAGCAGGCCGGGGCGCTGCTGGACAAGCTTCAGGAGATTGGAGAACAGTACGGCATTACCTTTGTGATCAGCATCTCTGTTACGAGAGATCATATTGACGACAAATATAAAGAACAGATTATAGCGGAATTATAGTTCAAAATACATAGGCGTGAAAGAACGGGGCGGCTGCAGTATTTTACAGAGATTGCAGTCCCCCGTTTATTCTTTGTCCCTTACTCTCTTCCCATGGCTGTGACTCTGCCGTAAAGACTCAGTAGATAAAGACCGGACAGACCCACCAGGGTATAGATAACTCTTGAGATCCAGGTCATATTCCCGAACAGCAGATTCACCAGGTCCAGCTTGAAAATTCCAATCAGGCCCCAGTTGACAGCGCCGATAATCACAAGAGTAAGGGCTGTATAGTCGAGTCCTTTGCTCATAACGTTCCCTCCTTTGGTGCCGGTATGATAGAATTAGAACATTAACTAGTCTAACCTGAAATTTGAATTTTATGCAAAGAACAGTTGTAACAAGGTGGTGAACATGATAAAATAACCCATGAGATTTTGAGGAGGCGAAGAATCATAGCCGTAATAAAGAAGCGAACGAAGAATCAAAAAGTAACGAAATACAGGAGGTATTCCTTTTTTAATGTGGGCACCCTTCTGTTTGGCACGGTATTTATCTATATGATAGTTTGCGTGATCCTGTATCTGACAGATACCCATATAACATCCTACGAAGTCGTGACAGGAACTTTAAGCGGCAACTATCGCTACGATGCCCTGGCCCTGCGCACGGAGACCGTGGTAAACGCCTCCCAGTCCGGGAGCGTGCAGTATTACGCCAGGGAAGGCAGCAAGGCTTCCGCCGGAAGCACGGTCTGCTCCATCGACGATAGCGGCGCGGCACAGGCCGTATCCTATGATAATTTCTCACTGGACAGCGAGGATGAGCAGCGGCTTCAGGATATTATCTCCAGCTTCACCATCAATTTTTCAGACGAAAATTTTCAGAAGACGTATGACCTGAAGTCCAGCGTGGAGGGAACTCTGTCTGAGATCGCGGCGAGTCTTTCCGGAGATTCGGCCAGCATTCTGAACCAGTGCAATGCGCCGGAATCCGGATTTGTTTTATATTCTGTGGACGGACTGGAGAGCCTTACGGAAGAGGAGATTCATTCGGATCTCTTTGATCTGAACAGCTATGAGAGTCAGAATCTCCGCTCCAACAGCCAGGTAAGCACCGGCGACCCTATTTACAAGTTGGTGACAAAGGAAGAGTGGTTTCTCTATTTCCCTCTGGATCAGACGCTGGCCACAGAGCTTTCTGACACAAGCACCATTCGCTTCCGGTTTCTGAAGGATAACCAGACCTTCAGCTCTTCTTTTGAGCTGGTGGAAAATAACGGGGAATACTTCGGAAAAATTACCATGGACAGTTCCCTGGTCCGCTATGCCGCGGACCGTTATCTGGAGATTGAGCTGATCCTAAACCGCAGAAGCGGCCTGAAGATTCCTACATCTGCTATTGTGTCAAAGGAATTTTATCAGATTCCGGAGGAATACGTGATCGTCAATGAGGGAACCACATCGGAAATCACCCTTCATGTGGAGCATTTTTCCGCGGACGGCTCTTCCTCTTCAGAATATATGACGGCGAATGTCTACAGCTATGAGGATGGGATTTACCTGGTAAATAAAAGCCTTCTCTCTGACGGGGACAACATTCTCATGGAAGGCTCTGAGAGAAGCTACCAGATTCAGGATGAAAACCTGGTTACGCTTCATGGCGTCTATAATATCAATAAAGGCTACGCCGTGTTCCGCGAGGTCACGGTGATCGACGAGAATGAAGAATACTGTATTGTAGAGAGCAACAATCCTTACGGGCTGGCTGCTCATGACTATATTGTTTTGAACGCGTCGGAAGTGGATGTAGATGAGATTGTCTACTAATCTAATAAGGAAGTGACAGAATTGATTAAAGAGAATTTAAAAGAAGTGGAAGCACGGATCGCCATGGCCTGTGAAAGAGTCGGCAGAGATCCCAATGAGGTAACCCTGATCGCTGTCAGCAAGACCAAACCTGTAGAGATGCTTCAGGAAGCATATGAGGAGGGAGTCCGGGAGTTTGGAGAGAATAAGCCCCAGGAGATGCGGGACAAATATCCCTGCCTGCCCTCAGACATTCACTGGCATATGATCGGCCACCTGCAGAGAAATAAGATCAAATACATCATTGATAAGGCCTGCATGATCCACTCTGTGGATTCGGCGCGGCTGGCCCAGGCGATCAGCGAGGAGGCCGGAAAGCACGGCCTGGTGATACCTGTGCTGATCGAAGTAAATATGGCGAAGGAAGAGTCCAAATTCGGAATTATGCCGGAGGAGGTCTGGGCCTTTGTCAGGGAGATCAGCACGCTGCCGAATATAAGAATCGAAGGTCTGATGACCATCGCTCCTTTTACGGTGCATCCGGAGGAGAATCGGATTCACTTCCGGAATTTGAAAAAATTATCTGTTGACATAGGGGCAAAAAACATTGATAATGTGAATATGCGTCATTTAAGCATGGGTATGACCGGCGATTTTGAGGTCGCCGTGGAAGAAGGCGCTACCATGGTTCGGGTAGGTACCGGAATCTTTGGAGCAAGAGATTATACTGTGTAACGCAGAATCAGATGGGAGATTACAGTATGAGTGTTTTGGATAAGTTTTTGAACGCGATGAAACTGAACGATGACGAAGGCTTTGAGGACGATGATTATCTGGACGATGACTATGAGGATGATTATGAGGAAGAGCGTCCCAAGAAGCGGATCTTAAACCGTCGTGAGGAAGAGGATGATTATGAGGAGCCTCCGCGCCAGACAACCGAGCCAAAAGCCGAGAAGACTGCTTCGGCCCGTCCCAAGCAGAAGACCGTGAAGAGTTCCAAGATATCGCCGATGCGTCCCAAGAAAAGCGGCGGGATGGAGGTCTGTGTGATCCGTCCCAAGAGCATGGAGGATGCCCGGGAGATCACCGAAACCCTTCTGGATGAGTGTACCGTAGTGCTGAATATGGAGGGTCTGGATCTGGACATTGCCCAGAGGATTATTGACTTTTCCTCCGGTTCCTGCTACGCGATCCACGGAAGCCTTCAGAAGATCAGCAACTACATATTTATCATCACGCCGGAGAGTGTGGACATTTCGGGGGATTTTCAGGAGATTCTGAACGGAGCCTTTGAAGTACCCTCCTTCGGCACAAGATTTTAACGCGGAGCTTCCATGGAAAAAGAAAAAGATCTGTTATTACTTCAAAAAAGAATCCGTGAGCTGGCCAGGCGGGCGGAACAGACCGGCTGTCCCCAGTTCACTGATTTCCTGAATCTCTATGAACAGAATATCTTGCATGACACGCTGCGGAATTTTCCCCAGGTTACCTGGAGAACCTTCGGCGGTTATGACCAAGCAGAGCGTCAGATGGCCGCGTTCCTTCCTGATGCTTTTTCTTATGAAGAGACAAAACCGGAATATCCCATTGCCTGTCTGCACATTCGGCCAAAGAACAGCCGCTTCGCAGAGACCCTTTCTCACCGGGATATTCTGGGGGCCCTGATGAATCTGGGAATTGACCGGTGCAAGACAGGCGATATCCCGGTGCTTCAGGAGGAAGCTTATCTGTTCTGCCATGAATCCTTAGGGGAAATGATCTGCCGGGAGCTTACCAGAATCCGCAGAACTTCTGTGGTCTGTTCCCTCTGTCGGGAGGCTGATTTTACCTACACGCCCAGGACCGAGACTGTGACGGGAAGCATCTCCTCCCTGTGGCTTGACGCCCTTCTGTCTGTAGCTTTTCAATCCTCCAGGAGCAGCCTGCTCTCGCTGATCCAGGAGGGAAAGGTCTTCGTGAACGGAAGGCTGATTACCTCAAACGCCTTTATTCCAAAGGAGGGGGATCTGGTCTCTGTACGGGGACTGGGGCGTTTCCGCTATCTGGGAGCAGGCGGCCAGACGAAAAAGGGCCGCAGGATCGTACAGGCGGAACGTTTTATATAAAACAGAAGAAGCGTCCGCCGAGTGAATTACAGCCGGGCAGAACCAAAGATTCAGGCTCATAAGCAGGAGGAAGAGGATGAACAAAGATATTAAAAGGATTACAGTAAAAAAAGAAGGGGAATTCTCCTATGACATCTGTCTGGAGGATTCCTTCGGCAAATTAGGGGAGGAGCTTGAGAGACTGAACTGCCGGGACAGAAAGATCTGCATTGTCACGGACTCCAACGTGGCTCCTCTGTATCTTGAGGAGGTCAGGAAGATCGCGGAGGATTCCTGCAGCAAAACAGAAGTCTTTCAGTTTCCTGCGGGAGAGGAGAACAAAACCCTGGACGTGGTGCGCAGCCTGTATAAGGTTCTGATTGAGGCAGGCTTTGACCGCCACGATTTCCTGCTGGCCCTGGGGGGCGGCGTGACGGGAGATCTCACCGGATACGCGGCGGCTACCTATCTCAGGGGCATATCCTTCATTCAGGTGCCGACCACCCTTCTGGCTCAGATCGACAGCAGCATCGGTGGAAAGACGGGGGTGGATTTTGACGGCTATAAAAACATGGTGGGAGCCTTTCACCAGCCCTGCCTGGTGTATGCCAATCTCTCCGCCCTGAAAACTCTTCCGGAGAATCAGTTCGCCAGCGGCATGGGAGAGGTCTTAAAGCATGGGCTCATCCGGGACAGCGCATACTATGAATGGACCATTGAACATATGGATGAAATTATGGAGCGGGAGACGGACGCCCTTGCCTATCTGGTGTATCAGAGCTGCATCATCAAAAAAACAGTGGTGGAGCATGACCCGGAGGAAAAAGGAGAGCGGGCCCTTCTGAATTTCGGCCATACCATCGGCCACGCCATCGAGAAGCTGAAGAATTTTACGCTGCTGCACGGAGAATGCGTGGCTCTTGGCTGCGTAGCCGCCGCTTACATCTCCTGGGAACGGGGACTTTTAAGTGAGGAAGAGTTTTATGAAATCCGGGATATGAACGTGGGCTTCGGACTGCCCATTTCCTTTGACGGCCTCTCCTCGGAAGAGATTGTAAAAGCCACGAAAAAGGATAAGAAGATGAACGGGGGCAGAGTCCGTTTCATCCTTCTGAAAAAAATCGGAAAGGCGTATATAGATCAGGGGGTAACGGACGAAGAGATGCTGAAGGCAGTCAATCAGTTAAACGCGGACTGTTTTTAAATTATGGCGATAGAAAGTTCGCGGAAATTGTTCAGGAAGGGAAATTTGTTTATGAAAAAAATCAAATCCATTCTGTCAGGCTGTCTTGGACTTCTTTTTCTTCTGGGCGCCGACCAGGCTTCAAAATACTGGGCTGTGGAAAATCTGAAGGGAAGCGCGGGTATTCCGGTGGTTCCCGGTGTCTTTGAATTCTATTATCTGGAGAATGACGGGGCTGCTTTCGGTATGCTGGATAAAATTCAGGGCGTATTTATTCTTACGGCTGTCCTGATTCTTCTTCTCTGCCTGTATACCTTTCTCCGGCTGCCGGAGGACCGAAGATACAGGCCCCTGAAGATTTTATGCGTGGTCATCGGGGCCGGAGCCGCGGGAAATATGCTGGACCGGCTGATGTTCGGATACGTCATTGACTTCCTGTACGTTTCCCTGATCGACTTCCCTGTATTTAATCTGGCAGACTGTTATATCTGTATTGGAGTCGCTGTTTTTGCCCTTCTCTTTCTTACGTATTACAAAAACGACAGCTTCGCGTTTCTGCTGCCGGGCAAAAAAGGAGAAGAAGAAAGGATAGGAGGCCGCAGGAATGATGGAGAGAGATAAGCCGGCAGGGGAGCTGCTTTCGGAGGAGGTCTGTACCCTTACCCCGGGCCCTGCCCAGGAAGGGATGCGGCTGGATGCCTTTCTGGCAGAAAGCTGTCCCTCCTGCACACGCTCCTTTCTTCAGAAGCTTGTAAAAGAAGGGAGGGCGCAGGTAAACGGAAAGACGGTGAAGCCAAGCTTCCGGGTCAGCCCGGGGGAGGAGATTACCCTTGCCGTGCCCCCGCCCCGGCCGGCAGACATTCTGCCGGAACCGATTCCCCTGGATATTCTCTATGAGGACGAGGATCTGATCTTCGTAAATAAACCAAAGGGAATGGTGGTCCACCCGGCGGCCGGACATCCCTCCGGCACCCTGGTCAACGCCCTGCTGTACCACTGTCAGGGCAGCCTGTCCGGCATCGGGGGGGTTCTCCGTCCGGGGATTGTCCACCGGATCGACCAGAACACCACCGGTTCCCTGGTGGCCTGCAAAAACGACGCGGCCCATCTTAAGGTGGCAGAGCAGCTGAAGGAACACACCATCACCCGGAAATACAGAGCCATCGTCCATGGCCGTCTGGAAGCGGACGGCACAGTAAGGGCCTCCATCGGCCGGCATCCCATTCGCAGAAAGGAGATGGCGGCAGACGTTCCCGGCGGAAAGCCGGCTGTCACCCACTACCATGTGCTGGAGCAGTTCCGGGACTATACGTACATTGAATGTCAGCTGGAAACAGGCCGGACCCACCAGATCCGGGTCCATATGAAAAGCATCGGCCACCCCATTCTGGGAGACGAGGTATACGGCCCGGCCAGATGCCCGGTAAAGGGCCTGCAGGGGCAGACGCTTCACGCCATGACCCTGGGGCTGATTCATCCTTCTGCCGGAACCTATATCGAGGTGAACGCGCCTCTCCCGGAATATTTTCAGTCACTGCTTATGCGTCTGCCGAAGGTGTAGGAGAGGGCAGTGACTTTTCTCTTTTCTTTTTCGGTGTCCTTTTGTCCCAGCCGGAAAAATTTCCCTTTAAGATAGCTGTAAACATTCTCTCCCTGGCTCCCGGCTGCTCCTGGTTCAGCCGGGACAAAAGATTCTTGGCGTACTCCCTCTGGGTGTAGCCGTCCGCCGGGCAGGGATTTTTCACTGTGGGAACCTGGTATTTGTTTATGAAGCCCTTTACATCCGCCTCATCTACGTAGATCAGGGGGCGGATCAGGGTCAGCTCCGTCCGGTCCAGGTAGGTTACGGGAGAAAAGGTGTGGAACCTTCCCTCCAGGATCAGCGACATGAGCATGGTCTCGATGACATCGTCCTTGTGATGGGCGTAGGCAATCTTATTGCACCCCAGCTCCCTGGCCTTTTCATTAAAAGCCCCCTTGCGCATCTTGGCGCAGAGAGAGCAGGGATTTTCTTCCTTCCTGTCCTGAAAAATAATCCTTCCGATATCGGTGGAGACCACGGTATAAGAAACTCCCAGCTCCCGGCACAGAGCCTTCACAGGCTCCAGATCGAAGCTTTCAAACCCCAGGCTGACGGTCACAGCTTCGATTTCAAAAGGACTGGGATAGAAGCGTCTGAGGCCGCTGAGAGCATACAGCAGAGCCATGCTGTCCTTTCCGCCGGAAATCCCTACGGCGATCCTGTCTTTCGGCTGTATCATCTTAAATTCATCCACGGCTTTGCGGGTAAGGCTTAATAATTTCTGTAATTTCATATTCTGTATCGGTCTGCTGCCGGATAAGGGCAGCCGTTTCCTTTCGTAAAGATTCTGATCAATCATAGCAGAAATCTTTCTTTTTTACAATCTCGGATGGAACTTTTCTTTCGTGTGTGGTATCATGACGTTGCTGTTCAAGCCGAACCGCCGCCCATATGCCCGGACCCTTAGCGTACCGGAGCCGGAGGCGAAGGGACAGGTTCGTGACCCTGATATCCTGTGCCTGAAGAAACAGAAAGGTGAAAAAAAGTATGAAATTCGTTATTCAAAGAGTTACAGACGCTTCTGTAGAAGTGGAAAACGCAGTGGTTGGTTCCATTGGAAAGGGATTTTTGGTATTGATCGGAGTGGGAAAGGAAGATACCCGGGCGGAGGCGGATAAGCTGGTGAAAAAAATGCTGGGCCTGCGGATCTTCGCGGATCCGGAGGGCAAGACGAATCTCTCCCTGAAGGATGTAAAGGGCGAGCTTCTCCTGATCTCCCAGTTTACGCTGTACGCCAACTGTACCAAGGGCAACCGGCCTTCCTTCACAGAAGCGGGAGATCCAGAAACCGCCCGAAAGCTGTATGAGTATATCATCCAACGATGCCGGGAACAGGTACCCATAGTGGAGACCGGGATCTTCGGTGCGGAGATGAAGGTCCGCCTGTGCAATGACGGGCCGTTTACCATCCTGCTGGAGAGCTGAAAGACAGTGCAAAAGGAAGTGGTTTACATAATAATATTATGTAAACCACTTCCTGAAACAAGACTCTGTTTATACTGGTGATCCTTCTGATGATGATGCCTTACCAGGTGACGCTGGTGAGCAATTACATTATGCTGGACCGCCTGGGGCTCATCGGAGGCTACGCGGCGGTGATCTGCCGGTGCTGCTTCTGTTCGCCTATTTCCGGGATGAGCTGATCAGCGGGATTTCCGCTTCTGAGCTGAAGTAGGAGAGAGGATAAGAGATTCTGGAGGCGCCCATGAGAACATACAGACAGCGAAACAAAGGTCAGATCAAACATCGATCTAAAAGGATATCTAAAAGGAATACCGGGAAAATTCACGTTCCGATGAGGAGTACCGGAAGGAAATACAGGCCGAAGAAAAAAGGAACCGAGCAGGAGCGCCAGGCCCTTCTCCAGAAACGAGAGCTTAGAAGGAAACGCTGGATCCGTCGTTTTTCCCTGGGCCTTTTCCTTCTCCTGGTTTTCTGTACCTTTGCCTCCGCCGAGGTGGAGAAAATGCGCTTCCCTCAAGTAACCACAGGGATGGCCGAGGCCGGCATCATCCGGCAGGACGGAAGAGAAGTGGAATACGAGTATACCGTGCCTCTCTCCGCGCTCTTTACCGGGGAGCTGGGCTATCAGGTCTTTGCGGTCTTTCCGCAGCACACCCGCTTTGGCATAAGCTATTCCGTAGTGGGGCTTCCGATGGAGGTGCTGGCTATGGACGAGGAGCGGGCGGCCCTGGATTCCGGTATGGGTGTGGAGCTGGTGCTTTCCTCCGATCGGCCCCTGGTCAGCGAGATGGAAGTGATGGTGACTAATGAAAGGGAGGCCGGGTAAAAATAGGCCGCCATATAGATATTAAAAAGTATTTTATTGCAAAGCTGTAAAAATCTACGTTGAATTTTACAGCTTTTTGTGTATAATGTAAGTATATAGAAACAATATACAATCAGGGAAGGAGCTGAAAGAACATGGCAAATATTTTACCCGTATCTGATTTGAGAAATTATAATGAAGTCCTGAAGAACTGCCGAAAAGGAGAACCGGTATATCTGACCAAGAATGGCAGAGGGCGTTTTGTAGTCATGGATATTGAGGATTATGAACGTGATCTTGCGGAAAAGAAGCTTCTGATAAAGCTGCGGGAAGCCGAAGAAGCAGTAAAAGACGGTGAAGGGTGGCTTGATCTAAATGAAGTGAAAGCACTTATGGGGGAATAAAATGTTAAAGCTGCGGATCAATCCGATGGTTGTAAAGGATCTGAAAAGTATCCGGGATTACATTGCTGAAGATAGTGAGGAATATGCTGCAAAGACTATAGAGGAGATCTACGGTAAATTTGAAAATCTTCAGATGTTTCCGGGAATAGGAGCCGATCTTTCCAAAAGAGTACGTTTTTGGACTGACTATAAATATGCAATATGGAAGGATCATGTGATTATCTACAAGTCAGGCGATGAGTATGTAGAGATTTATCGTGTAGTTAATCGATATCAGGATATCACGAGAATTTTCGATTCGTAACGAAAGATTTAAAAAGGTTTACATAATTTAATTATGTAAACCTTTTTTTGACATTCGCCCCTTTGCCAGATCTCTTTATGCCTCACGCAGCTTCACCGCCTTGGCAGCCTTCCTGCGCCGGTCGTCATCCAGCGCCGCGTAATGCTTCCTGGTGGTATTTACATCCTTATGGCCCAGTACGTCTGCCACCAGATAAATATCCCCTGTCTCCCGGTACAGAGTGGTCCCGTAGGTGCTTCTGAGCTTGTGAGGCGTGATTTTCTTCGTGGAGGTGATTTCCCTGGCGTATTTCTTTACCATATTTTCCACGGCCTGGACGCCCATGCGCCTGCGCTGGGTAGAGTAGAAGAGGGCGTTCTCATGACCGGCCACCGGAGTAATCCCTTTGCGGATCTCCAGATAATCCTTCAGAGCCTTTTCCACCTCCTCGCCAAAGTAAACCATCATCTCCGAGCCGCCCTTGCGCACCACACGGATTCCATTGTTCTTAAAATCCACATCGTTTACATCCAGTCCCACGCATTCTGAGACACGGATGCCTGTGCCAAG
The DNA here is from genome assembly GCA_018712785.1 of Candidatus Choladousia intestinavium. Classification (GTDB taxonomy): domain Bacteria; phylum Bacillota; class Clostridia; order Lachnospirales; family Lachnospiraceae; genus Choladousia; species Choladousia intestinavium. The sequence goes on along the minus strand of DVGK01000031.1, from coordinate 5,547 downwards.
CAGGAGGGTGACGATGGCAAGATCTCTGTATTTGGTCTTTTCATAGTAGAGCTTTTTCTGGCCGGTAAGCTGACTGCCGCAGTTCTCAATATAATCCAGAAGCAGAGCCGTCTCGTCCGTATCCAGACGGATAATTTCCTTGTCATGAAGCTTCGGCATATCCACCAGAAGGGTTGGATTCGTTTTGATCATTTCCCTTTTATAGTAATAGGCGTAAAAGCTCCTAAGAGCCGACATTTTCCGCTTCAGGCCCCGTTCCCCGTTGGTCTGGACCTTTTCTTCCCCCTGGTAGACCTTCAGATACTCCTGATATTCTTCAATATCCAGAGCCTCCAGCCGGTCCAGGACGTCCACCGTAAAATCTGTCACGGATTTGCCCTTAAAGGAAGGATTTTCCGTCAAAAGAAAATTGAAAAAAATCCGGATATCATAGGCATAGGAAATCCGGGTTCTGGTGGATGTGGTGGGCTCAATGGCCCGGAAATAATCCTTTGCGAAAGGCGGCAGGGTTTTTAAAATTTCCCGCAGCCGCAGCACATTTTCTGTGTTGACCTGTTCCTGGTAAGTCGCTGTCTTTTTCATACTAAAATCCCCTTATGTATAAATCCCCTTGGCTGCGTCAAAATCCCTTTTGCGCAGCAATCCTGCAGATCCCGGTATTTCAAAGGAATCTGTATTTTCCGGTTAGATCTATTTGAAAAACATGTGTTTCTCGTATAGATCTGTCTCTCTTATTATAGTCTCCTTTTCCTTCACAGTCAATCTTTTTATACTGGATTAATGTTCCAGCATGATCTTCAGAATTTCTTTATCTGTTTCCCTCATTCCTTCTTTTCCGATCATTCCCACACAGCTGATTGTCTCAGATGTTTCTTCCTGAAGAATACCTGTATAGGGAGAATACGCCTGATGGTTCATTGCCAGATGGTGCGCCAGAAAGGCGGCGTCCAGGCTGGCGGCGATTTTTGCTGCACAGGAGATTTTCGCGCCGTCGCAGATAATACCCGGAATATTGGCAAGTGTATTTTCAATAGTCATCTTAATAGTCTCCAGACTGCCTCCCACCATATACGTAATAGCCGCTCCTGCCGCGCAGGATGCCGACACAGCGCCGCAAAAGGCAGAAAGTTTTCCAATATAATATTTCTGATAAACCGTCAGCAGATTTGAAAAGACCAGCGCTCTGTACAGCGCCTCATCCGGAAGCTCCATTTCCCGTGCATATATAATCAGCGGCACCGAACATGCGATCCCCTGATTTCCGCTGCCCGAATTGATAATCACAGGCATTTCGCAGCCGCCCATTCTGGCCTCTGAGGCCGCGGCAGTCAGACTGCGCATCTTCGTCAGCATTTCGTCCGAATAAGATTCCTTAATCACCCTTCCTATGCCAAGGCCATATTTTCCTGTCATACCTTCCCTGGCAATGGCCATGTTAAAACTGATCTGCCTTTCAACCAGCTCTTTTACCTGATCCAGCGCCACTGAATCTGAAAAATTCCGAATGTCTTCCAGATTCAGAAGGGTGCGGTCACCCTGCTGTACAGACGGCACAGACGATTCTTTTTCCGTCTCTCTGTCCAGGAGAACTTCCCCGTTTTTCTCGATTCTGGTAATGTTCAGATGATCCTGTCTGATCTCCAGAAAGACACGGTCACTTCCGGCGGTCATTTCCAGAATAAAATGCAGAGGAATGGAAGAATCCAGAAGCTCCACCCGGCAGATTTTCCTTTGCAGAAGCTCTCCTGCCTGTTTTCTGGCCTTTTCATCTGCAGACGCCAGAACCTCCATCTCTTTGGATGAATCGCCTCCTATGGCTCCAAGCACGACGGCAGCTTCAATGCCCGTCATTCCACCGGAGTTAGGAATAACGACGCAGCGGACGTTCTTGATAATATTGCCGCTGCATTTTGCCAGAATCTTTTCCGGTTCCCTACCTAAGATTTCTCTTGCCTTTGCTGCTCCATACGCTAACGCAATAGGCTCGGTGCATCCCATGGCAGGAATCATTTCTTCTTTCAAAATCATAAGATAGTTTTCATACATTCTTTGATCCACTTCTCATTCCTCCCCATTGTTAAATCTATATGTAAACCTTCATCCTCGCATATATATAAAAATTATAGCAACGATAAAGGCAGAGGGCAATTCTCTTTTTGTCGGCTTTAAAAAATTTTGAAAGAAAAAACAGCTGCCACATTATATGGCAGCTGTCCTGTACATTTCGAGATATCAGTTCCGGATTCAGCGAATTTACCAGTATCTTCTGGCCGCTACAATCGTTGAATAGTAAGCGCTGGAAGTAGTAATTCCGCTGCTTGAATTCGCGGCGTGTACAATCGTTCCGTTTCCGGCATAAATAGCTACATGGTCAATGCTCCCGGATGAACTGTAGAACAAAAGGTCGCCGGGCAGAATACTGTCCACACTGACAGCAGTTCCGCCTGCAGCCTGATCCGCTGCTACACGGGCAAGACTGATTCCGAAGTTAGCAAATACAGACTGTGTAAAGCCGGAGCAGTCCGCGCCTTCTGTCAGGCTTGTTCCGCCCCACACATATGGATACCCCACATACTGCATAGCAAAGTCAACGATCTGCTGTCCAAGGGTTGAATCCGAAGAAGAGGCTTCCGTCTCCGTAGAAGCAGGCGCTTCCGTCTCCGTAGAAACGGGTTCTGTTTCTGTGTAGACCGGCTCGGTCTCTGTATATACTGGTTCCGTCTCCGTATAGGCTGGCGCTTCGGTTTCCGTATAGGCTGGCTCAGTCTCCGTATAAACAGCTTCCGTCTCCGTATAGGCTGGCGCTTCGGTTTCCGTGTAGACCGGCTCAGTCTCCGTATAAACGGCTTCCGTTTCTGTATAAGCAGGTTCTGTTTCTGTATAAGCAGGTTCTGTTTCTGTATAAGCGGCTTCGGTTTCTGTATACACCGGTTCCGTCTCCGTATAGGCTGCCTCCGTCTCAGCAGCAGCAAGCGCTTCTGTCTCCGTATATACAGGTTCTGTATAGGCAGCCTCGGTCTCTGTATACGAAGCTTCCGTCTCCTGGTAAACGGTTTCCTCTGACGTTTCTGAATACGTCTCTGCCTGAGCAGCGGCTGCCTCAGCCTCAAGTCTTGCAGCTTCTTCCTCAAGGGTTTCCGCGGTAGGATAATATGTATCGTATCTTACATAGTACGCATTAATATATCCGTAAACGTCATTTCCCAGAGCCACCTTCATCCAATCGCCGTCGTAGGCTACTACCTCCAGCTGATCGTCCGTAACAGCTACATCGATTACATCGCTCTCTGTATCGGGGTTGTCCCGCACATTCAGCTCCTTGGCCTGAACCGTCGCCACGTTATAGGCAACTTCTTCAGCGATCGCGTCTGCTTCCTCGCCGGTAGCCAAGTATTCCGCCTTCACATAACCATAGGCATTGCCGGACTGAATCTCATACCAGTCCCCTACTTGTCCCAGAATCGTAGCAGAGTCATTATTATACATCTTAGCAGTGATCTCGCCTTCTGTACTCGGGTCTGTCCGAACGTTAATATAATCATCACACTGGGCAAAGGCTAATTCCCCCGCCATCGATGTGTCGCTGTCTGTCTCAGATTCAGTCTCAGTCTCTGACTCCGTCTCTGTTTCTGACTCTGCCGCCGCTTCTGTCTCCGTTTCCGCAGCTGCCTCTGTCTCATCTCCGGCCACTGCTTCCGTCTCTGTCTCTACCGCCGTCTCTTCTGCAAGTTCCGTTTGTACTTCTGCCTCAGCAGCCCATGTCTGCATTCCCTGCGCTCCTGCGGCAATCATACCGGCCATCATGCAAAGAGATACAGCTCTAGGCACTCTCCTTCTCATCCGTCCAAACGCCTCCTTCCATAGTTATTACAATTGTATTACCATTTCGCTCTAAATAATAACAAATTTATGTTAACAAGTCAATTCAATCAGAAGGAATTAACACTTTTTTCACATTTGTGATGGATATCGAAAACGCCAAAACACCTGGAAAATTCAAGGAAAAAGGGCATCCGAATTCTCTCAGACGCCCTCTGTCTCAACACATATTATAAAAACAGATTACTTAATAAATTGTAACAATTGAAATTACCAGTATCTCTTCGCATCTACGATATCTGAGTAGTAAGCGCTGGAAGTAGTAATTCCGCTGTTGGAATTAGCCGCATGAACAATCGTACCGTCGCCGGCATAGATCGCCACATGATCAATTCCGCTGGATGAGCTGTAGAATACCAGATCACCAGGCTGAAGGTCATCCACGCTTACGGAAGTACCGCCATTCGCCTGGTCTGCAGCCACACGTGCCAGATCAATTCCTGAATTCGCGAATACAGACTGGGTAAATCCTGAACAGTCAGCGCCGTTCGTCAGGCTGGTGCCGCCCCACTGATAGGGGTTGCCTACATACTGCATTGCATAATCGACAATCACCTGACCTGTGCTGGATCCTGAAGAAGACGCGGCAGCCTCTGTTTCCGTGTAAACAGCCTCTGTCTCTGTATAGACCGCTTCTGTTTCCGTATAAACAGGCTCTGTATAGGTCGTCTCGGTCTCCGTATAGACCGCTTCTGTCTCTGTATAAACAGGCTCCGTATAAGCGGCTTCCGTCTCTGTATAAGCAGGTTCTGTATAAACAGCTTCCGTCTCCGTGTAAACAGGCTCTGTATAAACAGCTTCAGTTTCTGTGTAAGCAGGCTCCGTATATACGGCTTCGGTTTCTGTGTAAACCGCCTCCGTCTCTGTATAAGCCTCTTCTGTATACTCCTCTTCCGGAATTGTCTCAGCCGCTTCCGTTTCTTCTGATGAAGAATCCGCGTTCATTCTGGCGGCCTCCTCTTCCAGTGTCTCCGCTGTGGGATAATACGTGTCGTAAGATACATAATAAGCATTAATGTAACCATATACATCGTCTCCCAGAGCCACCTTCATCCAGTCGCCGTCATAAGCTACGACTTCCAGCTCGTCCTGAGAATACGCAACGCCGATCACGCCGCCATCTGTATGAGGATCCTTACGTATATTCAGTTCCTCCGCCTGCACGGTAGCCACATTGTAAGCGACCTCCTGAGCAATGGCAGACGCCTCCTCTCCGGTAGCAAAATACTCTGCTTTTACATAACCGTAAGCGTTTCCCGACTGAATCTCATACCAATCTCCTGACTGAGAAAGGATTGTCGCGGAATCAAAATTATAAATCTTCGCCACCACATCACTGTCCGTATTGGGAGCTGAACGAACATTAATATACTCGTCGCATCTAGCAAAAGCCAGCTCTCCGGCCATGGATGTATCACTCTCTATATTAGCTTCAGCAGACGCATCTGTCTCAGATGTTCCCTCTGCTGCTGTCTCCTCCGTAAGTTCCGTTTGCACATCTGCTTCTGTTGCCCCTGCCTGAATCCCCTGCAATCCGGCTGCCATCAAACCTGCCATCATACATAAGGAAACTGCCTTCGGCACTCTTCTTCTCATCCGCCCAAACGCCTCCTTCCAAAAATATTACAAAACTGTTTCTGCATTCTTTAGAATCATAACAAATTTATA
>DVGK01000030.1 GCA_018712785.1 Candidatus Choladousia intestinavium | reverse complement strand
TCGCCCAGAATCTGAAGGGTATCCGAAATATGCTTTACAGTCCTCTTTCCAATATAATCGCGGATCATTGCAGCTACCACCGCAATCAGGAGGAACGCAAAAATTCCCGTAAGGAGATACATAGTCGTATTCATGTCCCCATATAGAATCTGCCCAACCGGTATTGTAATCACAGAAAACCACCCGTTATCCACCTGATGATAGTAAACCCCTACTTTATTTCCTTCCAGATCCTCCGCGGAAGAAGTATACCTTTCATATTTGCCCTCTTTTACGCCCGCAAGAAGCTCTTCTCCATACGTCTGAACCTCCGGGTTATCTGCGTCTGCCTGCCCTGACACATAGATCAGATCACCTCCTCCATCAAAGAGATAATACGTACTGTTTTCCGGCATGGAGGTTTTGTTTTTGTGGATATGAAAATTCTTCATCAGGATATCAAAGGCCAGAACATCTCCATCTGCCTCCAGCTTCTTTGAGAGAGTAACCAGTTTCTCTCCTGTATTCGCGTCCTCATATACATCGGTAAATACGATCTGTCCTTCTTCCTCTATGGCGTTCTGGTACCAGTCCTGGGCAGCATAGTCATATTCCTGATCTCCTTCCCAGGGGTTTGCCGCAAGAATTTTCCCGTCAATCACTGCGTAGGGATCCAGAATCTCCGCCTGCAGAACCACCTGAAGGAATTTGGAATACCTTTCCAGATATGCCTGTATTTCCTCTTCGGACGCGTTCTCCTCGATGGAGGCATTTACATACAGAGCTCCCAGGTTTAAAAACATTCTGTAAATGGAAATCCGGCTTTCTTCTTCTCTGGAGTAACCTTCAGCCAGGTACGTTCCCATCTCGTCCGCGTTGTACAGCAGCTTATCTCTTACAAGGTATATTCCGAAAAGCATCAGTCCCAGAAATACAAGGAGAAGAGAAAGATTCAATACCATGGTTCTGTCTTTATGATTCATTTCTTTTTCTTTTTTCATTTTTTTACCCATCCCCGGCCCGTCCGAGCCCCATCGTCCTATAAGCAACAGAAACTTTGAATTCTTTTTTTGTATCTTATCATATTCTCATTCCCTGGACAAGGATATAGAAAGACAGCGCCGCTTCCGGGTATAAACCCTCCAGTCAGCGCTGTCTCTTTCATCATTTTTATATCGGCTATGTAAAAGATTATTTTTCCTGAATTTCCAGAATATCCATAGGACAGGCTTTTGCGCAGATGCCGCAGGAGATACATTTGGAAGCCACAGGAGAGGTCTCCGCTTTCACCATGACCTTCATAGGACAGACTTCCACACATTCTCCGCATCCCGTACAAAGCTTTTTATTAATCATGTAAACGCCCTTCGCGTTCTGTGTAATGGCCCCGTGCTTGCAGGTTCTCATACATTTTCCGCACTGAATACACGTATTAGGCTTCGGATTGCCATCTTTGCCGGTTACAATCTGAATACAGGATTTGGCAGGATCAAATTCCTTGTAGAAGGCCTCTGAACAGGCTCTTACACACTCAAGACAGGCCATGCACCCGGTCTTGTCTTTTACAACAAGCTTTTTCATTTTACTGGTCCTCCTTCGTTTATAAACAGTATGTTACTGGTCCTCACGGCAGGCGCGCGGACCTGAGTAAACAACAAGAACAGTTTATCATTTTCTTCAGTAAAATACAAGCTCTGTCTTGACATTAATCCGAATCCGTACTATAATTCGTACGGATTCGGATTATTGCAGGAGGCAGGACATGAAGCATTATTTAAAAGAAATCCGCCGTATTATGCTGGCTTCCGTGCGGATGGACGGCGCCTACTACTTTTTTTCAAAGAGGATGGGAATCAAGGAAAACATCCTGAATCTGCTGTACGCTTTGGATGACGGGAAGCCTCACTCCCAGCAGCAGATCTGTCAGGACTGGCTGATTCCAAAAACCACCGTAAATACCAATGTAAAAGAACTGGCTGCAGCCGGATATCTCTCTTTAGTACCCGGCCGGGACAGACGCCGGAAGGATCTGATACTGACCGAAAAAGGAATGGCTTACACAGCCGAGATCCTGAAGGATATCTATGCCGCGGAACAAACCGCCATCGAAAAAACCATAGAAAAATATTCCCCTGAATTTGTAGAGGCTCTGGACTATTTTTCAGACTGCATCTGCAGGGAGCTGCAGACTCAAAAAATTTCTGATAAAAAAGAATAAAGGAGATTGTTATGAACCCCCATGTTTTCTTTACCAAAACTGCGCCGCTCCGACTTTTCTTTGCCGCCGCTCTGCCAGGGGCGGTCAGTATGCTTGCCTCAGCTCTGTACCAGCTCATCGACGGAGTCTTTGTAGGCCATTTTCTGGGTGAGACCCCTTTTGCTGCCCTGAACCTGGCCATGCCCTTTGTTATTATTAATTTTTCTCTGGCGGACCTGATCGGAGTCGGCTCTTCCGTTCCCATCTCCATAAGCCTTGGCCGCAGGGAAGAGGATAAGGCCAACAATCTTTTTACCTGCGCCTGTCTGATGATCGTAGCCGCAGGTTTTCTTGTGGGCGCTCTTCTCTTCGCCGCAGCCCCGCTTTTAATCTCACTGATGGGCGCTGATGGAGACTTTGCTTCCTTTGCCGTACAGTATCTGAGAGTTTACGCTCTCTGCTCTCCTGTCACCACCATTGTCTTTGCCATGGACAACTACCTTCGGATCTGCGGCAAAGTGCGGCGGAGCATGCTGCTGAATATTTTTATGTCTCTGGCCTGTGTGATCCTTGAATTTCTCTTCCTGTACGTCTTTGGCTGGGGAATCTGGGCGGCGGCTCTGGCTACCTGCACAGGCATGGCTCTGGCCGCTCTCTTTGCCTTCGTTCCCTTTGCCCGGGGAAAGCTCCAGCTCAGGCTGTGCCGTCCCCGCTTCAGCTTCCGGATGGTGAGACAGATTTTTGCCTGCGGCAGCCCGAATTTTCTGAACAACATCGCGGGGAGGATCACCTCGATTCTTATGAATGTTCTCCTGATCCGGTTCGGCGGTGAAGCGGCTGTATCCATTTACGGCATCCTCATGTACGTGGAGGGCTTCGTGCAGCCTCTTCTCTACGGAATGTGTGATTCTCTGCAGCCGGCTGTGGGTTATAACTGGGGGGCCGGAGAATACAGCAGGGTAAACGCTATTGAGCGTTGCTGCTTTACGGCCAGCGCCCTGCTGTCTGTATGCGCCGCCGCGGTTATTTTCTTTTTCCCCTCCCAGATTGCCCGGCTGTTTATTCAGAATTCTCAGGGAAGCCTGCTTCCCGCGGCCGCATCCGCGCTGCGGTTCTTTGCGTTTACATACGTAACCCGCTGGTTCTCTTTCGCCACTCAGAGCTTTATGCTGGCTGTGAAAAAACCAGTGTACGCCTCTTTAATCTCAGTCTCCACAGCGCTGATTTTTCCGGTTCTCCTGGTCATCCTTCTGTGGCCGCTGGCCCTTACCGGAATCTGGCTGAATTTCGCCGGAACCTCTGTTCTGGCGGGAATTTTATCTTTCTGGGTGCTCCTGCGCTTCAGAAAAGAAAATAAACAGAAAATTTCATAAAAAAACACTTGTTTTTCTCCTTCCGGCATATGATAATAAAGGTGTAATAAAAAAATGAAAGCGAGTGATTGCCGATGGAGATTCAGTGGTCGGAGGAAGTGCCGCCTGAATACCTGGCTGAGATAGGCCCTATATTGAAGAACAGAGAGTTCCTCTCTCTTGGCAGATACGTTCACCATCACAAATCAAATCGTCTGCTTCACAGTATGAACGTATCCTATGTGTCCTGGAAGATGGCGAAGCATCTGGGCTGCGATGAGAAAGCTGCCGCCAGAGCCGGCCTTCTCCATGATTTCTGTCCATATGATTTTAAGGAGGAAACTCCCACCGGGGAGCATCAGGCGTTCTTCCATCCAAAGGCTGCTGCGGAAAACAGCTGCCTGTATTTTGAAATCAGTAAAAAGGAACAGGAAGCGATCCTGTCCCATATGTTTCCTTTAGGGCCTGTTCCTAAAAGCAGAGAAGCCTGGATCATTACTGCCGCAGATAAGCTCTGCGCAGTGACTGAGCTTTGTCATGTGGCCTTTGCCCTGGCAAGGCGGGGTCGGGTCGTGATCCGTCCGGCTCTTGCATAAATGCGACAGGGAAACATAATCTATGCACCGCGCAGCCGCAGCCGCGCGGTGTTTCTGTCTGAGAGAATTCTTTCAGAAATGCCTCTCCTATCATACAGCGGTAAATATCTGAAAAAAATGTGAACTTTCTCTTCTCTTTCTCCCTCTGTGCTATACTGAAAACACTATATCAGTCTTTCAGACAGCAGTATAAAGGCTTCATAAGGAGGTTACCATGATACATATTCTGATTGTGGACGATGATAAAAATATCTGCCGCTACTACAACGCCCTTCTCTCCCGTGCCGGCTATACAGTCTTCTGCTCCAGATCCGTAAAGGAGGCTTTGTCCATAATGGAAAATACCAGAATCGATCTGATCCTTCTGGACATTATGCTGCCTGAGACAGACGGCTTTTCTTTTGCCCGGACTCTGCGGAACTGCAGGAATGAAATTCCCATTCTCATGGTAACAGCCAGGGACTCCGCGGCGGATGTAAAAAAAGGATTTCTTTCCGGCACAGACGACTATATGAAAAAAACGGTGGATGAAGATGAAATGCTTCTGCGGATCAAAGGGCTCTTAAGACGGGCAAAAATTCTTACAGACCGCCGCCTGTCTGTGGGGAGCACCGTCCTGGATTACGATACTCTGACAGTCCGTGTAGGTTCCCAGGCAAATACCCTTCCTCAAAAAGAATTCTATCTTCTCTATAAGCTTCTGTCTTATCCCAATCAGATTTTTACGAGAATTCAGCTTATGGAGGATATCTGGGGACCGGATACCACTTCCATGGAATCTACGGTAAGCGTCCACATCAACCGTCTCCGGAAGCGATACGAAAACAATCCGGATTTCTACATCCACACCATTCGGGGGCTGGGCTACCAGGCATGTTTAAAAGAGAACAGGAGCAGCTTATGAAAAAGAAAAAAATGAAACGTCTCTATTCCGTCAGAATCAATCTTTTCATCACAGGCTTTATGTTCCTGCTGTTACTTCTGACAAGTCTTATATCCAACAGTCTCTTCGCTTTCCTCCACAGAAACACCCTGCCTCCCGCAAGACCCGGAAATCCCCTTTATCCTTTTCTGGTTCAAAACGCCTGCTTCAGCATCGTAGTGGGGTGCCTTCTGACCTTTCTTTTCAGTCACTGGCTGCTTTCGCCTCTTCATACTTTAATCCGGGCTATCCGCGGCGTATCGGAAGGGAATTTTAAAACAAAGCTTCAGATCCGCTACCCAAGAGAGTTCAGAGAATTATCCCGTCAGTTTAATCAGATGACAGAAGAGCTTTCCAGTACGGAGCTGCTCCGCTCAGATTTCGTGAATAATTTCTCTCATGAGTTTAAGACCCCCATCGTATCGATCCTTGGCTTTGCAAAGCTGCTAAAAAAGGAGAATCTTGAGGCGGAAGAAAGAAATGAATATCTAGATATTATCATAGAGGAGTCCAACCGGCTTGCCTCGCTGTCCTCAGGAATTCTGAATCTTTCAAAATTAGAAAAGACTTCCCTGCTTTTAGATCTCCAAACCTATAACATAAGCGAGCAGATTCGGGTCGCCATCACCCAGCTTGCCTCGCAATGGCTGGAAAAAAATCTTTCTCTCCAGCTGCATCTGGATGAAATTGATCTGACCGGAAACGAACTGCTACTGAAAGAGGTCTGGCTCAACCTTCTGGACAACGCCATAAAATTCTCTCCCAAGGACCGTACCATCACGGTTTTTGCCAAAGCGGATGAATCCTCCGCCCTTTTTTCCATTCAGGATCAGGGTATCGGCATGGCCCATGAAGTTCAGAAACACATTTTCGATAAATTTTATCAGGGGGACCCCTCGCATTCCATCCAGGGAAACGGACTGGGACTGCCTCTGGCAAAAAGGATTGTAGAGCTGCACCATGGGAGCATACAGGTTCAAAGCAGCCCTGAAAAAGGCAGCACCTTCACCGTTGTGCTGCCTCTTCGTCAGTCGCAGGAGACTTCTGTATGAGACCTGGCGTCCTCACAGGATCTGCCGCTTCCAAACAATTCTCCGTCCACAATCCGGATAATCCGATTGGCATGCTCCACCACCCCTAGATCGTGGGTAATCATCACAATGGTGTTTCCCATCTCATGCAGACGGTGAAAGAGACGGAGCACCTCGCGGCCGCTTGCCTGGTCCAGCGCTCCCGTAGGTTCGTCTGCCAGAAGCAGGGAAGGTTCTCCCACAAGAGCCCTGGCAATGGCCACTCTCTGCTGCTGCCCCCCGGAAAGCTCCCCCGGCTTATGATGAATCCGTTTGTCAAGCCCCAGCATCCGGATGGTATCGCGGCTGGCCTCCTCGGCCTCTCTTAAGGTCATTCCCCGCATAAGCAGCGGCATGACTATATTCTGCAGAACGTTATAAGTGGAGATCAGGTGATACTTCTGAAAAATAAATCCGATCTTCTCATTGCGGATCCTGGAAAGCTGCTTCTCCTTTGCCGCATGAATAGGAATTTCATCCAAAAAATATTCACCGCTGTCCGGCTTATCCATACAGCCCACCAGATTCATCAGCGTACTTTTACCTGAACCGGAAGGTCCCAAAACGGCCAGGAACTCCCCCTCCTCCACCTCCAGGCTGACATCCTTCAGTGCATGAAGGCTTACAGAGCCTACGGAATAATATTTGTTGATTCCTTTCATCTCAATTATCTTCTTCATTCCATTTCACCTTCCGCCCCGGTCATCCAGATTTCAATGATTGTCTCCTCTCCATCTTCATCCTCCTGAAGCAGCACCTCCAGCTCGTTTCCGGCCTCCAGGATTGAGAAGGTTCTATCCTCTTCGTCTGTATGAACCTTTACCGCCACAGGCAAATATACGGTAACGGTCTGCGCGTTTTCCTGCTGCTCCATCCGGCCCTGGAAGAAGGAGCCGCTGTTTTCCCCGGCGTCTTCCATAGAAAATGTCTCTGAAGCCTCCTCGGAGGAGGACATCTCCGGTTCTTTCTCAGACGCTTCCTCGGATACTTCCTCCGAAGAAGACGTCTCCGGCCCTTCCCCGGAAACTTCTGCCGGAAAATCCCCTGACTCTCCCTGCGGGAACTCTCCGCCCGGAAATTCTCCCGACTCTCCCTGCGGGAACTCTCCGCCCGGCAACTCTTCCTGGGAGAAATCATCCGGGAGCTCTCCTGCCGGGAAGTCCCCTCCGGAACCCTCAGTTTCTCCTTCGGAGTTGTCCTCCGCCGCGCCTTCTGTTTCGCTTTCCTGAATTCTCTCACTTTCTGAAAGATCTGCGGTTTCTTCTGTCTGTTTTTCAGTTTCTTCTTCTGTTTCTTCTGTGGTCGCCTCTTCGCTCTCTTCTTCGATTTCATAGTAGGTTAATTCATTTCCCACAATGGAAACCACCCGGATTCGGGCTATTCTCTGTCCCTCCTGCAGCTCCTCCGCAGATCCGGTTTTCTCCGCCAATGCTAAAAGAGAACCGGTCAGCAGAACTGCCGCCGCGCCAAGAAAAAGACAGAAAATTTTTTTCTTTTTCATCCTGCTTCCTCCCTGCATATCATTTTCATTCTACACTGCGCTCTGTCCTCTGCCGCCTTTACTCTTCGTTCAGAGCTTCCACCGGTTCCAGCTTCGATGCCTTCCAGGCCGGATAGAAGCCGAAAACCGTTCCCGTAAGAACCGCGAATCCCAGGGCCGCAAGGCAGGCTGTCAGATTGATCTCCGTCCGCACATCATAATATTCCGCCACCGGAGCAATGGCAAAGCTCAGCGCCACTCCAATAATTCCCCCGATCAGGCTGATTGCCGCTGACTCAGCAAGAAATTCCAGAAGAATATTCATCCTGGAGGTTCCCAGAGCCTTCAAAATGCCGATCTCGTTTGTTCTCTCTTTTACAGAGACAAACAGCACGTTCATAATGCCGATACCGCCGACGACAAATACGATCGCCGCCATGGCCGACAGCAGTAGGGTCAGGATTTCATTGGAGGATTCCGCCGCTTCCATTCTGCTTCCTGAATCCTCAAAATCAAAGGTCGCGTTAGGATAACTCTCTTCCAACAGAGTTTCCACATCTTCGATTACTGAATCCAGAGAATTTACATCTGCCGCGACAACCGTAATAGTGGGGTTCACGGATTCTCCTGTTATGTATTTTATCCCCGTCTGATACGGAATAAAGATAGAAGTATCCGGGCTGATGCCTCCTGATACTGTACTGGACTGCCCCAGGACGCCCACAACGGTATAAGCCCGGTCGTCAATATAGAGCACACTGCCTGTTGCTTCTTCTGTTGTTTCAAAAAGCTCCTGGGCTGCTGTAGACCCCAGAACACATACCTTGGCCTTCGACGCATTGTCATCCTCCGTCAGGAACTCTCCCGAATCCATAGAAAGCTTGCTGACCGAATAATAGCTTTCCTGTACCCCGGCCACTGTATACGTCTGCTGGGAGGTCAGATTTCCCCCTTCAATCGCCGCCTGGGTACTGTAGGAAATAGTAGCTCCTGTAATGTCGGAAACGAAAAGCTGGATTTCTTCCACATCCTCCTCCGATAAAAGAATCTCTTCCTGATTCAGCCTGTCGTCAATCATACTGGTCTCTTCTTCCCCTGCTTCTTCGGACTCCCCTTCTGATGCTTCTTGAGACTCTCCCTCTGATGCTTCCTGGGACTCAGAACGCTCTCCCATCCCTTCCGGCATACTTCCTTCCTCCGGCATCTCGCCTATTCCATCCGGCATATCTCCCCCTTGGTTTTCTCCGCTTCCCGGGTCGAAATTTCCCATTTCTCCACCGGGAAGCTCCTGTGAGCCTCCTCCCTGATTTCCAGCTTCCGGAAACCCATTTTCTCCTGTTCCTCGGGCGCCGGAATTTCCCTGGCCGCCCCGGCCTCCTCCAAACATATTGCCAAAGAACTGGCCGATGCTTCCAAAGGAAAATCCGGAGCTGCTCTCCTCCTCTCCCTCATAGCTGTAGCTTACGTCTATGGCCCCCGCATTCAACTGGGCGAATTCCTCCGCCACATCCATCTGGCCGCCCCGGCCAATGCCAATCACCAGGACAATGGTAGCCGCTCCCACGATAATGCCAATGGACGTCATAACCGATTTAAATTTATTCTGATTAATATTCAGCCAGACTAATCTCATTAATTCGCTCACTCTCATTGTGACACCTGGCTTTCTATTAAAACAGTCTGGCCTTCCTCAAGTCCCGACTGAACCTCCACAACCGTTCCGTTGGAAAATCCCGTCTCAATCTCCTGCCGGCTGACCGTGCCATCCTCATTCAGAATCCGGACCCAAGAAGTACTTCCGTCCAGCTGAACGGCCCGGTTAGAAACATACAGCACATCCTCCACTGTTTTTCCTGCAAACGTCACTTCTCCTGTCATCCCGGAGTATACCTTGCCAGTATCTCCGGTGAAGCACACCTCTACCTCGTAATTGACGGTTGCGGAACCGGTCTCCGAAGACGCCTGACTGCTGACTACTTCTCCTGTGAAGACATCGTCATAGGCCGTCAGGGCAATGGAGACCTCGTCCCCTACGGTGATCTCTGAAATATCTTCCTGCGACACCGATACAGTCATAGAAGCATCCTCCGGATCCATGTATGTTACGACAGTGCCTTCGCTGCTTATCATATCTCCGGCCTCATAAGCGATCTCCGTAACTGTCCCCGTATATTCCGCGTAGATGATGCCGTCGCCGATCTGTTCTTCAAATTCTTCCAGGTTCGTCTCCACCTCCTCCAGCAGATCCTTTGCCTCGTTTAAATCGTCTTCCAATCCGTTCACCTCGATTTCATAAAGCTGATCCGCATACTTATAATTTGTCATAGCGTTCTCATAGGTCTGCTTGGCCTCTATGGACTGGGTCTGCAGGTTATTCTGCGCGATTTTCAGTTCCGCCTCCAGCTCTTCCAGCTCATCCTCATCGTCTTCTTCCTCAATCTGTTCTTCGATCTCTTCTACAGCGGCTTCCAAGCTTTCAATAGTGGCATTATAGGTTTCCTCCGCGCTTTCTCCCTCTGCCAGATACATTTCATACGTATAATCTGCCTGGGCCTGCTTGCTTTCCACATTGATTTCCTCCTGGGTAACGCTGAAACCGGCCGCTTCCACAGCAGACTGAAGCTTCTCCCGGTACGCCAGGATGCTCTCCTCTGTAAGCTTTAAAATCTGGTCGCCCTCCTGCACGGTCTGTCCCGGTGATACATACACTTCTTCTACCTCAAGACTGGTTTCCGTCCCGGAAGAAGAACTGCCGCTTTCCGCGTTGCTTCCTCCCACGGCGGAGGCATCGCCCCCCACAGCGGACATGGAGGTTCCGGTCTGAGCAGAAGTCATCTGCACAGAAGCCGCCGAATCCGAACCAGCCGTCCCCGCGGCGCCTGTATCCTCTGAGGAGGTATCAGAAGAAATCTCCACCTCCGTTATCTCCGCCACTGTAAAAGTCTGTTCCATCGTTCCGAATTCCACTGTTCCGCTCTCTGTGACGCCAGATATGACAGAGCCTCTCTGCACGGTCGTCTCCTCGTAGGGGCTGTCATACTCAGAAGTTTCACCTTCCGGCTCCAGATAAAAATAGGCGGTTGCAGAGACTGCACCGATAAAAAGCAGCAGAATCGCCACTTTTAAGATTCTTCTCTTTTTATTTCTTTTTTTCCTGCTCATTCCTTCTCCTCCCCGGCTGTCCCGCTTTCTTCCTCCGGGCTTTCCAGCGTCACGACCGCGGAAGAACCGGAGCTCAGCCTTCCATTTTCATTTTCAAAAGAAACAGTTACCAGATAAGTCACGGAGGTTCCGGAGGTTTCACTCTCCGCCTCCATGGATTTTTCCAAAACCGTTCCTGTAACGGAGCCGGCCCCCGAAATCTCCGCCTGCGCTGTATCCCCCACAGAAATCTGAGAAATCTCATACTGAGAGACCGCCAGAACAACCTGTACGGTATCTGTATCATAGTAGCTTACCAGGGCATTCGCGCCGGTTATCGCATCCCCCGCTTCACAGGAAACAGCGGCGATCGTCCCGGAGCGGTCTGCCGTTACCATTCCTTCCGAAAGAGATTCCAGATAGTCTCTCTCTTCCTCCAGTTCTTCCTTGTCAGCTTCCGCGCTCTCCAGCGTCTCCTCCCATTCACTCAGCTCCTGCTGGTATGTAATTTCAGCCAGCTTTCCGGCAATGACAGAGGAGTCATACGTATACTGAATGTCAAGCTCTGTGGCCTTCCGGTTTCTTATAAGCTCATCATACTGCTGCTCAACCGTTTCTTTTGACGTCTCCAGCTCCTCCAAAAGCTCTTCGGCCTGGCTGCTGTCAGAGGGCTCCTGTTCCAGAAGGCTGAGTACCTGGGTCAAATCATACGTATCGCCAAAAAGGCTGATCTCCTCTTCCGAAAGCTCCATCTCCATACTTCCATCGCCGCTTCCTTCCTGAAGCGTACCGGTTTCTGCTCCTCCGGCAGTTCCTCCCGCGTCCCCTCTGAAGGATGCGCTTGCGGCTCCTGCCATGGAGCTTCCTATGGTGCCACCGGCAGAGTCTCCTCCGGAAAAACCTCCCTGCATTGAGCCGTTCTCCATAAATCCCGGTTCTGCCCCATCTTCACCGCTTTCCGTCTGGAGACTTTCTTCCGTTTCTCCTTCCTCCGTCTGTGTCTGCGCCCCGGAAAAGGCTTCTTCTGACTGTTCTTCTCCATTCCCTCCGGCATTCTCCCCGGTTTCCGCAGAAGTGTCCTGCGCTTCCGTTTCCGCCAGGTTTTCTTCTTGATCCTGTGTCTCCTGGTTCTGCTCTGTCTGCGTGTTCTCAAGCTCCTGGATTCTCTGTTCTTCCAGCGCAGTCAACTGCTCATACAGCTGCGTATATTCTTCCTTTGTCTGCCGAATCTCTCCCAGAAGCCGCTGTATTTCTTCCGTATCTGCGCGGTCCTCATTCAGATCCATCTCCTGAAGATCCTGATAGACGGATTCCTGAGCGGAAAGGTTGGCTGTCAGCTGGGCAATGCACTGTTCCAGCAGCTTCACATATTCTTCATAATCCGGATAAAACTCTTTCACAACTTCCAGAACCGCGTCGGGGATCGTATCCAGATTTTCCTGAATATTTTCCAGATTCGTCTTTATATTGGTATCTCCCTGTATGGATTCACTTAATGCTTGAAGAAGCTTGCTTGATTCTTCTGTCTCATCATCTGCCTCTTCTTCGTTCTCTTCCTGAGAATCTCCGGCTGCCGCTGCCTCCAGCTGTCCAAGAAGCGTTTCATAAAGCTCCTCTTTTTCCTGAATCTCTTGTTTGAGCTGTTGGATTTCCCAAGAAATGCCTACTGACTCTTCTGATTCCTGGTTTTCCGGATCTGTCTCATTTTCCAATGAGCTGTCTTCCCCTGTCTGGGCCGTCTCTTCTGTTTCCGCCTGGATTTCATCGCTCTGGGCCGTCTCTTCCGTTTCCTCCTGGGTTTCATCACTCTGCCCCGACTGCACTGCCTCCATACTCTCCGGCTGAGATTCGGACTGAAGGTTCGGATCCTGAAATGCTTCTGTCGTAGGTTCCGACGCCGCCTCTGTCTCACTCTCCTGAGTCCCGGTTCCCCCTCCGTTTCCGGCGCCGGCTGCGGATCCCCCTCCTCCGCCTGAGCTTCCTCCTGAGGATGAGCCAGAATCATAACTGCCGTCCGCGATTCCACTCTCCAGCTCACTGACTCTGGCGTCTATGTCTTCCAGCACCTCTTCATGCTCTTCGATGGTATCTTCCAGTTCCTGCTGCTGGTACTCCTTTACAAATTCTGCCTGATCGGCCTCCTGCTGTGCCAGCTCATATGTATATTCCGCCTCCAGGATTCCCTGATCGTATTCCATTTGGGTATTCGTCAGCTCTCCCTCTGCCCGAAGCACCGCCGCTTCATAGTAATCCAGAGCATCCTGCCAGCTTTCATCTGTAAATTTTAAAAGGGCGTCCCCTTCCTGAACCTGACTGCCCTCTTCTACGTATACTTCCTCCACCTCAAGTTCCACTGCCAGAGTCTGCTCCAAAAAAAAATCGGTGGAAAGAATCTGAGTGGTCCCTTCATATTCCAGCTCTTCCGCGGAAACCGCCAGATCAAAAAAGGCGGAAGGCTGCAGCAGCACCGCGGCCATAGATCCCCCCAGCCCTGCTATCCTCTTTAAGTTTTTTTCTTCATTTTCAGGCACTCCTTTACATTCATTCAATGCGGTTGCTTTATCATATAAACTGAACTTAAACTCAACTTAAACAAAGAGGACCGTAAATCTGAAAAAAATGTGAATCCTCCTCAAAATTTATCTTTAAAGAGCCGGTCAGATATTTTGCAAAAATCTGGCTTTCCTTGTCATAGAAAAAGAGAAACGCCGTACAGGTTTCCCTGCGCGGCGTTTCTCCCAGAACCAGCAAACAGACAATAGAAGAAATCATAACATCTCTTTGGAAAAAGGGATTACCGGATCCGGATTCTCCTTATGCTCCTTAATGATCCTCTCCATCCAAACCATATTGTACCATCTGCCGAATTTATATCCGCATTTTCTGAATTCTCCCACCAGCCGGTACCCCATATGCGCATGAAACTGAGCGCTGTTTCTGGTCAGATATTCATCTTCTTCCTCCGGGGGAACCCCGATGCATGCATAGAGGTTTGTGAGATTCTGCTTCTTTAAAACTGCTTCCAGACGCTCATACAGCCTTCTCCCTACGCCTGTCTTTCTCTCCTCTTCCTTCACATAGATCGTTACCTCTGCCGCCCGGTCATACGCGGCTCTTCCCACAAAGGGGCCTGCATAAGCATAGCCTACAGGCTCCCCCCTTCTTAAAGCAACCAGATACGGATATCTCGTCAGGACTCTGGCGATCCTGCCTGCAAATTCCTTGGCAGCAGGCACTGTATCTTCAAAAGAAATGGCCGTTTTCTCCACATAGGGCCTGTAGATCTCCAGAAGCTTTTCCGCGTCCTCCTGACAGGCCGCGCGAATCTGAATTTCTCCCTGTTCACTCATTCTTCCAGCGCCTCCCTCATCCTTCTCACATACTCAGATACATAGGGAACACAATCCCTTCCGTATTTTTCGCAGAGCTTTACAATGGCGCTTCCCACAATGATCCCGTCAGAGGTCTTTCCGATTTCGGCGGCCTGCTCCGGCGTTGAAATTCCAAAGCCCACGGCACAGGGGATATCTGCTATCTCCTTCACCAATCGGATCATAGCCCCCGTATCTGTTGTAATCGAGCTTCTGGTTCCCGTTACCCCCAGGGAGGAAACACAGTAGACAAAGCCGGAAGCCTCTTTTGCAATCATCCGGATCCTCTCCCTGGAGGTAGGAGCAATCAGTGAAATCAGATCCATTCCGTATTTTCTGCTGACGCTGTCAAACTCTTCCTTTTCCTCAAAGGGTACATCCGGAAGAATCAGTGCATCGACTCCAAGAGCCGCCGCTTTTTTGATAAAGGCTTCTGTTCCCCGTGAAAACACTACGTTGGCATAGGTCATAAACGCAATAGGAATCTGCGTGCGCTGACGGATTCGGGATACCATATCAAAGATCTGTTCCGCAGTCGTTCCTCCTGCCAGCGCCCGGCTGCTGGCAGCCTGAATCACAGGCCCTTCCGCCGTAGGATCTGAGAAAGGGATCCCAAGCTCGACCATGGACGCCCCTGACTCCTCCATGGCATATACCAGCTTCTCCGTTGTCTCAAGATCTGGATCTCCGCAGGTAATAAAGGGAATAAATGCTTTCTGGTTTTGAAATGCTTTCTGGTTTTGGAATGCTTCCTGCACTCTACTCATAGATATCCTCCCCTCTGTATCTGGCCATAGCCGCGCAGTCTTTGTCTCCTCTTCCCGATATATTAATCACCAGAATCTGGTCACGGCTCATCTGCGGCGCGAGAACTCTTGCATAGGCCACTGCATGAGCGCTCTCTATGGCAGGAATAATCCCTTCCGTCCTGGCCAGATATTCAAAGGCATCCACTGCCTCATCGTCTGTAACCGCCACATACTCGGCTCTGCCTCTGTCATAGAGATCCGCGTGCTCCGGGCCGATTCCGGGATAATCCAGTCCGGCTGAGATGGAATAAACCGGAGCGATCTGTCCGAACGCATCCTGACAGAAGTAGGATTTCATGCCATGGAAAATTCCAAGCTTTCCGGTCGCTATCGTCGCCGCCGTCTCGGAGGTATGGATCCCCCTCCCCGCAGCCTCGCAGCCAATAAGCCGGACATTTTTCTCCTCTATAAAATGATAGAAGGCGCCGATGGAGTTGGAGCCGCCTCCTACACAGGCCAGCACCGCGTCCGGAAGACGTCCTTCCTTCTCCATCAGCTGATCCTTAATCTCCCTGGAAATCACAGCCTGAAAATCTCTGACGATTTCCGGAAATGGATGAGGTCCCATGCAGGAACCCAGCACATAGTGTGTATCCGCAATCCTTCTGATCCATTCCCTCATAGTTTCCGATACGGCATCCTTCAGCGTGGCAGTGCCGGAGGTCACCGGATGAACCCGGGCTCCCAAAAGTTTCATGCGGTACACATTCAGGGCCTGCCGCTTTGTGTCTTCCTCCCCCATGAATACCTCGCACTCCATCCCCATAAGAGCGGCTGCCGTGGCTGTGGCCACCCCGTGCTGTCCCGCCCCAGTCTCCGCGATGACGCGGGTTTTTCCCATCTTCTTCGCCAGGAGAACCTGCCCCAGAACATTGTTGATCTTATGGGCTCCTGTATGGTTTAAATCCTCCCTCTTCAGGTAGATTTTCGCGCCTCCCAGATCCTCCGTCATCCGCCTCGCAAAGTACAGCCGGGAAGGCCGTCCCGCATACTCATTTAAAAGCTGTGTCAATTCCTCCTGAAACTGCCTGTCTTCTTTATAAAAATTATAAGCTTCTTCCAGTTCATTTACCGCGCTCATCAGGGTTTCCGGAATATACTGTCCCCCGTGAATGCCATATCTGCCTTTTTTCATATGGTAATACTCCTTACTGCGGCTACTGCCGCCAATATTTTTTCCGGGTCCTTTTTCCCTCTTGTTTCCACCGCGCTGGAAAGGTCAATTCCGTAAGGACGGTATTCTTTTACCGCCTCTTGAATCGTTTCCGGCGTAATGCCGCCCGCCAGAAAAAAGGGCCGGTTCCTGTCTGTTTTACTTTTCAGAAGATTCCAGTCAAAGGATCTCCCGGTTCCTCCGGCTCCATGATCCAGAAGGATCAGATCAGCCGGAGAGGCAAAAGCTTTCCTGATATCTGCAGAATCTGAGATGGAAAAGGCCTTCATTACCGGCTTTCCGGTCTCCTTCTGAAGTTTTCGAATATATTCCTCATCTTCCTGTCCGTGGAGCTGGACCATATCCAGAAGTCCCTCCCTTAAGAGGGATGCCGGAAGTTCCGGATCCGCGTTTACAAAAACTCCCACCGCCGTGATTTCCCGGGACAGTCCCGGGCGGAGCCGGCGCAGCTCTTCTGGTTCCAGACTCCTTCTGCTGAAGGGTACCCGGATAATAAAGCCCGCCAGGTCCGGCTTCGCCTGGTTCACATACTGTACATCTTCCGGTCTCCTTAAGCCGCAGATTTTAATTTTTGTCATTTTTCTTCCCTGCCTCTCCGGTTTTACCGTACTTCTTCCGTGCTCTGTCCGGCAGCTTTTTTCAGTTCCTGCAAAGCCTGTCTCCGGTCAGGAGCCCTCATAAGCATTTCCCCAATCAGCACGGCATCTGTCCCGTTCTCCCAAAGAGTCCGGATGTCCCTCTCGTCCCGGATTCCGCTCTCTGACACGAATACCGTCTCCTCCCCTGCCAGACTTCTGAGCCGTGCACTGTTGCTTAAATCTACGCTGAAGTCCTTTAGGTTTCTGTTGTTGACCCCTAAGATCACAGCTCCCGCCTTTTTTGCCCTCTCGATTTCCTCTTCGCTGTGAGCCTCCACCAAAGCGGAAAGGCCCAGCTCCTTTGAAAGCTGGAAATAAGCCTGCAGCTCTCCATCGTCTAATACAGAACAGATCAGGAGAACCGCGGACGCCCCCATAGCTCCGGCCTGATAAATCATATACTCGTCACAGGTAAAATCTTTCCGCAGCACAGGGATCGATACCTTCTTTACGATTTCCTCCAGATACCGGTCCATGCCCAAAAACCAGTAAGGCTCTGTCAGACAGGAAATAGCGGCAGCTCCGGCCATTTCATAATCCAGGGCAATGGAAAGATACGGAAAATCCTCCGCGATGATTCCCTTTGACGGGGATGCTTTCTTCACTTCGCAGATAAAGGATAACTCGTTTTTCCGCAGGGCTTTTTCAAATCTCGGCATTTTGCCTGCCTTTGCCGCCGATTTTTCCTCAGCCTGCCTCCTCACCTCTTCCAGGGGAACAGTCTGTTTTTCTTTCTGAATTCTCTCTCTTGTCCTTTCCACAATGGTCTCTAAAATATTCATCGCGTACTCTCCTGAATAAATTTCTCCAGCTTTTTCAGAGCCAGACCCTGATCTATAATTTTTTCCGCCAGATTTACGCCTTCTTTCATGGTTTTCGCTTTTCCGGCAATATAGATGGCAGCTCCGGCGTTCAGGCAGACGGCGCTTCGCTTCGGCCCTCTCTCCCTGCCCGCAAGGATAGCTCTGGTGATTCCGGCATTTTCCTCCGGCGTACCTCCCTCCAGTTCCTCCTTAGAGCATCTCTGATAGCCGAACTGTTCCGGCGCAATCTCATAGGACTGAAACCATCCGTCCCGAATCTCACATACAGAGGTGGGCGCGCTCATGGATATTTCATCCAGCTTATCCTGTCCGTAAACGACCATCCCCCTCACAACTCCCAGCTTTGCCATAACCTGGGCCAGAGGTTCTACCAGATCCTGTTCATAGACGCCCATCAGCTCCATATTGGCTCCCGCCGGGTTTGACAGAGGCCCGAGAATGTTAAACACAGTCCGGATTCCCAGCTCCTTGCGGATAGGTGCCACGTACTTCATAGCAATGTGGTAATTCTGCGCGAAAAGAAAGCAGATCTGTATTTTTTTCAAAAGCCGGGCGCTTTCTTCTGGCGGAAGATCAATCTTCACTCCCAATGCCTCCAGCACATCCGCAGCCCCGGACTTGGAAGAGGCCGCCCGGTTTCCGTGCTTTGCCACCGGAACCCCCGCCGCCGCGATCACCAGGGAGGATGTAGTGGAAATGTTAAAGGAATTGGCTCCGTCCCCTCCTGTTCCCACGATCTCCAGTACATCCATATTGTGAAGGAGCTTAATGCAGTGGGAACGCAATCCCGCCGCAGAGGCTGTGATCTCGTCGATGGTCTCGCCTTTCATGGCAAGGGCTGTCAGGTATGCGGATTTCTGCACATCCGTAGCCCTTCCCTCCATAATTTCGTTCATTACCTGTTCTGCTTCTTCATATGTCAAATCCTGCTTCTGTGAAAGCTTGATAATCGCCTCTTTAATCATAATAAAATTCTCCTCAGATTTGTCCCGGCCTTTTAGCCCTGCATGGCCGAACTTTGGCTAAAAAGTTCTGTATAATGGCAAAGCCTTCCGGCGTCATTACGGATTCCGGATGAAACTGCAGCCCGTATACTGGATATTCCCGGTGTTCCATGGCCATGATCTCCCCATCCCGGCTTCGGGCTGTAACCCTTATCTCTTCAGGAAGCGTGGCCTCCGCTACAGACAGAGAGTGATATCTGGCCACCCGGATGGGCCTTTGGATCCCCTCAAACAGAACGCTCTTCTCCACGTCCTCCAGCACAGAGCTCTTACCGTGCATCAGCCTGGAGGCATGGACGATGGAAGCGCCGAAAGCCGCCCCAATGGCCTGATGGCCCAGGCATACCCCGAGGATCGGGATTTTTCCTTTAAATTCCCGGACCAGGGGAATGCAGATTCCCGCCTCCTCCGGGCGTCCCGGTCCAGGAGAGAGAAGGATTCTATCTGGATCCATCCTGTGTATTTCCTCCAGAGTAATCCGATCGTTCCTTACAACTGCGACCTCAGGCTCTGTTACGGCAAGATACTGGTAAAGGTTGTAAACAAAGCTGCCGTAGTTATCAATCAAAAGAATCATGCAAGCCCTCCTTCCGCCATCCTGACCGCCTTCAGAACGGCTCCCGCTTTATTTCTGCACTCATTAAATTCCTTTTCCGGAATGCTGTCAGCCACGATACCGGCTCCCGACTGTATGCAGATCCGTCCGTTTTTCTTATAGGCAAGGCGGATGGAAATACAGGTATCCAGATTTCCTGTAAAATCCAGATAGCCTACAGCCCCTCCGTAAATTCCCCTATTCTGCTTTTCCAGGCGGGCAATAATCTGGCAGGCCCTTATTTTGGGCGCCCCGGACAGCGTGCCTGCCGGAAGAATCGCGTCTATGACATCCACAGCATCTTTATCCTTCCGAATCTGACCGGATACGGTGGAGCCAATATGCATCACGTGGGAAAACCGCTGTATTTCCATATATTTTTCAACCTGAACACTTCCCGGCACACTGATTTTTCCAATATCGTTTCTTCCCAGGTCTACCAGCATGTTATGCTCAGCACACTCCTTCTCATCCTTCAGAAGCTCTCTTTCCAGCTTTTGATCCTCCTCTTCCGTCCTTCCCCGGGGGCGTGTTCCTGCCAGCGGGAATGTGAAAAGCTTTCCGTTCTCC
>DVGK01000029.1 GCA_018712785.1 Candidatus Choladousia intestinavium | reverse complement strand
TTCCCGAAAAAAAATTGTCAGAATGCTATTTTTCTGGTAAAGTAAAAAAAGAAAAAAAGAAAGCTGTGCAGAATATTATGAATGTATTTTACAACAATGAGCAATTATTAAATCTAATTTCCAGCATCCATGAGCTCACAGGAATTTTTATAAATATCCACGAGCTCTCCGGAAAAGACATCCGGATCCGGGACGCTCATACGGCCTTCTGCCGGACCATTAATGACCTGCCGGAAGGGCACATCCGCTGCGTCAACTGCGACGCGGAGGCCTCTGAGATCTGCAAGGAAATCAAGACCGCTTATCATTACCGCTGCCACGCCGGCCTTTGCGAAACGCTGATTCCGATTCTGGACAAGGGGGAGGTGATCTCCTACCTGGGGTTCGGTCAGCTTCTGGACGAATCTCCCATTGAAGAGCAGTGGGCCTATACAGAAAGCACCCTGGGCTGGTATCCGGATGATATAGAAGATCTGAAAGAAAAATTTTTCCAAATCCGCCAGTATTCCCATCCGAAAACCACGGCTCTTACAGAAGTGCTGAAGGTGATGGCTTCCTACGTGCAGTCCAGCAATACGGTAACCTCCACAAAATACACGGATCTGCAGCGGCTGGAAATGTATCTTTCCCAGCACTATGCGGAAAAGCTCTCCATCCAGTCTCTGACCAAGGCGCTGAACTTCGGTACTACAAAGCTCTCAGCCCTCTCCAAGACCCTTTCCGGCGGCCATACTCTCACCTGGCTCATCGCCTCCCACCGGGTACAGGCCGCTCAGAAGCTGCTGCTCTCCACTGATAAGCCCATCTCTGAAATCGCCTCCATCGTGGGCTATGAGGATTACAACTATTTCACAAAAGTCTTTAAAAGCATTGTGGGAACCACCCCCAGCAATTTCCGCAAAACTGGAACCACCTGAGAAGCATTACTCTGCTGCTTTATTAATACAGGTAATGGCATTCAGGCTGCGGGGATAACCGATGTAGGGCAGGCACTGGGAAACTACCTTTATGAGGAATTCTTTGTCATTCCCCAGATTCATATTTCCCTTCGCGTGGGCGGTAAGCTGAGGCTCACATCCGCCCTGGGCTGCCAGAAAACAGAAAGTGATTAACTCTCTCTGCTTTAAGTCCAGCCCCTTTCTGGTATAATAATCCCCAAAGCAGTTGGCTGCCAGCCAGCGGTTTATATGTCCGTTTTTCCAGGCCTCTCTCATTCCCTCCCCGAAAATTTTGACCTGGGCCTGGGCTCCTTTTTCCAGCCGGTCCTCCATGGCAGTCGTTGCCTGTCCTTCCAGAGGAAGGGCAATCCCCTGCTCTTCAAACATCTGATTCACTGCATCCAGAAATGGAAGTACCCTTCCGATTCCCAGATAATCTACCCCCTGGTACACAATCTCTTTTATCATCACAGGCGTCAGGCCGCCCTTAAGGGCTTTGGGCAGCACTCTTTTGAATTCCTCTTTTCCCTGACAGCCCATCAGCGTCGCCAGGATCGCCAGATAACGCACCGGCTCTTCCAGCTGCTGTCCTTCCTCGTGAACCACCTCGTCATAAGCAAAGTGTTCAAATCTCTCCATAAATTCCGGATCTGTCTCATAATAGTTCATACCTGCAACCTCCTTACGCATCCCTGTTCTCCTGAATCCGGCGCTGCAGACAATCCAGGCGGAACAGCTTCTTTTCTCTGGCATGGATCTCCTCCAGGACATCCATCCTTTTTTTCTCCAGATACTTCATCCTCCCGGCGTCACCCTTTCCCTCCTGAGAAAGCAGCCTCAGATAATCCAGCACTTCCTCTCTGGCAAAGCCCAGATCATGCAGACTCACCATCAGGCTCAAGCATTTCAGGTCTTCGGGTCCGTAGTGATGCCCCTTCACAGCCTCCCCTTTTCCTTCCCCTGTCATCCAGCTTTCATACTCCTTCAGAACCTCTATGGGAATATTATATCTTATACTTGCCTCGTAGCGGGTCATACTCTCACTCCTTTTTATGGCTCACCTTCCGTTTTTTATTCTATAGGACAGGCCGAAGGATTTCCCTATAGAACCTATAAAAATAAAAACAGGTATCCTTTCCCGGGATACCCATATTGTAAGGCTTTCAGATTCAAATGTCTAATACTTAGGATTTATGACGGGAAATGCTTTTTCCGTATCACTCACGTCCCCCTGCGCCTTCCCCATCAGAGGGACGGGGCACGAGATGTCTTTTTATGGATTCCAGAAAGGCAGCCGCGGCAGGTGAAAAGATCTGTTCCTTTTTCCAGACAAGAGCCGTATATGTCTCAAGAACCGGCTCCAGGGGAATAAACTTCAGTCCTTCATAGGAACAGTTCAGCCGGATTCCCAGAACCGCTCCCAGATCCGCCTGGGCCAGCATGGCCATATTATAAAGAAGATTTCCCTTGGCCGCCCGTTCCATCCGGCTTTTATACTCTCCCATCCACCGCTCCACAGTGCTCTGGGAGATTCCCGTGGAGGATGTAATAACAGGATATCCCACAAGATCCTCTGGATGAACGGCCTGATGTCCGGCCAGCCAGGAATCCTCTCTGACCCAGGCTCCCCAGACCTCCTTCTCTCCTGTGGGTACAAACTCATATTTGCGGATATCCACCGGCTCTGAAATCAGGCCCAGATCCAGGAGCCCTCTTTCAATCCGCTCCTCCACATTCTCGCCGTTCCCGCTGTACAGCTCAAAGCGCACCCCGGGATGTTTTGCGCGGAAAGCGGCAATCCTCTCCGCCAGAATCCTGGAGGAGAGGAATTCGCCGCTTCCGATGGAAATCTCGCCTGCCAGGTTCTCTTCCCTGTAAAGGAAGTCCCGTTTGGTCTTGTCAGCCAAGGAGAGGATTTCCTGAGCTCTGCGCTTCAGGATCATGCCTTCTTCGGTCAGGGTAATGTTGTGGCTGCTGCGGTTCAGGAGTTTTACCCCCAGCTCATCCTCAAGCTGGGCGATCTGCCTGGACAGGGTAGGCTGCGTCACATGAAGGGACTGAGCCGCCTTCGTAATGTTTTTTTCTCTGGCAATGGCTAAAAAATAATTCAGAACCCGCAGCTCCATAACGGACACCCCTTTCCAGCAGCCGGCTTTGCAGCGCACTTATGTGAACCTTATGAATTATGTTATCATGTATGTTTCTTCCCTGCAACCTCATGCTCCAGTTTCCCATGCTCTACTGTCCAAAAAGCCAGCCCATGATTTCTTCATCCTGAGAGAAGAGAGCCCCTCCCCCGCCGTGCTGGTTTGTAATGCCCTGGCTTTCAAAGTAGGAGCTGTCCTTAATGTCCAGAACCAGAAGTCGGCCGATTTCCTCCTCCGTAAGCCCCGCTTCCTCATACAAAGCATGAAGCTGTACATATGCCTCCCGGGTGGGTTCCGCCCCATAATATTCGTCTTCCTCTCCAATCACCAGATACACCGGAGTCCGGCTTTCCACCACCGGCTCAAAGCTTCCGTCCCACTGGGAACTGCAGTGGAGATAGGCGGTAAAGAGATCCGGGCGCATTCCCATGACCAGGGACATGGTCTCCCCTCCCCCTGAATAGCCGTTGGCATACACCTTTTGGGGATCGATATTGTAGCTGGACAGGAAATATTCCACCAGAGCAATGGTCTGACGGGCGGAGGTCTCGCCCCAGTCATTCAGCTGCGGAGCCACTACAATCATATCCGGATTGTACGACTGGGCGGTAAAGCCAAATTCCTCTGCCTGCAGGTTCACTCCCACTCCCTGGAAATACAGTCCTTCATAACCGGGAAGAGTAAAGAAAACCGCATAGGGCCGACTGCCGTCATAACTGTCCGGAATATAGACGTTATAGTGGATCTCCCCCTCCTGGGGCGAATGAAGCACATTATCCAAAAGAAATCCCCGGTATTCTTCCGTTCCCGGCGTCACGGTTCCGGTTTCTGAAGCATTCTCTTCTTCGCTGGCCTGTGATGGACCGGCGCCTTCCTCCGCCTGTACATTTTCATCCCAGAAATCAGCAGCGCGTTCAATCCAGCCTTCAGCCACGGTCCCTTCTCCCAGTCCGAACCCGTGTGAGAGACCGTCAAAAATCTCGATCTCAGCCGGAGTTCCCTGTTCCTGAATCCGGCGGATTCTATCTTCCATGACCTGCCAGCTGGCAATTCCGTCATTGTTTCCCACGCAGGCGTAGGTAGGCGGTTCCGTGCCGGTCACTTCTGACAGGCTCGTATACTGCATAATCACCGCCCCCGGCGCCGGATACGCTTCCTCCCCGAAGGCTTCGGTACCATAGGAGCCCAGCCAGGCGGCCATTCTGGCTCCCGCCGAGCCTCCCCACAGAGAGTAGCCGGATACGTCAAGCTCAAGCTCCCCGGCTTTTTCATGGATAAAGGCAATGGCTCTTGCCAGATCCTCACAGGCCGTCTGGGCGCCGAGACGGTAAATCAGGGCGAACGCATTATACCCCATTTTAGAAAGCTCCAGGGCATGGGGAAAGCTGTCATGCATGGCCGCCACATAGGCAAAGCCTCCTCCGGCATTTACAATGGCCGTGTGCCCGCCGGGCTGACCCCGGAAAAAGAACAGCCCCGTATTTTCCTTCTCCGGATCCTCCGCCTTCTCTTCTTCTGTATAGATATCGTAAAAAATCTGTTCCCCGGCCTGAACCTGATCCCTCATGTAATTTACAATCTCCACGGTTTTATCCGGATTTACGTTATGGTACCAGATGAGAATGTCTCCCACGTCCGCCAGGGTAAGATCCTCCGGGATCGTTCTGTCCACAGGAAAAATAAGCCTCCCATATCCTTCAAACACAGGATCCTCCATCACATCCGCCACTCGCGTCTCCAGTGTATACACTTCCGAATCATCCCCTTCTTCCTGTGCCCGGGCACGGTACGTGCCTGCCGGAATCATCAGCAGCAAAAAGCAGATACACAGCAAAATTTTTTTCTTCATCGAATCACCTGACCTGTCACTGAAATTCTGTTTCCGTTCCCTTCAAAGCTTCCTGCCCCGCCGGTTATGATTTCGTCTCCGTTCCGCCGAAGACACCGGACATTTTCATTGAATCCAAAGCTCGATCCAGAGCAGCTACCTCTTCGGGTGTCAGACGAATACCGGCAGCCCCGGCGTTTTCCTTCAGCCGGGCTTCTTTCCTGGTACCCGGAATGGGAACAATATAAGGCTTTTTGCAGAGCATCCAGGCCAGAGAAATCTGTCCCGGAGTCGCTTCTTTTTCCCTGGCCATACTTTCAAGCATAGAGAGAAGCTCCCGGTTCTGTTCCATGGCCTCGGGGGTAAACTGCGGCATAACGCTCCGGTAGTCATACGTGCGGTCAAAAACAGAGTTCTGATTATATCTGGCAGTGAGGAAACCGTTTGCCAAAGGCGAAAACGCCACGTAGCCGATGTTCAGCTCCTCCAGAACGGGAAACAGCTTCTCATACCACCTGGCCATCATGGAATACCGGTTCTGAATCGCCGTTACCGGACACACCTTATGGGCCCGGCGTATATCCTCCTCCCCGGCCTCAGACAGTCCCCAGTGTGTAATCTTCCCCTCTTGAATCAGCTGGGACATGACGCCTGCCACCTCTTCCACCGGCACCTTCGGGTCCGGCCGGTGCTGATAATAAAGGTCAATATGATCCGTTTTCAGCCGTTTCAGGGAGGCTTCCACAGACGCCCGGATCACCTCCGGCCGTGAATCCGGCACCAGTGGTTTATTCACCTCCGGGCTTGTCTCATCAAAATGAATTCCGAACTTTGTGGCAATCACCACGTGATTCCTGTGTTCCTTCAGGGCCTCCCCCACCAGAGCCTCGTTCTCATGAGGATTGTCCGACGTTCCGTAAACCTCAGCCGTATCAAAGAAGGTATAGCCCATCTCTACCGCCTGTCCGATCAGCCGGATGGCCTCCTTCTTTTCGGTGGGAGCGCCGTACGCGTGGCTTAAGCCCATGCATCCAAGGCCCACTGCCGATACCTTCAGGTCCTTTCCCAGTATTCTTGTTTCCATCTGTCACTTCTCCTTATCTTCTTATTCTTCGCAGCGGTTCCGTACTTTCACCGCCGCGGGATAAAAATCCATTTAAAATCGGCTTTGCCGATGGTATGGATGTATCTGAATCAAGTATAAGTCAAAGGCCGGCATGGCAGAAGTCTCTGTTTGTTTACCAGTTTATACCTGAAGGTTATCAGATCTGCTATTTTCCCATCTGCTCCTTCTGCTGGCGGACAGCGCCGTTATCGCACCGGTTGCCCCAGGAGTCGATGAGCAGGCCGTCCCGGTAAACACAGATAATCTCACAGTGATTCGCGCATTTTCCGCAGGTAATCTCACGCGTCTTAAATTCTGTGTCTGCTATATCAAAAGAAAATTCTTTCTCGCAGCGCTGTTCCTTAGTCAGGATCGCGATTCCGAAGGCTCCCATGAGATGTCCTTTCTCATCCACCAGAACAGGCATTCCCAGCTCCTCCTCAAACATATGGACCACGCCGGCATTTTTGCTGACGCCTCCCTGGAAAACTACAGGGGCAACAATCTTCTGTACCAGATCTGATTCGGCAAAGACGGTGCATCTGGCCGCTATGGGCGCCGCCTTCTTTGCCTTCAGGGCAATCTCTCCGAATTCCTCCACCTGGATGCCCAGACGATGGGCCTGGCTGGACAGGAAGGCTCCTGTCCCGGCGGCGCAGAGGGTATTCATAGCGTAATCTACCGCCACTCCGTTTTCCACACAGATGATCTTAGAATCCTGACCGCCGATTTCCAGAATCGTCCTGACATCGAGATGCAGGGTTGTCGTTCCTACCGCATGGGCTGTAATCTCATTCTTCACCACCTGGGCTCCGATCAGACTTCCCACCAGTTTTCTGGCGCTGCCTGTGGTACCGGCTGAGACAATCTGATACTGTTCCCCGTCAAGCTGCTCCCGCAGAGCGTGAAGCACCTGCCGGGTGGCCTCAGTCGGATTCCCCTCCGTCCAGAGATAGCTCTCGGCAAGAAACTCGTTTTCTTCATTTATAATTACACCTTTGGTCGAAATGGAACCGATGTCGATTCCTAAATAAGCTTTCTTCTTCATCGCAGTACCTTCTTCTTTCTCTCCAGCATGTCATAAAAGGCCTCCAGCCTGGTATCCAGCCCTGTATCGCTTCCCTGCATATCATAGCTTAAATACAGCACAGGAATGTGATAATCCCTGCTGATATTCTGAAGCACCGGAACAGCGTCTGTCTCCGGAGTACAGCCAAAGGATTTCACATGGATGACCCCGTCATAGCCCCGCTTGGCATAATCTAAAGCCGAATTCACCGTCCAGGTGGTGGTGGGACCCATACTGTATCTGGCGTATTCTCTGATTTTAGGCCGCAGCGTTGATTCCTTCGCTCTTAAGTGGCAGTTGGTAAAGTTCATAAAGCGGCTGACTGAAGCCCCCAGCCCCACCAGCTTTTCCTGGAGGAACTGATTGGAGTATTCATCCATCACCGTAAAATACTCTCCTACAATCCCGATCCGCACTGGATTGCCGGGGATTCTCAGCTCTAAAGCGCTCATTTCCTGCTTGGCCTTCTGGTAGGCGTCCTTAATCTCCTGACTGTTCTCCGCAAGCTGCATCTCCAGAAGGAACTGCCGGTATACCTTTTTATAGCTCCCTTTTTCCGCTTCAAAGCCCGCGTTCTTAAAATACAGCTCTTCGATCTCATCCAGATATTCAGCCATTTTCACTCCCTCATAGACGCCTGCCATAAGCCTGGCGGGATTCAGCTTGGGATTCAGATGCTTCGCCAGCTTCAGCCATCCACTCTTTTTGCCTCCCATATATTCCGCCAGATTGACAAACTCACAGGTATAACCCAGCTCACGGATAATCTCCTTCTGAAGAGCCCCATAGTAGTCCAGACGGCACAGGCCTCCTGTTTCCACCAGGACGTCCGCTCCTGCCTCCACTGCCTCAATCAGGCTACCCAGGGTATGCTTAAAGGGAGCGCAGGCATAATCCGGGCTATACCGGCTTCCCAGTTCGCTTGTTTCCTTGGTGGGGGGAGGCAGCTGTACGAACTGGGCTCCCAGCCCCTGCTCCACAAGATACCGGATGGCATATCCGTAATGATTAAATCTGGGAAAAGCGATTTTCTTTTTTTCGTCAAATTTGATTTCCATATCCCCCTGCCTTCTGATATCGAATGATATCGATGAAACTTTCCACTCTCGTCTCCAGCCCCGCGGTTCCGCTCTGCGCATCCAGGGTCAGATTCAGCATCGGAAGCTCCTTCATTTTCCGAAGCAGCATATCGTATACCAGCGAATCCGTACCGCAGGGATAGGCGCTGACCAGAATCATGCCGTCAATCTTTTTCTTCAAAATAAAAGAAGCGCCTGTAATCTCCCGGCTGATCAGCCATGGCATCACCTTTGAAAACTCATAGCTTTTTTTCAGGGCGCTCTCCCGGTTTACGTAATCTGTATAAAGCACTTCCGCATCCAGCTTTTTCAGGATTTCCTCCAGCTCTCCTCCCATACATTCATCATGGAGAACGTACGGATGACCTGCCAGCAGGATCTTAAATCTGCCGCTGTCCAGGCTCTTTTGCTGCTTTTTTTCCCGTGTCTTCAGCCAGGTATCCTGCCGCTTTTTGGCGGCGGCATACGCTTTCTTCACCTGTTTTCTGGGGCGTCCCAGGCTTTCCCCCAGCTCAAGATACACCTTTTCTTCTGTGGTCTTCTCGTACCAGTCATAGCTCACGGTGAGAATCCGGATCTGCTCATCCCTGAAAATATTACCTGCAAGATCCGGCAGCGCCTCAAATCTGGTACACATCTTTTCCCTGTTGCTGTAGCCTCCCATACGTGGGATAAAAATGGCATCGCATTTGTCTGTCAGCCACATCACATGGCCCAGATACATTTTAAAAGGCAGGCATGTCTCGTCTACAGCCCTGGCTGTTCCCTGTTCCAGAAATTGTTTATTGCTTCTGGGACTGACGAGGCATTCAAAGCCCAGCTGCTGAAAAAATTCCCGCCACAGGATTCCGTCCCTATAGGCCATCAGTCCTCTGGGAATTCCAATTTTATGAATCTCGCCCAACGCCGTACTCCTTTCCTGCTGCCGTTCACATCCTGCCAGCAGCTCTTCTTCCTAAAGCAGAAATCTCAGAAAATTTCCTGCAAAAATTTACGGCAGCGCTTTAAAAGCACTGCCGCTGGTTTCATTTTGTATAAAGCGCAATATTTACTTTATCAACAAAGAAGTACAAATTCAACTTCTAAATTTTCCTATTTTAATTTGCCGTACTCTTCCTCGGACACCGCCTCGCACCACTCATTGGATGTCTCTTCTCCGGGAACCTCCACGGCCAGATGGGCAAACCAGCTGTCTGCCGCTGCCCCATGCCAGTGCTTCACTTCCGGGGGAATCACCACCACGTCGCCGGGATGAAGCTCTCTTGCCTCTTTCCCCCACTCCTGGTACCAGCCTCTGCCGCCGGTGCAGAGCAGAATCTGCCCGCCGTTCTTCTTCGCGTGATGAATATGCCAGTTGTTGCGGCAGCCCGGCTCAAAGGTGACATTGCCGATGCCTACCCCTTCTGTGGTCAGCATCTTTAAATAGCTCTGTCCTACAAAGTACTGTCCAAAGGCGGTGTTAGGCTCTCCCATATCAAAAACGGCTCCGCCGCCTAAATCCTGTTTCATTTTTTCTGTGTTCATGTACAACGCCTCCCATTTGAAAATACTATGGTTTTTAACTGTGTATATTGTATAACTGGTTGAGTCTATAGGCAAATACTTAGTACACATGGCAGGGTATGCCTGGGAGGTATTGCCGGTGCGCCGTCAGATACCCACTGCACATTTATAATAATTTTTGCAGCTCTGTAAATTTACTCTTAACTCGTATTTTCCGCTCCTCGACTAATTTACTCATCCATTTTTTCTCTTCATTCTTATAAGGATCTTTCCAAAAACGCTTTATAAATTTTACAATCTGGCTTCTAAACGACATATCATCTGTAACCAGAGAATACGCACCTATTGTCTGGGCCAGAGAAATCGCATAAACCTCTCCAAGATCGCCTAAACCATATAATAACTTATTTTCATTTACATTAGTCTCAAATATCCTTAAAACAGCTTGTTGCTTTAAAGTCTCATCTGTATATACTTTAATTTTCCCGGATTCAATATCTGAATCAACTTTGTCAAGGATCTCCTTCCCATGATGTTCCAGCTCTACTTTTCTGATCTGCTCATATATAAAAACACCGTCTGTAAAAAATTCAAACAATATATCTTCAAGGCCGGCCCGGTAAATATGGATCAGTACATTTGTATCCAACGATGCTCTCAATCTTCCAAGCCCCCTATCAGATCATTAAGATCTTCTTCTTCTTGCGAGTGCCGAACAATTCTATCATTTACATCCTCTAATGTAAGATGATAACATTCCAACACTTTTTCAAGTGTTTCAATCGGCACAGCACTGTGGTTATAATTATAAATTGCATAGTCTATATATTCATACGGTAGATCAATTTCTCTACTGGCTTCATTCAAACGAGGGTTTCCTCCTACACTTCTCAGCAGATTACTTACCCGTCTTTGATTCCTTTCGCTCTCCAACTGCACTTTTTCATTATTAACA
>DVGK01000028.1 GCA_018712785.1 Candidatus Choladousia intestinavium | reverse complement strand
AGTTATGCCCGTATCAACCGGTAGTTCTTCGCTATACACTCTGAAGTCTTTCCTGATTGCTCAAGCATCCCCCTTTTCTGACTAAGTCTCAAATTTTCTCAATTGTTTATTGAGTTTCCGAGACTACTCTTACCCTCCCTTTTCTGACCATGTCCAAGGGAGAGCCGGTACATCTGGAATGTGAGCTGACCAGGGCAAAATTCCAGGAGCTGACCGCTGACCTGGTGGACCGCACAGAGGAAGCGGTGCATAAGGCTTTGAGCGATGCCGGCATATCAGCAGGACAGCTGGGGATGGTTCTGCTGGTGGGAGGCTCCACCAGGATGCCTGCAGTTCAGGAGAAGGTCCGCAGGCTTACCGGCAAGGAGCCTGCCAGAAATCTGAATCCGGATGAATGTGTAGCCCTGGGGGCGGCCATCCAGGGAGCGAAGCTGGGCGGAGAGCTTACCTCCGGCGCGGGTGCGGATCTGATTCTCATGGATGTGACGCCGCTGACTCTTTCTATTGAGACAGTGGGAGGCGTGGCGACCAAGATTATTGAGAGAAACACGACGATCCCCACAAGACACAGTCAGATTTTCACTACGGCAGCCAATTTCCAGACCTCCGTGGAGATTAAGGTCCTTCAGGGGGAGCGGCAGTTTGCCAAGGACAATACCCTGCTGGGGAATTTCCGGCTGAACGGTATTAAGCGGGCCATGGCCGGCGTGCCCCAGATCGAGGTGACCTTTGATATAGACGCCAACGGCATTGTAAATGTCTCGGCCAAGGATCTGGGAACCGGAAAGGAGCAGAGCATCACCATTACAGCCAGCTCCAATCTTTCTGAGGAGGAGATCCAGAAGGCAGTGAGGGACGCGAAGGCTTACGAGCATGAGGACGCGCAGCGCATGGAGCAGATGGATGTGCTGGGAAATGCCCGGGGCGCCATCACGAAAGCGGATCAGTATCTGGCTGAGAACAAGAAAAATATTACGAAGGAAGAGAAAAAAGAACTGAAGGGACAGATCTCTCTTCTGCAGAGGCAGATCCGGGGCAAGAAGCCGGAAAAGCTGACGCGTCCGGAGATCGAAGAGATCGTGGCCCAGACAGAGAAGCTGGAGGGGATGCTTTCCAGCCGCTCATAGAGAACCGATGAGGGAGGAGTAAATGGAAAAGACATCACAGATCAATCTGACAGAGGGGCCGATCCTCAATACACTGACCCGGCTCTCTCTGCCGATTATGGCATCATCCTTTCTGTCTACCGCTTACAGTATTACAGATATGGCATGGATCGGAGTCCTGGGTTCCAAGGCAGTGGCAGGCGTGGGAGTAGGAGGAATGTATGTGTGGCTTTCCCAGGGGCTGGTGTCGCTGGCCAGGATGGGAGGACAGGTCCATGTAGCCCAGAGCATGGGCAGAGGGAAACGGGAGGAGGCCAGACAGTACGCGGGAGCAGCGATTCAGCTGACCCTTCTCTTCGGCCTGGCCTTCGCGGCGGTATGCCTGCTGTTTACAGACCCTCTTCTTAGCTTTTTTGCCCTGGATGATTCTCTGACCTACCGGTATGCCAGAGAGTACACCCAGGTAACCTGCGGGCTGATCCTGTTTTCTTTTATGACGCAGACGCTCACCGGTCTGTTTACTGCCCAGGGGGATTCAAAGACGCCCTTTCTGGCTAACCTGGCAGGGCTTGTGATCAACATGGTTTTTGACCCGGTTCTGATTCTGGGAATCGGCCCCTTTCCCAGGCTGGAGGTTCTGGGGGCGGCGGCGGCCACTGTCACCGC
This sequence comes from Candidatus Choladousia intestinavium, assembly GCA_018712785.1. Taxonomy (GTDB): domain Bacteria; phylum Bacillota; class Clostridia; order Lachnospirales; family Lachnospiraceae; genus Choladousia; species Choladousia intestinavium. Next base: position 41,799 of record DVGK01000028.1, on the reverse strand, counting down.
TCAGGCGGTTGTTACGCTGGTGATGCTTCTGTCCCTGCTGCGCCGGAGAAGGGCAGGAAACGTGATCCGTCAGGTGCGTCTTTTTAAAAAGATTCCTGCCCATTTCTATAAGCAGATCTTCCGGATGGGAGGACCGACGGCTCTGCAGGGCTCCCTGTACTGCATGATCTCCATGGTTCTTACCAGAATGGTGTCCGGCTTTGGAGCCGCGGCAGTGGCTACCCAGAGAATGGGGGGACAGATCGAATCCATCTCATGGAATACAGCGGATGGCTTCGGTGCGGCTCTCAATGCCTTCGCGGGGCAGAACTACGGAGCGAGAAAGCTGGACCGGATGCGGAAGGGGTATGAGATATCCTTCCGTATCGTAGTGATCTGGGGACTGGCCATTACCCTGCTTTTTGTGCTGGTTCCGGAACCTATTTCCAGGATTTTTTTCCACGAGGCGGATGCCATTGCTATTTCTGTGGATTATTTGATCATTGTGGGGCTGGGAGAGGCCTTTATGTGTGTGGAGCTGATGACCATCGGCGCCCTCTCGGGTATGGGGAAGACGAAGCTGTGCAGCGTGATCAGCATTCTCCTGACGGGACTGCGGATTCCCCTGGCATATTTTCTGGGAGAGATGGGACTTGGACTGAACGGAGTCTGGTGGGCCCTGTCCGCCACCTCCATGCTGAAGGGCGTTGTGTTCTATCTGGTTTTCCGCGTGCAGATGACAGCAGAAGAGAGGAGAAAAGGGTGAAATGGACAGTTTTATTTTAGATGTAGACGGAACCCTCTGGGATTCCACTCCCATTGTGGCCAGGGCCTGGACGAAGGCCCTCAGGGAAGGCGGCTGCGAAAGGGAGGTGACGCAGGAGCAGCTGAAGGGACTTTTCGGCAAGACGATGAAGGTGATTGGGGAGGAGCTGCTACCGGATGAGAATCCGGAGAGAAGACAGGAGCTTATGGAGCTGTGCTGCCGGTATGAGCATGAGTATCTGCGGGAGGATCCCTGCCGGATCTGCTATCCCGGAGTGACGGAGACCATTCCGAAGCTGGCAGAACGCTTCCCGGTGCTGATCGTCAGCAACTGCCAGTCCGGGTACATAGAGCTGTTTTTGGAAAAGACGGGACTTGGACCCTGGATCACAGATTTTGAGTGCTACGGAAACACCAGGAAAAATAAGGGAGAGAACATCCGGATGATTATAGAGCGGAATCATCTGAAGGATCCCGTGTATGTGGGAGATACAAATGGAGACCGGGAAGCGGCCCGGGAGGCGGGCATCCCCTTTGTGTGGGCCTCCTATGGATTCGGGGAGCCCGGGGACTGGGACGGCAGGATTAAAAAATTTTCAGAACTGCTGAAGTGAGGCAAGGATTCTGACAAAGGAGAGAGAAAATGAAAAGAATTCTGTGGATGGTTTTTATGAATCTGTGGTACGTGCCATATGGACTGACGCGTCTTCTGCGCTGCGCGGCCCATCCGGAGCAGTATACAGAGGAGGAGCGTTTCCGGCTTCTGAAAAAGATTGACAATCGGGCCATCAAGGGAGGAAGAATTGTCATAGAGGGAGACGGGATGGAGGAGCTTCCAAAGGAGGGAGGGTACATCCTGTACCCGAACCACCAGGGAATGTTCGATGTGCTGGCGATTCTTTACCTTATGCCGCACGCATTTTCAGTGGTGCTGAAAAAAGAGCTTCAGAACATTCCCTTTTTAAAACAGGTGTTTGCCTGCATGGGCGCCATCTCACTGGACAGAAGCGATCCGAGAGAGGGGATGAAGGTGATCCTGCAGGTGGCGGAAGAGGTGAAAAAGGGGCGGCGCTTTCTGATCTTTGCGGAGGGTACCAGAAGCAGAAAGGGAAATCAGCTCCTGGATTTTAAGGGAGGAAGCTTTAAGAGCGCCATGAAGGCAAAGTGTCCCATTGTCCCTGTGGCCCTTCTGGATTCTTATAAGGCTTTTGATACAGGCTCCGTCCAAAAGCAGAAGGTGCAGGTACATTTTCTGAAGCCGATTCCCTACGAAGCGTATCAGGGGATGAAGACCACGGAAGTAGCCGCTATGGTAAAGGCCAGGATTGAAGAGAAGATCGCCCAGTGTGAGGGGACAGAGCTAAGGGCTCAGAGATAGACGGAGGAGCGCCGGATTTACGGCGGTTCAGGGATCCCGGGCGCGCTGGAAAATAGAAAAAAGAACGGAACCCTATAAAAGAAACAGAATAAGAAACGAAAATCGGGAGACAATACTGCTAACAGAGAAAGCAGGAGTCTCCTTTTTGCTTGCGGTCAATAAGCCGGGCGTCTATGCCCGCGTAAGATACGGAACGCTGCAGAAAAGCTATTGAAGCTCCTTTGGAGGACTCCGGATGGTGAAGAAAGGAAGAATGCATATGGCTGTAGACCAGAGAAAAGGGGATCAGAGTCTTGCGTTTCTGGATCCTGTGCATATCATCAGCAGCGCGTCGATTGTAGGTCCCAAGGAGGGAGAAGGACCCCTGGGAGATTTTTTTGATCTGATTTCCCAGGATGCCGGATTTGGCGAGAAGAATTGGGAAAAGGCGGAGAGCACCCTTCAGAAGGAGGCTCTGACGGTGGCAGCAGGGAAGGCGAAGCTTTCACCGTGGCAGATCCGGTATCTGTTCGGGGGAGATCTCCTGGCCCAGCTCTCAGCCACATCCTTTGGGGCAGAGGAAAGCAACCTGCCTTTTTTCGGGCTGTACGGAGCCTGTTCTACCTGCGGCGAGTCACTGACCCTGGCGGCTATGGCTGTGGCCGGAGGCTTCGCGGACTATGCGGCGGCTATTACATCCAGTCATTTCGGGAGCGCAGAGAAGGAGTTCCGATTTCCCCTGGCCTATGGGAATCAGCGTCCCCTTTCAGCTACCTGGACGGTCACAGGAAGCGGAGCCTTTATACTTGCCTCCCAGGGGGGATATGTAAAAATTACAGGGGTTACGCCGGGGAAAATTGTAGATATGGGAGTGAAGGATAATATGAATATGGGAGCCTGTATGGCTCCCGCAGCCTGTGACACGATTTACCAGAACCTGATGGATTTTAACCGGCAGCCGGAGGATTATGACCGGATTATTACGGGAGATCTGGGCTATGTAGGGCAGGAGATTCTGATACAGCTTTTAAAGGAAAAGGGGTTTGATATCAGTTCTCAGCACATGGACTGCGGCATTGAGATTTACGACAGGGAGAACCAGGATACCCATGCGGGAGGCAGCGGCTGCGGCTGTTCGGCGGTGGTGCTGGCGGCCATGATTCTTCCGAAGCTGCGAAAGGAGATCTGGAAGAGAGTTTTATTCGTACCTACCGGCGCACTTCTTTCAAAGGTAAGTTTTAATGAAGGGCAGACCATACCCGGGATTGCTCATGGAGTAGTTCTGGAACATTGCTGAGAATGCAGCAGGGAAAGGAGACGGAATGGAGTATATTCACGCGTTTTGGGTAGGAGGGCTGATCTGCGCTCTGGTGCAGATTCTGCTGGAAAAGACAAAGCTGCTTCCGGGAAGAGTGATGGTCATCCTGGTGTGTCTGGGAGCTGTACTGGGAGCGGCGGGAGTCTATGAATCTTTTCTGTCCTTTGCGGGAGCCGGCGCTTCGGTTCCACTTTTAGGATTTGGCAATACTCTCTGGAAGGGGGTAAAGGAAGCGGCGGACGCGGAAGGGGTGCTGGGCCTTTTTAAGGGAGGATTCGCGGCCAGCGCTGTGGGAATCAGCGCCGCGTTGATCTTCTCTTATCTGGCAAGCCTTCTTTTTGAGCCGAAGATGAAGGAATAGTTCATGCGTGGTTTCGGGCATACATCGGAATCTCTCTTGACAACTGCCTGAAAGGAGAGTATATATAAATGGAAATAGTTAACAGAAAGAACAGTTAACAGAATGAACTAAAAATTGCAAGCGGCGATGAAGAGAGGAGCGGACTTGTGGAAGATACAAAAGATCAGATGAGCGAGGCCCTTTTAGACGGATGGCTTCAGATGTCCACGGCTATCAGCAATGAACGCCTTGTGAAGGCTATGACCTACAATGAATCCATGGTATGCGGCTTTTTGTACCGGCAGAGGAAGGAAGAGGGAGAGGCGCTGACTGCCACAGAGCTGTGCCGCCGCCTCTCCATGAAAAAGTCCCAGATGAATCTGGTTCTGAATCGGCTGGAAAGCCAGGAAATCATCAGAAGAGAACGGTCCAGGCAGGATCGGCGGCAGGTATATCTTTTCCTCACGGACCAGGGAGTTCCTTTTTACGAGAAGGCTCACAGAGAAATCCTGAAGCTTCCCGGAGGAGTGATCGAAAGGATGGGCGAAGAAAAAGCCCGCAGGCTCACAGAGCTGATGAAGGAGGCTGCCGCCTGCTTCCGCAGGATGCAGGAGGAAGAGAAACGTACAGAAGGGGTGGAAAAAGAATGAAACGGGAACTATTAAGCCGCGTGAACCAGATCGTACTGGAGGTGCTGTTCCGGGGATTCCGGGTTTTATATCGGGAGGACAGCCGCGTCAGAAAGGAAATGCGGCAGTGGAAGGACGGACTGACGCTGAAGCTGGTCTGCGGACCGGGAGGTGCTGTGCTGGCCATGCGGAAGGATCCGGACAAAGGAGTGGCCAGAATACGCCGGGCTCAGAGAGCGGATATTACCATGCGCTTTAAATCCGTAGAGGGAGCTTTCCGGGTTTTAAGCGGCCAGGTGGGAGTGGCGGATGCCTACGCGGAGCATCTGTTTTTCCTGGAAGGAGATATTTATCAGACCATGAGCTTTGTGCGGTGCGTGGAATACCTGGAAGCGTATCTCTTCCCCGGCTTTATGAGCAGAAGAATTTTAAAAGAAGTACCGGGAAAAGAGGTCTCCTCTCTTCTGGTGTACGGCAAAGCTTTATTGGAATCGGGAAGATAGAAGAGGAAGAAAACATACGGTTAAGACCGGAACGGAGGTATTTATGTCTACATATTTTGAGTTTACAAATCCCACCAAGCTCTGTTCGGGAAAAGGGGCGGCGGATAATATTTCCTATGAGCTGAAAATGCTGGGTGCCAGGCGGCCCATGGTGCTTTGCGACGGAGTTCTGGAGAAGATCGGAACCCTGTCTGTGGTGCTGGACTCTTTGGGAGATCTGCAGGTAGGAAGAATCTTTACGGATATACCAAGAGACAGCAGCGTGGATACGGTAAACCGCATTGCGGGAGAATATCGGGATTATGGGTGTGACAGCCTGCTGGCGGTAGGAGGCGGCAGTGTTCTGGATACGGCCAAAGGGGTCCGGCTTCTGATCAGCCAGAAGGCGGATGATCTGAAAACTCTGATGGGGTGTGAGAGCATCTCCAGAGGGGAGCATATTCCCTTTGTGGCGGTGCCGACTACGGCCGGGACGGGAAGTGAGGCTACGGCAGTGGCGGTGATTAAAGATACGGCAAATCACGTGAAGATGGAATATATCTCCGCCCAGCTAATGCCGGATGTGGCAGTGCTGGATCCCAGAATGACTATGACTCTTCCTCCCAGAACCACCGCTTCTACAGGAATGGACACGCTCTGCCATGCCATTGAGGCGTACAGCTGCATTCAGAAAAATCCGGTCAGCGATGCTTATGCCCTGACTGCAGTGGGGCTGGTACGGGAGAACCTGATTAAGGCAGTGCGGTTCGGAGGCTCCGCCAAAGCAAGGCTGGCCCTGGCTAACGCCAGCTTCCTGGCGGGAGCAGCCTTCAGCAACAGTATGGTGGGAATTGTCCACGCCATCGGCCATGCCCTGGGGGGAGTCTGCGGCGTGCCTCACGGGGACGCCATGAACATCCTTCTTCCGGCAGGCATGATGTTTAACCGGCGGGTATGCGGGGATTCTTACGGAAAACTGCTGTTTTATCTTGCCGGGGAGGAAGTGTATCTGAAGACGCCTTCCAGAAAGAGAGGAGACCGGGCGATCGCGGAGGTGCTGCGTCTCAGAAGCTGTCTTCATAAGCTGACAGGGCTTCCTCAGACTCTGAAGGAAGCGGGAGTGGATCCTGCAAGCTTTCCTGAGGTGGCGAAGACAGCGCTGAATGACGGAGCGGCCATTGTGAACCCTAGGCAGGTGACGTATGAGGCCGTAATACGGATTCTGGAGGTGTGTTATGGAGATTAAAGATCTGGTGGAACAGCAGAGAGCTTATTTTGAGACAGGAAAGACGAAGAATGTCTCCTGGAGGCTGGGAGCTCTGGCGACTTTGAAAAAAACGATTCTAAAGTATGAGGATGAGATCAACCGGGCCCTTTTGACCGATCTGAAAAAGTCCGGATTTGAGACGTATATGTGTGAGACGGGAATGGTTCTCAGTGAACTGACCTTTATGATCAGACATCTGAGAGGCTACGCCAGGCCGAAGCGGGTGCTTACGCCCCTGGCCCAGTTTCACGCCAAAAGCTTTATCTCCCCGGAACCCTACGGGGTGGTGCTTGTTATGTCCCCCTGGAATTATCCCTTTATGCTGGCCATGGAGCCTGTGATCGGAGCCATCGCCGCCGGGAACTGTGTGGTAATCAAGCCCAGCGCCTATGCTCCGGCTACCTCTGAGGTGATTGAAAAGATCATAGAGGAATGCTTTGCTTCCCGTTTTGTCACAGTGGTTCAGGGCGGGCGAAAAGAAAACCAGGCCCTTTTAGAACAGCGGTTTGACTTCATATTCTTTACCGGAAGCGTATCGGTAGGGAAGCTTGTGATGGAAAAAGCTTCCCGATATTTGACTCCTGTGTGCCTGGAGCTGGGGGGAAAGAGCCCCTGCATCGTAGACGAGACTGCCAATCTGAAGCGGGCGGCCGCCAGGATTGTATTTGGAAAATTCCTGAATCTGGGCCAGACCTGCGTGGCCCCGGATTACCTCTTTGTCCAGGAGTCTGTAAAGGATAAGCTGCTGGAAGAGATACGCCGCTTCATCCGAAAGCAGCTGGGAGAAAATCCCCTGGAGAATGAGAATTACGGAAAGATCATCAATGAAAAGCATTTTAACCGGCTCCTGGGGCTGATGGAGTCCGGAAAGATTTATCTGGGTGGAGAAAGCCGCCGCGACACCCTGCAGATCGCGCCTACGGTACTGACGGACGTAAGGCCTTCGGACCCTGTGATGCAGGAGGAGATCTTCGGCCCGATTCTGCCGGTGCTGACCTTCCGGGATATCCGGGAGGTGATCACCTTCGTGAGGCACAGAGAGAAGCCGTTGGCTTTGTATCTCTTTACCAGAAGCCAAAAGACGGAACAGCAGGTTCTTCTGAATGTAAGCTTCGGCGGAGGGTGCGTCAATGACACCATTATCCATCTGGCTACCAGCCGTATGGGCTTTGGCGGCGTGGGACAGAGCGGAATGGGAAGCTACCACGGAAAGAGAAGCTTTCAGACCTTCAGCCATGAAAGAAGCATTGTGAAGAAGTACAACTGGCTGGATCTGCCCATCCGGTATCAGCCTTATAACGGATGGAAGGAATTTCTGCTGCGGATGTTCCTGCGATAGGAATTCCTGCAAGGAAAGGGTAGATATTTTCCTCTATCGGTGGTATGATACCACGGAATGAGTTTTATACAGGAGGAAAAGATGGGTAGAGAACATATAAAGGTGGCCAAGTTCGGAGGGAGCTCCCTGGCGGACGCGGCCCACTTTCAGAAGGTAAGGGAGATCGTGGAGGCGGACCCGGAGAGAAGGTATATCGTCCCCTCCGCTCCCGGCAAGAGATCGCCTCAGGACGAGAAGGTAACGGATCTGCTGTATCTCTGCTATGAGGAGGCAAAGCACGGACGTCCCTATAAAAAACTTTTGAAGAAGATCAAGGAGAGATACAAAGAGATCTGCCGGGATCTTTCCATGGATTTTTTTCTGGAATCGGATTTCGGGAAAATCGAGGCGGCTTTCCTGGAACACGCCGGGGCTGAGTATGCCGCTTCCCGGGGAGAATATCTGAACGGCAAACTTCTGGCCGCATATCTGGGATACGAATTTGTAGACGCGGCGGAGGTGGTGAGGTTTGGAAAGGACGGCCGCTTTGAGGACGAGAGGACGAATTTTTTCTTGGGACAGAAGCTTTCCAGACTTGAGAGAGCTGTGATTCCGGGCTTCTATGGGGCGGATGACGCGGGAAATATTCATACCTTTTCCAGAGGCGGCTCAGATGTGACAGGCGCCATCGTGGCAAGAGCCGTGCTGGCGGATCTCTATGAAAACTGGACGGATGTTTCCGGCTTCCTTTTGGCGGATCCTGGGATTATCTCGCATCCCAGAAAGATCGATGTAATGACGTTTGAGGAGCTGCGGGAGCTGGCATACCGGGGAGCTACGGTTCTTCATGAGGAGGCTGTGTACCCGGTTCGCAGGGAGGGGATTTCCATCCACATCCGCAACACCAACGCTCCGGAGGAAACGGGAACAGTGATCTGCAGCCGGATCGCTCCGGAGGAAGAAGTGCCGATTACAGGAATCGCTGGAAAGAAAAACTTTGCAGCCATCAGCATTGCCAAGAACCGGATGAATTCCCAGCCGGGATTCTGCAAAAAGCTTCTGGAGGCTTTTGAGGAAAATGACATTGTTTTTGAGCATATGCCCTCAGGCATTGATACCATCTGCGTGATTCTTCCCCAGGAAGAGCTGGCGGTAAAAGAGGCGGCCATTATGGAGTCTCTCTCCAGGCTGCTTTCCCCGGACAAAATCGAGATTGACCGGGATATGGCTCTGGTGACGGTAGTGGGAAAAGGGATGCGGTCCGTATGCGGGATTGCCGCCCGGTTCTTCACCTCTCTGGGAGACGCGGACGTAAATATTAAGATGATTGATATGGGCTCCAATGAGATTAACTGTACCATCGGAGTGAAAAACGATGATTTTGAGCGGTCTATTCAGGCCCTCTATCACGCCCTGGTAGAAGTGCCGTGGGAGGAAAAACAAAAATGAGGCCGTATCTTTTGCGGGGGCTGGACGCGCTTCTGGCCCTTTTGTATCTGGGCCTTCTGGGAAGCTCCTATCAGCTTTTTCTCAGACAGGCCATTCATTATCCGGGAAGGCTGGGGGTTTATGATTCAGATCTTCCTGCGCATATTTCAGAAGGGATCAACGGGACGGCCTACAGCCTTATGGAACGCTCCTACGGATTCCTGATGGAGACTCTGGGGCTGAATGAAAAGGCCGTGGCTCTTTGGCTGGCCCTGCTTTTGGGGGCAGCCGTGTTCGTCACATGGCTGCTGCTGCGGCAGCTGTTTCCGGCAGGGAATCAAAGGGCTCTGCATTTTCTGGCCTTTGCCTGCTCCTTCGTCATGCCGCTGTATCTTCCCTGGGTGAATGATTACCGGTATATGGGGATGCAGTCGGGAAACCTCTGGCACAATTCCACGTACCTGGGCATGAAGTTCGCTGCCGTTCTGGTGCTTCTTCTGTATTTTTCCTGGCTGAAGACGTATCAGAAGGGCATAAGCCCCGGAAAATGGCTGCTTTTTACGGCTTCGTTGGTTTTTGTAAATCTTATGAAGCCGAATTTTATTCTCTGTTTTGCTCCGGCCATGGGGCTGCAGCTTCTGGCGGACTGTATCCTTGCCAGGAGGAAAACTCTGAAATATCAGATCCTTTCCGGAATTCCGGTGCTGATATCTCTTGGCGTGGTGATTTACCAGACCACGGTGCTGTTTCAGGGAAAAGAGGACGGCTCACGGATTGCCCTGATGCTTCCGTATAATTTTCTGAAATATAACCGGTATCCCTGGGCAGCGCTGCTGCAGTCGGCGGCCTTCCCGCTTTTTGTTCTGGCGGGTAACAGAAAAGAGCTGAAGAGGGATCGGGTTTTCGGCTTCACCTGGCTGATCTGGCTCTTCGGCCTGCTGGAGTATCTTTTCCTGGGAGAAGAGGGCCCAAGAAAAACCCACGGGAATTTCTCGTGGGGCTACAGCTTCTGCATTTTTCTTGTATTTGTGGTATGCGCCGCGAAATGCTGTGAGAAGCTGAAAGAAGGAAGGCCGTCCGGAGGCAGAAAGCTGTACTGGGCTGCTGCCGGACTTCTCTTTCTGGGCCATCTGGCCTGTGGAATGACTTATTTTATCCATCTTTATCTGGGCGGAACGTATGTCTGCTGAAAGGCTTTTATAAGACGGGGGAAGCATTTTCTCTTTCCCTGGCCCAGGTCTGAACGTAATTTAAAAATTGTCTGGAAGGGGCCGAGAGTTTTCGGCCCTTTAAATATGCCAGGCGTATGCTGTTTTTCAGGTAAGGAACCACGTCTACCGCGGAGACGCTGGAATCCGCGAAAACCAGGGCAGGCTGCTTCGTAAGAAGGGCCACTCCCATGCCTTTGCGAACCAGATCAATCATATTGGCGGCCCGGTGGCTGGTAAAGGTAACGTTTGGAGTAAAGCCGGCCTGGCGGCAGGCGTCATAGCAGAGAGAGTACATAAGAGTGCCCTTATTTAAAAAGAAAAAACTTTCTTCTTTCAATTCATTTAAAGTTACAAAGTCTTTGCCGGCAAGAGAATGTGTGGCAGGAAGGATTGCCACTATATGGTCGGTGTCAAAGGTAATGGTCTGAAATTCTTCTTCCTCTTCTTTAAATTCCCGGAGAAAAGCGAAATCACAGGCTCCGGACCGCAGCATCTCTCCCATCTGGGCTGAGTCTGCCTCTGTAATATCCAGGTGGATATGAGGATAGGCAAACTGAAACTCAGCCAGCACGTCATTGATATGGTAATGGGCCATAACCGGAATGGAAGCGATGGTAATCCGGGAATTGGTGTCCGCCAGATGGCTGCTCAGGACAGCCGTATATTCCTTCTTGATTTCCAGCATTTTTTTCGCGTAGGGCAGAAAGGCGGCGCCGAAATGGTTCAGCTTCACCTTTCTGGTGGTGCGGTCAAAAAGCGGCGCCCCCAGATCGGCTTCAATGGATTTAATATGTTTGGACAGGGTGGACTGAGCGATAAACAGGGACTCAGCCGCCTGAAGATAATTTTCGGATTCCGCCAGGGTGACAAACTCTTGAATGTAATCTAATTCCATGATGACTCCTTTCCCTTTTGGTTTTTGTACTGCGTTTTCAAAAAAATTTTAAAACGAAAAAATTAGATTGTCAACGTGAAGAAAAGAAAACGAATGTAAATAGCACGAAAATATAAATGAAACAGAGAGAAAACTGTGCAGTTTTCCGAGAGTGACAGAAGGTTTTAAATGTCATTTATTCCTTTATGGAATAAAAAGCGAAAGAAGTCGAATTGATTGTAGAAAATGAATAAACTATAATGTGCATATAAAGAAAAGATAAACAAATTGACGGAGAAAAAATATGAAACCCAAATTAGCCTTTCCCATACCGGTGACACCGGAATTTAATCCGGGGGATCTGCCGGAAAATATTACCAAATTTTTGGATTTGCGGTATGCCTGTGATTCCGGGGAACAGGTGCTGGATTTATATCTTCCGGAAGAGAAAGACAGGCGAGAGGGGAAAAAGTTCCCCCTGATTCTCTACATTCACGAAGGAGCCTTTGCCTTCGGGAGCAAGAGAGACAAGCGGGCGGAGACCTTGTTTGAAGCCCTGAAGAGAGGATACGCCATTGCCAGCGTGGATTACAGGAAGAGCGGCGAGGTTACCTGGCCGGCTCCCCTTTACGATATTAAAACGGCAGTCCGTTTTCTCAGGGCCCATGCGGAGCGATACGCCCTGGATGAAAAGAAATTTGCCGTGTGGGGAATGTCGGCAGGGGCATACTACGGCAGCATGGCGGCGGTTACAAACGGCCTTCCCGGATTCGAGGATCCGGAAACGGGATTCGGAAGGTTTGACAGCAGCATTCAGGCGGCTGTAGACCTGTGCGGCGCCTGTTCAGGCTTTCATCTTCTAGATGAGATGATTCGGGAAAACGGCGGTGAAAACCCTACCCACGACAGAGAAGATTCCCCGGAATCCATCCTGATGGGAGGCCCCCTTCAGGAAATCCGGGAGCTTTGCCGGCTGGCGGCTCCGGTCACCTACGTGCGGGAAACGGTTCCTCCCTTTTTTATCTTTCACTGTATCGGCGATCCGGTGGTTCCGGTTCAGCAGTCGGAAAAATTTGCCGGAGCGCTGAGGCAGTCCGTCGGAGAAGAGAAGGTGAGGCTGGTCCTGAAAGAAGGAGCGGGGGATCACGGCAAACCGGACTACAACACCCGTGAGATTGTGGAGGAGGCTCTGGATTTTCTAGATGAAGTATTCTGCGTTCAGAAGGAGGCAGACGCCCTTCCGGCATAAGAGGAATAGTAAATGTCAAGGCATTTATTAGATAGAGTACAAAAATAGGAGAGTCACAGGAATGGAAACGGAAACAAAAGCATCTGTAACACTGCTGGATGTAAGAATTGCCATAGCGGTGCTGATCTGCTGCCTGACTTCCACGATTCTGGATTATTTCGGACTGAGATTTCAGGTGGGCGAGATGAGGCTGGAAGTGATACAGAAAATGACCGCCTGCATTTCCTGCCTTCTCTGCTGCCAGGACAATGTGCCTGTCAGCAGGAAGGCGGGAACCAACCGGCTGATTATCACTGCCATCGGCGGGCTGGCAGGCATTGTGGTGATCTGTATAGACAACGTACTGGGAAATCCCTGGATCATGACAGGAATGATCGCTCTGGGAATTCTCGCCACGCTGTTTCTATGCAAGGCGGCCGGGGTACCCTACATAAACGCCAGGATCGGCGGCGTTACGTTTATTCTTGTCACCTGTACCCTGTCGGGCACCGCCAGGATCTGGTACGGGATCTTCCGGTTTGTTTCGACCTTTTACAGTGTGCTCATCGTGCTGCTGGTGACCTGGATTTTTCAGAAAACAGTGAAAAAGCAGCGGTAAAAGCCGGGTGGAGCGTATCGTTCCGGAAGAGAGTTCGGGTGAGATAGGAAGAAGCTGGCCAGGGCCGTACAACTTGGACGCGTCCCGAAACAGGAAAAGAAACAGAGGGAAAGTCATATTTTGCAGAAAAAACTGCGCAGGGAAGGCGCGGTATTCTGAGAAATATGACTTTTTTCATATTCTTCTTGACAAACTGGGGATTCTATAATACTATACGTTATATAATATTAAAAAGAAAATAATATTAAGAAAAAAATAATATTAACTTTAACTAAAAGTAGAGATTTCAGGAATAAGAAGGTGATATTATGGTTTTCAATACAGGAGCTGCGCTGCTGGATGCCATTGTCCTGTCCGTGGTTTCCTTAGAGGAGGAGGGAACGTACGGGTACAGGATTACCCAGGAGGTGAGGGCAGTTCTGGAGGTATCGGAGTCCACTCTGTATCCGGTTCTGCGCAGGCTTCAGAAGGATGACTGTCTGACCGTATACGATAAGGAATATGGCGGGAGGAATCGCAGATACTATAAGATTACAAAGCAGGGCCTTGCGCAGCTGTCCCTGTATCGAAATGAGTGGAAAATTTATTCAGAGAAAATAACGGCGATTCTGTCGCCTGGGAGGAAACTGTTATGAGTCGGGAGGAGTTCTTAAAAGAGCTTGAATATCTGCTGGCGGATCTTGAAGAGGAAGAGAGAGAAGAGGCCCTGGATTATTATCGGGATTATCTGGAGGAATCCGGAGATCTTACTCCGGAAGAGATAGCCGGACGCCTTGGAAGTCCGGAGAAGGTGGCTGCAGAGATTAAGGGGAGCCTGTGGGGAAATGACAGGGGAGGAGAATTTACGGAACGGGGATATGAGGATACCCGCTATAAGGAGAAGGAACAGATTCCGGATTCCTACGGGCAGCTTGTAGAGACAGGAGAAGTGAAAGGGAAGCGTGGCGGGCGAAGGAGAGATTCCGAGAAGCGACGCCAGACTCTCTTAATCGTACTCCTGGTGATTTTTTTCGGAATCCCGGCTGCGGGCAGCTTGATTTCGGCGGGCTTTTCTGTGGTGTTTGGGATTCTGGGAGGAATCCTCGGAATTTTTGGCGGGCTGTTCGGGCTGGTGTTCGCGGCCTTCGGAGCGGCCATCGGGTTCCTGGCCGGAGGAATCGAGATGGTGATACAGGGGGGAAGCCGCATGGCTTCGCCGGCCTATGGAACCATGATGATCGGAAGCGGATTTTTCATGTTCGCATTGGCTCTAGTAGCGGCTCTCCTGGGAAAGTGGGGATGCTCCACCGTGATTCCGGCTCTGTTCCGGTTTATTTTTGAACAGATTGGGAGGCTCTGGAGGTGGTTTGGGAAGACCCTTCGGCGATTCCTGGGAAAAGGAGGTGCGTCTCGTTGAAAAAGAGTACAAAGGCCCTGCTGATCGCAGCGTTTTGCTGTGTCCTGGTGGGTTTATCCTTCTGCATAGCCAGTTTTTTCTTCGGAATCAGTGAACGGGGGATGACAGATGTGATTCAGCAGGGAAGAGTGCAGCTGGAAGAAAAGCTGGGCTGGTTTCGGGATATCGGAACGGATCTGTCTAAATCAGAGAAAACGGAAACTGAGTTTTCCGAGACCTATGCAAACATTACAGAATTAGATCTTGACCTGGGCGAAACAAACTGTGTCCTGATCCCTTGGCAGGAAGCGGAGTGGAAGGTAAGCGGAAGCCGCCTTCCGACCGGTTTTTCCTGCAGTCAGGATGGAATGAAGCTGAAAATCCGCTCCAAAAAGAGCACCTGGAATTTCTGGAAATTCGGAAATGAAACCTCGGCTCTTGAAATCTATGTACCGGAGCGGGAGCTTCTGGAAGAAGTGAAGATTGATCTGGGAACGGGGGAGCTGACGGTTCAGGAGGGATTTATCCGCAGCGAGAAGCTGGAGGTGGACTGCGGCGTGGGAAACTGCAGCCTGAGAATGGATATCCGGAAAGAGATGAAAATTGACTGCGGCGTGGGAGAAGTAGACGCGACGCTGCTTGGGAAGAGTACAGATTTTGATTACAATCTCCAGTGCGGCGTGGGAGAAGTAATGATTGATGGAGAATCCTATGGAAGCATCGGAGCGGAAACGAAGGTCTCTCACGATGCGTCAAAAGAAATCCGTATTGACTGCGGCGTGGGATCTGTTTCTGTCGAATTTGAGGAGGATGCGCAATGAGAAAATTATATAAATCCAATACGGATATAAAAATCTGCGGTGTGTGCGGAGGAATCGGTGAATATCTGAATATAGACCCAACGCTGATCCGGCTGATCTTTATTATTCTGGCTTTTACGCAGGTAGGAATTCTGGCCTACGTAATCGCCGCACTCGTAATCCCAAGGGAGTCCTTCTAAAGATCTGGACTGCGGGGATTCTGTATAAATTATAAAAAAACGGCCATACTCCTAAAAAATAACCCGTTGCGGACGGCGGCAGCGTTGTTCCAGCCGCAGGCCGCGGCTGAATCGGGGAAAGGAGTGTGGCTGTTTGATGTCTGAGAAAGAAAAAAAGATACTCTGGGAAGAGCTGAGTCCGGATGACAAATTGAAATATGAGATTGCCCAGGAGCTGGGACTTTTAGAAAAGGTTAAAGAGACAGGGTGGAAATCCCTTTCCGCCAAGGAGACAGGAAGAATCGGCGGCTTGATGACGAAGCGGAAGAGGGAAAAAAAGCAGGAAGAGAATTGCAAAAATTCCTGAAATGAGGCATACTGGAATTATACAGGAGCAGGCTGTCTCCGGGGCGCTTTGACAGAGGACGGGATAAGGGCCCCGGGTATGGCTGGTAAGGAGTGGCAGAAAAGAATGAAGAATCTGAATGAGGATCTGAAGACGGGACAGCTGAAGCCGGTTTACCTTCTGTACGGAGAAGAAGACTATCTGAAGGATATGTATAAGCAGAGAATCAAAAAAGCTCTGCTTCCGGATGAGGATACCATGAACCTAACTGTTTACAGGGGAAAGGGAGTTGATATCCGGGAGGTGATCAGCCAGGCGGATACTATGCCTTTTTTCGCGCCGAGGCGTATGATTCTTCTGGAAAGCACAGGGCTTTTTAAGGGAAGCGCAGGAGAACTGGCCGAATACCTGCCCGGAATGCCCCAGGAGACGGTGATGGTATTTGTGGAAGATGAAGTAGACAAGAGAGGAAAGCTCTATAAAGCGGTGAAAAGCTGCGGAAGGGCGGTGGAGCTGGGGCGTCAGGACGCCAAAACGCTGACTGCGTGGGTGCTGGGGCAGGTAAAGAAGGAAAAGAAAAATCTTACAAGACAGGCTCTGGATCTCTTCTTTCAGAAAGCAGGCAATGACATGGTAAATATCTCAAATGAGCTGGAAAAGCTTTTCTGCTACACTTATGGAAGAAATGTCATTGACGTGGAGGATATTCAGGAGATCTGTACAGTGACTACAGAGAACCGCATTTTCGATATGATCCATGCGGTGGCGGAGAAGAATCAGAGAAAAGCGCTGGATCTTTATTATGACCTTTTGGCCCTGAAAGAGCCTCCTATGCGGATTTTGTTTTTGATTGCGAGGCAGTTCAACCAGCTGTATCAGATCAAAGATTTGTCTGAACAGGGCTTTGATTCCGGAGGAATTTCCCAGAAAGCAGGAATTCAGCCCTTTATTGTAAAGCGGAGTCTGCGCCAGACAGAGCGATTTGAAAAGGCAGTTCTGCGCCAGGCGGTGGAGGACTGCGTAGCTGCGGAGGAGGCGGTGAAAACAGGAAGGCTGGGGGATCAGCTGGCAGTGGAAATGATTCTGGTGCAGTACAGCAGCAAGAAAAGCCGTCAGGAAGATTTTCAGAATTAGTTTAGAATCTTTGAAAAAAACTAATATTATCTCCATATTCTGTACATATGTGGGTGGTATCATATACGTATCAACAGGTCAGAGCTGTAGAAGCAAAAAGACTCAGATGCGCATGTGCGTCAGAGGCACAAATGCGGCGGGTGCCGGCAGAGGGGAGGTATCCGTCGTGGCGCTGGAGCATAGAAGGGGGAAGCGAAAAGCTTCCCCCTTCACAATTCATAAGAATAGAAAGTTCAGCGGGCGCACAAAAAAACACAGCCGGCATGACGGAACCGACTGTGTTTAATATTCATCTATGCTAAGCTTATGCCAGGGTGTTGACTGCTTTAGTCAGACGAGAAACCTTTCGTGCTGCGTTGTTCTTATGATAGATTCCCTTTTTTGCCGCTTTGTCAATAATAGAAATCGCATTCAATAAAGCGGCGTCAGCAGCAGCCTTGTCGTTAGAAGCAACTGCAGCCTCTACCTTTTTCATAGCTGTCTTTACAGCGGATTTCGCAGCTTTGTTACGCTCATTTCTGGCTTTTGCAACCAGGATTCTCTTCTTTGCAGATTTGATGTTAGCCAACCCGTACACCTCCAAACATTTTTATATTCATGGCTGTTTCATTAAAATCGGACACGGACGTTTAATGTAAACATACTCATATATCTTAGTCCAAACCAAGTTTTATGTCAATACATATTTCCGAAAATCTTGTAAAAAATAGTAATCAAATGAATAAGGAATATACAAAGGAGAGAAAAGATGATCGGGAGTTTTCAGATACGGACAGACCTGGCGCTGGAAGCCAGAGAGGGATACGACGGGGATGAATCCAGGATCCGGGGCGTTACAGTACAGGAGGAATCCGACCCGGAGAGAGAGATTTATACTACGGTGGTGCGGATTGAAACAGAAAACGGAGCCAGGGCCATAGGGAAGCCTGTGGGGACGTATATTACGCTGGAAGCGCCGAATATGTCGGCGCCGGATGAAGGGTATCACCGGGAAATTTCCAGGGAGCTTTCCAGGCACCTGCGGGAGCTTATGGGAGAGAGAGGACGGTCGGTTCTTGTGGTGGGACTGGGAAACCGGGAAGTGACGCCGGATGCCTTGGGGCCAAATGTGGTGGGCAACCTCCGTATTACCAGGCATATGATCCGGGAGTATGGGAAAAGCTTTTTAAGAGGAGCGGAGACGGAATGTGTCAGCGCCATCGTTCCCGGAGTCATGGCGCAGACAGGAATGGAGACCCTGGAGATCGTGAAGGGCGTGGTAGAGGAGACGAAGCCGGATCTGGTGATTGTGATAGACGCCCTGGCAGCCAGAAGTACAAAGCGTCTGAACCGGACGATTCAGATTACAGACACAGGGATCCATCCGGGATCCGGAGTAGGCAATCACCGGAATGGGATTAACCAGGAGGCTCTGGGCGTGCCTGTCATCGCGGTGGGAGTGCCTACGGTGGTGGATGCGGCCACCATTGTCAATGACACGATGGAGGAGCTGGTAACGGAGATGGATGAGCATCAGGAAATGCAGAGGCTGGGAGGGGCTCTCGGAACTCTGGACAGCGCCCAAAAGCATCAGATGATCCGGGAACTGATTTCCCCTCATTTGAATACGATGTTTGTGACACCCAAAGATATTGACGAGACAGTGAAATATCTGAGCTATACGATTTCTGAGGGACTGAATATAGCTTTCTCAGAGGAAGAGACGCCCGAGAACGGCAAGTCATAATTCGGCCCCTCCCCTCATATAATGAAATAGCGGCAGCTCCAGGCCCTTTCCAGCCTGCGGGATGCCGGAGGGGAGAGGAAGATGCGGAATGGAGAATGGCTGCAGAGGCTTTTATATTTTTTAATGGCAGTTTTGAGTACGTATATCATTTACAAGGGCGGCCAGGTGCTGAGCCGGGAGGCGGATTTGTCCGGAATTGTTCCGGATGAGTGGAAACGGGGGCTGGAGGACGCAGCCGTCCAGACGTACGCCCCGGCCTACAGCGCGGCGGTAAAAGGGGGCGGGGACGGAAACTGGATCTCAGAGTGGATGGAGCAGTTGGTGCCAATCTATACCTACATGGCAGAAAGACAGGCGGAAGAAGTGACGGAGACGGGAGCCGGAGAGGACGCCATGGAAAGCGGGAGCGGGGAAGAAACGGGAGAAGGGGAAGCTGGAAAAGAAGAAACAGCATCGGGGAAGGCTTTGGAAACGGAAGACGGACATCAGACGGAAACTCCTTCAGAACAGGCGGCAGAGGCTTCGGCGTCAGGAAGAAGCGGAATTTCGCCGGCTCTTCTTGGACAGCTTTCGGATTTTGACTATCTTTTAAATGAATATTTTACTCTGGATGCAGGGACAACCATTGACGGAGAGCTTCTGAATGCCGAAGAGCTGCTGAGTGAGGATCTGTCCATTGAAAAAAATCCTGGCGTACCCCAGATCCTGATTTATCACACTCACTCCCAGGAAACCTTTGCGGATTCCAGGGAGGGTGTAATAGAGGATTCGATTGTGGGAATGGGGGAGACGCTGGCAGAGCTTCTCCGGGAGAAATACGGCTATCAGGTGATTCATGATACAGGCGTATACGACCTGGTTGACGGCGTGCTGGACCGGAGCGCCGCCTACGACTATGCCAGGGCCGCCGTCCAGCAGATTCTGAAAGAGAATCCCTCCATAGAAGTGATCCTTGACCTGCACCGGGACGGTGTGGAGGGGGAGAAGTTCGTGACAGAGATTAACGGGAAGCCCGCATCTATGATTATGTTTTTTAACGGATTATCCAGAGACAATCAGAATCAGCCCCTGACCTGGCTGGAGAATCCGTATATTCAGGAGAACCTGGCCTTCTCCCTGCAGCTTGAGCTGAAAGCCAGAGAGCAATATCCGGGCTTCACCAGAAATATCTATCTGAAGGCCCAGCGGTATAATCTGCATCTAAGGCCCAGGTCCCTTTTAGTTGAGGCGGGAACGCAGCTTAATACAGTGGAGGAAGAGCGAAATGCCATGGAGCCTCTGGCAGACCTACTGGATCAAGTGCTGACAGGGGAGTAACTTCTTTACCTTGCTATGGACAATCCGGGAAAAAATGTGTTAAACTGTTTCAGACACAGGCTGCGGCCTGGCAAGGAGTTACAGTTTGCACACCGTATTTTCCTGATTCTGTGTGCGGTGTGAACTGCAGCGGCAAGGAGGAACACAAGTGACGACAGATCAGAGCAAAATCAGAAATTTTTGTATCATAGCCCATATCGACCACGGCAAGTCTACACTGGCGGACAGAATTATTGAGATGACAGGCCTTCTGACCAGCCGGGAGATGCAGAACCAGGTTCTGGATAATATGGAACTGGAGCGGGAGAGGGGAATTACCATTAAGTCCCAGGCAGTCCGCACTGTATACCGGGCCGATGACGGGGAAGAATATATTTTTAATTTAATTGACACTCCGGGACATGTGGACTTTAACTATGAGGTTTCCAGGAGTCTGGCGGCCTGCGACGGCGCCATTCTGGTGGTGGATGCCGCCCAGGGAATCGAGGCGCAGACCCTTGCTAATGTCTATCTGGCCCTGGATCATGACCTGAATGTGATGCCTGTGATTAATAAAATCGATCTTCCAAGCGCGGATCCGGACAGGGTTGTCCAGGAGATTGAGGACGTGATCGGAATCGAAGCGGAGGATGCCCCCAGGATTTCCGCCAAGACAGGGGAAAATGTACATCAGGTTCTGGAAAAGATTGTGGAGAAGATTCCGGCTCCCGCGGGAGATCCCAAGGCCCCCCTGAAGGCTTTGATTTTCGATTCGATCTATGATTCCTACAAGGGAGTCATCGTATTTATCCGGCTGATGGAAGGGTCGGTACGGAAGGGGACTCCGATTCTGATGATGGCCACCAAAGCCCAGGCGGAGGTGGTGGAGGTGGGATATTTCGGCGCCGGACAGTTCATCCCCTGCGAAGAGCTTAGCGCCGGGATGGTAGGCTATATTACGGCAAGCCTTAAAAATGTAAAGGATACCCGGGTGGGAGATACCGTGACCAACGCGGAGGAGCCCTGTGCGGAACCTCTTCCCGGCTATAAAAAGGTGAATCCCATGGTTTACTGCGGCATGTATCCTGCGGACGGGGCAAAATATCCGGATCTTCGGGACGCTCTGGAGAAGCTTCAGCTCAACGACGCGTCTCTGCAGTTTGAGCCGGAGACTTCCGTGGCCCTGGGCTTTGGATTTAGGTGCGGATTTCTGGGTCTCCTCCATTTGGAAATTATTCAGGAACGGCTGGAGAGGGAATATAACCTGGATTTGGTGACTACAGCCCCCAGTGTAATTTACAAAGTGCATAAGACAAACGGAGAGGTAATCGAGCTGACGAATCCTACGAATCTGCCGGACCCCTCGGAGATTGAATATATGGAGGAGCCGGTGGTGGCCGCGGAGATCATGGTGACTACAGAATATATCGGTTCGATTATGGAGCTGTGTCAGGAACGGCGGGGTATGTATGAAGGGATGGAGTACATAGAGGAGACCAGGGCCCTTCTGAAGTATACTCTGCCCTTAAATGAGATTATCTATGATTTCTTTGACGCCCTGAAATCCCGGTCCAGAGGATACGCTTCCTTTGACTATGAGCTGAAGGGCTATATGCGCTCTGAGCTGGTGAAACTGGATATCCTGGTGAATAAGGAGGAAGTGGACGCGCTTTCCTTTATCGTCCACGCGGATACCGCCTACGAGAGGGGAAGAAAGATGTGCGAGAAGCTTAAGGAGGAGATTCCCAGACAGCTTTTTGAGATTCCCATCCAGGCTGCCATCGGAAGCAAGATCATCGCCAGGGAGACGGTTCGGGCCATGAGAAAGGATGTCCTGGCCAAGTGCTACGGAGGAGATATTACCAGAAAGAAAAAGCTGCTGGAGAAGCAGAAGGAAGGAAAAAAGAGGATGCGCCAGGTAGGAAATGTGGAGATTCCTCAGAAAGCCTTCATGAGCGTACTGAAACTGGATGATAAATGATTTCCGCAGAAATTGCGGAAGGACAAAAGAAAGGCCCCCTGACGGATCTGCAGTCAGGGGGCCTTCCCCTTGCCCAAATGGGATTCATGATTCATTGTCTTTCCAGGATTTCTTCCGGCGCCGGACGCACTCTGTAAGAAGATACTCGATCTGCCCGTTGACAGAGCGGAATTCTTCCTCGGCCCAGGCGGCCAGTTCACTGTAAAGAGAAGCGGAAAGGCGAAGAGGAATCTGCTTCTTTGCTTTGTCCTTTTTTGATTCCATCGGTTCCTCCTTTCCGCGGCCTGCAGCGGGATATTTGATTTGACTAGTAAATGGAGCCGCTGTTGACAATGGGCTGGGGATCCTTGTTTCCGCAGAGAACTACCAGCAGATTGCTGACCATAGCGGCTTTCCGCTCTTCATCCAGCTCTACAATATCATTTTCACTTAATTTCTGAAGCGCCATATCTACCATACTGACAGCTCCCTCCACGATTTTCTGTCTGGCGTCGATGACGGCCTCTGCCTGCTGGCGCTGAAGCATGGCGGAAGCGATCTCAGGGGCATAGGCAAGTCTTGTGATCCGCACTTCCTGAATGGTAATGCCTGCGCTGTCTGCCTTTTCCTGAAGCTCTCGCTTCATGATATCCGCCACCTCCTGGGTGCTGCCCCGAAGGCTCTTTTCATCGTTGTCCCCAGTATCGTAGGGATAGCAGCGGGCGGTATTTCGGGTGATGGCGTCGCACTGAATGGAAAGGTAATTTTTGTAGTTCTCCACATTCAGTACCGCCTTGGTGGGGTTCGTCACCTGCCAGATGACAATAGTGCCGATTTCAATGGGATTTCCCTGCTGATCGTTGACTTTCTGCTTCTCATTGTTCAGAGTCATGATCTTTGTGGAAATCTTTTTGCTTATGCTGTTCACAGAAAACCCGTTTCCGGAGGCTGTGACCGCGGGAATCTTAACAGAAGGATTCAGGCCGGAGGCGAAAGGATTCGTCCAGTAAAAGCCTTCCTTCGTCAGAGTCCCATAGTAATTTCCGAAGAGAGACAGCACCAAGGCTTCGTTGGGATTGATTACGTGAAGTCCGCATAGAAGAATAATGCCCACCATCAGCAGGACGGTGCCCAGAATGACAAAGAAGACGACTACCCCGGCGGAGGCGCCCAAAACTGCGGGGATAATGTAAGCCGGAAGGCAGGCCAGCGTCAGCAGGATTCCCAGAAAAAGATAAAGGTAACCGGATGGCGCCTGAAGAAGCTTTTCGTCTATGTCTTTGGTGTTCATAACTTTTCCCTCCTGAATTAAAGTGATATTATTTTGATATCAATATAATAACACCGGGATTCATCCATGTCAATAGAAAGATGGAAAGAAAAGGAGAGAATGTGGTATACTTACGACGGAACCTGAAAGAACGGAAGAGGAGGGAGGAGAAGACAATATGAAGCCTCTGGAGATTTATCTTCATATTCCTTTTTGCGCAAAAAAATGCAGATACTGTGATTTCCTGTCCGCGCCTGCGGACCGGGAGACGCAGAAGGCTTATATAGATGCCATGAAAAATGAAATCCTGCGTTTCCCCGAAGCAGGGAAATACAGGGTAGATACGGTGTTTTTCGGCGGAGGGACTCCCACCCTCCTGCCGGAAAAGGACATTGAGACCCTTCTGGAAGCCCTAAGAAAAAGGTTTGTTTTTTCCGCGGATCCGGAAATCACCATCGAGTGCAATCCGGGGACTGCAGATCCGGATCAGCTTCTGGCATACCGGGGGATGGGAATCAACAGGCTGAGCCTTGGGCTTCAGTCGACGGATGGCCGCCAGCTGGCTCTTCTGGGAAGAATCCATACCTGGGAGGATTTCCTTTTCACCTACCGGCAGGCCAGAAAAGCGGGATTCCGGAATATCAATGTGGATCTGATGTCGGCGCTCCCCGGTCAGAGTGTTTCATCCTGGGAGGAGACATTGAGAAAAACGGCTGATCTGGAGCCGGAGCATATCTCAGCCTACAGCCTGATCCTGGAACCGGAAACGCCCCTCTATGAACAGTATCGGGAAGAGACGGAAAAAAGAGAAAGGGGAGAGGATACAGAGCTTCTTCCCACAGAAGAGGAAGAGCGGGAAATGTACTGGAGAACCCAGGAAATCCTGGAAGAGCGGGGCATGGAACGCTATGAGATTTCAAATTATGCCAGGCCGGGATTCGCCTGCCGTCACAATATAGGATACTGGACAGGCGCAGAGTACGCCGGATTCGGCCTGGGAGCCGCGTCCCTGCTGAATCATGTGAGATACGAAAATCCAAGAAAGCTTTCTACCTATATAATAGGCGATTTCACAGAACGTCAGAGGACGGTTCTGCGGCAGAAGGATGAGATGGAAGAGTTTATGTTTCTGGGACTGCGCCTGAAAAGGGGTGTTTCCGAAGACGAGTTTTTTAAACGTTTTGGAAGAAATATGGAAGCCGTTTATGGAGAGACGCTCATTAAGCTGCGCCGTGAGGGCATGCTGAAGCAGGAGGGGGAGTATACGGCTCTGACCAGGAGAGGAACCGATCTGGCTAATTATGTGATGGCCCAGTTCCTTCTGGAAGACCCGTTATGATTTCCGCTGCGTAATCATGGATAAGCCGATAAGCTTCCGGGGAATAATGAATACCATCTATGGTAGAGATTTCGTTCACCATAATATAAGTATAGCTGTCGATATACGCATTCTCATCCAGCTGGCGCAAATGGGCGTTAAAGTCGCCGATCTCTTCATTTGTAATATTGTCGCAGCGGCCAGGATCAATGGGATTGACGGAGAGAAAGAAAAAGGAAGTGTCCGGATACTCCTCCATAAGCTCCTGATACAGATCCATGTACAGCTTAAGATTATCATAGTCATTCACACCGAGATTCAGGATGACAGGAGCGTCAGGATGGACTTCCATGGTATCTGTGAGGGCAGGCAGTCCGGAAGAGATGAACCAGTTATAGCCCTCTCCGGGGGCGGCGATGTACAGGCAGCCGTCTTCTGCCTCAGCCATGGCTTCCTCCATGCCGGCGGTTCTGGAATCGCCAACCCAGATGAAGCAGTGCTCCAGGGAAAGAGAACCATTGGAGTCCGGAGAGGAGACGGAGTCTGAGGCATCAGCGAAGCCTTCGGACAGTGCGGGAAGGGAGTCCTCTGTTTCGGAGGAAGCCGGCGAATCGGAACCCGGCCTTTCTTCGGAAAGCTGTCCCAGGAAGCGGAGGGAAACAAGAAAGATCAGAATTAAAATTCCCGCGACTGGCAGGAGTACAGAGAAAATGTGACGCCGTTTCATATAGTTTGTCCTTTCATACTTGCTTATGAGCTACTATATCATAAGAGGACAGGGAAAGGCAAGGGCTGCGGCTTGCTGCGCAGCCGCGGACATAAAGGATTCGGCAGGGAGATGGAAAAAATTTAAAAAGGCTATTGACAAAAAGGCGAAGCAGTATTATATTAACTGCATAAGGAATTAGCACTCGAACTAAGTGAGTGCTAACAATACGAATGGTAGTATGAATCCTTATAGAAGAAAGGAGGAGTTCGGATGCAGCTGGATGATAGAAAATGGACGATTCTGAAAGCTATCATCAAAACATATCTGGAGACAGGCGAACCGGTGGGTTCCAGGACGATTTCCAAATATGCAGATTTGAATCTGAGTTCCGCCACCATACGAAATGAGATGTCAGACCTGGAAGAGATGGGGTATATTCTGCAGCCTCATACTTCCGCGGGGCGTATTCCTTCAGATGCGGGATACCGTCTTTATGTAGACCGCATGATGGAGGAAAAGGATCGGGAAGTCACGGAGATGAAGGAGATGATGATTCAGCGGCAGGATAAGATGGAGCTTCTTTTAAAGCAGCTTGCCACGGTTCTTGCCAAGAATACGAATTATGCCGCCATGATTTCCACACCTCAGTTTCACAGGACGAAACTGAAATTTATTCAGCTTTCCATTGTGACAGAATCCCAGATCCTGGCGGTGATTGTCACAGAAGGAAATGTAGTAAAGAATAAGATAATCCGTCTGGAACACGGGCTGGATCAAAAGACGATTCTGGAGCTGAATATCCTGCTGAACAGCGCGCTGAACGGGCTGACCATTGAACAGATCAATCTGGGGACGATTGCGAAGCTGAAGGAGCAGGCCGGAATCCACAGTGAGCTGGTAAACAGGGTTCTGGACGCAGTAGCTGAGTCAATCCAGTCAGAGGATGAAGTTGAAATTTATACCAGCGGGGCAACGAATATCTTCAAATATCCGGAGCTGAGCACCAGTGAGAAGGCCAGTGAGCTGATCAATACCTTTGAGAACAAAGAAGGACTGGCCGGCCTGATTGGAACCGGAGAGGAAGAAACCGGAATTCAGGTGTATATCGGTCAGGAATCGCCGCTGCCTTCCATGCAGGACTGCAGCGTTGTGACAGCTACGTATGAATTAGGCGAAGGGATGTACGGACGGATCGGTGTGATCGGTCCGAAACGTATGGATTACGATAAGGTGGTAGGTACTCTCAAGACCCTGATGGTTCAGCTTGACGAGATATTTCACAGAGACAAAAAGGACAATGAAAAATAGAAAGGTGGAAGCGACCAGTGGAAGAAATCAGAAAGGAAGGAATCTCCGAAGAAATTCCGAACGAGGATTCGCCCAAAGAGGACTTTCCCCAGGAAGATTTACTGAAAGAGGAATCTTCAGAGAAAACTTCTGAAGACCCTGCAGATTCGGAAGAGGATCCTCAGGAAACGGAAGAGACCGGAGAGGAAACACAGGAAGAAGAAAAGAAGAAAGGCTTCTTCGGAAAGAAAAAAAAGGATAAAAAAGACGCCCGGATTGAGGAACTGACAGACCGGGTACAGCGTCAGATGGCAGAATTCGATAATTTCCGCAAACGCTCTGAAAAAGAGAAGGCGGCTATGTTTGAGATGGGAGCCAAAAGTGTAATTGAAAAGGTTCTCCCCACCATTGATAATTTCGAACGGGGGCTGGCAGGAATTCCGGAAGAGAAGCAGAGCGATCCCTTTGTGGAAGGAATGGAAAAGGTTTACAGACAGATGCTTTCTGTGCTGGAGAGCCTGGGAGTAAAGCCCATCGAAGCGGTGGGAAAGGAATTTGATCCGAATTACCATAATGCGGTGATGCATGTGGAGGATGAGGAAGCCGGAGAGAATATTATTGTAGAAGAATTTCAGAAGGGCTACATGTACCGGGACGCTGTGGTAAGGCACAGTATGGTAAAAGTAGCAAATTAATTCATACAGACAGCAAGCTTTTAATATAGATCTGTGCGGAAGCGCAAAATAAGAGAAAAAAGGAAACGCAAGGAGGTTTCAGTTATGAGCAAGATTATTGGTATTGATTTAGGTACAACAAATAGCTGCGTGGCAGTTATGGAAGGCGGAAAGCCGGTAGTTATAACAAATACGGAAGGTTCCAGAACCACACCTTCTGTAGTGGCATTTACGAAAAACGGAGAGCGTCTGGTAGGCGAACCGGCAAAGCGTCAGGCAGTTACCAACGCGGACCACACCATCTCTTCTATTAAGAGACATATGGGAAGCGATTACCGTGTAACCATCGACGGAAAGAAATATTCACCTCAGGAGATTTCAGCTATGATTCTTCAGAAGCTGAAAGCAGACGCGGAGAATTATCTGGGAGAAAAGGTGACAGAGGCGGTTATCACGGTTCCTGCGTACTTTAACGATGCTCAGCGTCAGGCCACCAAGGACGCGGGAAAGATTGCCGGTCTGGATGTAAAGCGTATTATCAATGAGCCTACGGCAGCGGCTCTCGCATACGGCCTTGACAATGAAAAAGAGCAGAAGATCATGGTTTACGACCTGGGCGGCGGCACCTTTGATGTTTCCATCATTGAGATCGGGGAAGGCGTAATCGAAGTTCTGGCTACCAACGGGGACAACCATCTGGGCGGCGACGATTTCGATAAGAAGATCACCGACTATATGATTGCGGACTTTAAGGCAAAAGAAGGCATTGACCTTTCAACGGATAAAATGGCTCTCCAGAGACTGAGAGAGGCGGCAGAGAAGGCTAAGAAGGAGTTGTCCTCCTCCACTACGACCAACATCAACCTGCCCTTCATCACAGCCAATGAGACAGGACCCAAGCATTTTGAGATGGATCTGACCAGGGCGAAATTCGATGAGCTGACCCACGATCTGGTAGAGAGAACGGCAGAACCGGTGAGAAAGGCTCTCAGTGACGCGGGATTAAGCGCCAGCGAGCTTTCCAAAGTGCTTCTGGTAGGCGGCTCTACTCGTGTTCCCGCTGTGCAGGATAAAGTAAAACAGCTGACCGGACATGAACCAAACAAGAGTCTGAACCCGGATGAGTGCGTAGCTCTGGGAGCTTCCATTCAGGGCGGAAAGCTGGCCGGGGATGCCGGCGCGGGCGATATCCTTCTTCTGGATGTTACGCCTCTGTCACTGTCCATTGAGACTCTGGGCGGCGTAGCTACGAAGCTGATTGAGAGAAATACCACGATTCCGACAAAGAAAAGCCAGGTATTCTCCACAGCAGCGGATAATCAGACGGCGGTAGATATCCATGTAGTACAGGGCGAGCGTCAGTTCGCCAGGGACAATAAGTCCCTTGGTCAGTTCCGTCTGGATGGAATCCCCCCTGCACGGAGAGGAGTTCCTCAGATTGAGGTTACCTTTGATATCGACGCAAACGGTATCGTAAATGTTTCCGCTAAGGATCTGGGTACAGGAAAAGAGCAGCACATCACCATTACCTCCGGTTCCAACATGTCAGACGACGAGATCGACCGGGCTGTAAAGGAAGCTGCTGAGTATGAGGCTCAGGATAAGAAGAAGAAAGAAGCGATTGATACCAGAAATGACGCCGACGCCATGGTATTCCAGACCGAGAAGGCTCTGGAGGAAGTGGGCGATAAGATTGACGCGGCAGACAAGACTGCTGTAGAAGCGGATCTGCAGGCATTAAAGGATCTGGTTGCCAATACGAATCCCGATGAGATGACGGAGTCTCAGGTGGCTGACCTGAAAGCAGGCAAAGAGAAGCTCATGGAGAGCGCGCAGAAGCTGTTCGCCAAGGTCTATGAGCAGGCTCAGGGCGCGGCAGGCAGCGCAGGTCAGGCAGGTCCGGATATGGGAGCCGGCAATTCTTCCAATTCCTCATCCAGCCAGGATGATGATGTAGTAGACGGAGATTACCGGGAAGTATAATTTTTCAGAAGAAAATCGTTTCCAAGACAGCATACCCCTGAGGGCGGAAGCCTTCAGGGGCATCGTTAGGTGTAGGAGGTAGCTATGGCAGAGAATAAACGGGATTACTATGAGGTCCTGGGAGTAGACCGGAATGCGGACGAAGCAACCCTGAAAAAGGCTTACCGGGTCCTGGCAAAAAAGTATCATCCTGATATGAATCCTGGAGATAAAGAGGCGGAACAGAAATTTAAGGAAGCGTCAGAGGCGTACGCAGTGCTCAGCGACCCAGAGAAAAGGCGTCAGTATGACCAGTTCGGCCATGCGGCTTTTGAGCAGGGCGGAGCAGGCGGCGGCTTTGGCGGCTTTGAGGGATTTAATTTCAGCGGTGATATGGGAGACATATTCGGAGATATATTCGGTGATCTTTTCGGTGGAAGAAGAAGAGGCGGTGCCAGAGGCCCTATGCAGGGAGCAAATGTCAGAACCAGCGTCCGGATTACCTTTGAGGAGGCAGTGTTTGGCTGCGAGAAGGAGCTGGAGCTTACGTTAAAGGATGAATGTCCCACCTGCCACGGCTCAGGGGCGAAGCCGGGAACCAGTCCGGAAACGTGTCCAAAATGCGGCGGCAAAGGTCAGGTGGTCTATACCCAGCAGTCTTTGTTTGGGACTATGCAGAATGTTCAGACCTGTCCGGACTGCCATGGAACCGGAAAGATTGTAAAAGACAAGTGCCCCGGCTGTTCAGGAAGCGGCTATGTGTCCAGCAGAAAGAAGATTAAGGTGACGATCCCTGCCGGTATCGACAACGGACAGAGCATCCGGATCCGGGAAAAAGGAGAGCCGGGAACTAACGGAGGCCCCAGAGGAGATCTTCTGGTGGAAGTGGTTGTAGCAAGGCACCCTGTATTTCAGCGTCAGGATATGAATATTTACTCCACCGTGCCCATGACCTTTGCCCAGGCCGCTCTTGGCGGAGAAATCCGCATCAGCACAGTGGACGGGGATATCCTTTACACCATCAAGCCGGGAACCCAGACCGATACCAAGGTTCGGTTCAAGGGAAAAGGAGTTCCGTCCCTGCGGAATAAAAATGTCCGGGGCGATCACTACGTGACTCTGGTAATTCAGGTTCCTACCAAGATGAACGAGGCTGCAAAGCAGGCTCTGAGAGACTTCGATATGGAGACCGGGAACAGTCTGGGAAGAGCCGGGGGCAAAACGGAGAAAAAGGCGGAGAAGCCAAAAAAGAAAGGTTTTATGGATAAGCTGAAAGAGACTTTTGAAGATTAGGAGCAGACGGCTATGCGTTGGAATAAATTTACCTTAAAGACACTGTCCCAGGCGGAGGACATGGTGATATCGGCTCTGTCAGACGCTGGCGTGGAGGGCGTGGAGATTGAGGACAAAATCCCGCTTTCCGAGGCGGATAAACAGCAGATGTTTGTAGACATTCTTCCGGAGGGACCGGAAGACGACGGCATTGCCTATCTGAGCTTTTATCTGGAGGAAGACGCGGATAAAGAAGCAGTCCTGGCCAGAGTACGGGAGGAGCTGGATTCTCTTAGAACCTTCATGGATATCGGGGAGGGTACTATCACGGAATCCCAGACAGAGGATAAGGACTGGATCAACAACTGGAAGGAATATTTCCACCAGTTTTATGTGGATGATATTCTGATTATCCCCTCCTGGGAGGAGGTTCGTGAGGAAGACCGGGACAAGAACATTCTCCACATCGATCCAGGTACTGCCTTTGGCACCGGCATGCATGAGACCACGCAGCTTTGTCTGCGGCAGCTTAGAAAGTATGTGCGGCCCGGCATGCGTCTCCTGGATGTAGGGACAGGAAGCGGGATTCTTTCTATCGCGGCGCTTAAGATGGGGGCAGCGAAAGCGGTGGGAACCGATCTGGATCCCTGCGCCATTTCAGCTGCCAGAGAAAATCTGACAGCTAATGAGATCCCGGAAGGAGCCATGGAAGTTTTGATCGGCAATCTGATTGACGATGCTAAGCTGCAGGAAAAGGTGGGATATGAAGGCTTTGATCTGGCGGCGGCCAATATTCTTACGGAGGTTCTGCTTCCCCTGACTCCCGTAGTAGCGCGCCTTTTGAAAAAGGGCGGCGTGTATATTACGTCCGGAATTCTGGAGGAGAAAGAAGAAAAGATTACAGAGGCTGTGAAAGCAGCCGGAATGGAGCTTCTGGAAGTAACCCGTCAGAATGACTGGGTGTCAGTGACAGCCAGAAAGAGGTAAGGAATGTATCATTTTTTTGTTGAGCCTTATCAGATTAAGGAGAAAGAGATTTGGATCCTGGGACAGGATGTGAACCATATCCGAAACGTTCTCAGAATGAAGCCGGGAGAGCAGATCACAGTAAGCAGCCGGCAGGATGACGGGCGGGCGTACCGGTGCAGGATCCATTCTCTGGAAGAGGAGCAGGTGAGAGCTGAAATTCTGTGGGTGCAGGAGGCAGATGCGGAGCTTCCTGTCCGTATTTCTCTTTTTCAGGGT
The DNA here is from genome assembly GCA_018712785.1 of Candidatus Choladousia intestinavium. Taxonomy (GTDB): domain Bacteria; phylum Bacillota; class Clostridia; order Lachnospirales; family Lachnospiraceae; genus Choladousia; species Choladousia intestinavium. Next base: position 10,431 of record DVGK01000028.1, on the reverse strand, counting down.
CTTCCCAAAGGTGACAAGATGGAGCTGATTATTCAGAAGGCCGTAGAACTTGGAGCCTGGGAAATCGTTCCGGTGGCCTCCAGAAGAGCGGTGGTGAAGTTGGACGAAAAAAAGGCACAGGTAAAAGTAAAGAGGTGGAATGCCATCGCTGAAAGCGCGGCCAAGCAGTCGGGGCGTCTGAGGATTCCCCAGGTAAGATCGGTAATGAGCTTTAAAGAGGCAGCGGATTATGGGGCCGGCTTTGACAAAAAGCTGATTCCTTATGAGCTGGCCAAAGGGATGGAGCAGACCAGGACAGCTCTTGGAGAGATACAGCCAGGAGATTCTGTGGCGATTTTTATTGGCCCGGAGGGGGGATTTGAGGAGGAAGAGGTAAAGCTGGCGTCAGAACACGGATTTGCCCCCATTACTCTAGGAAAGCGCATTCTTCGCACAGAGACGGCTGGAATGGCGCTTTTGTCAGTTTTAATGTTCCAGATGGAAAAGTAGGTGCGGTCCGGGTCTTGCATTTGCGGCAATTTTCCTGTAGAATAACAGCGCGAAACATTTAGACGGGAATTATGAGTACGGAGGAAGCTATGGAGGCATATCTGGATAATTCTGCCACCACCCCATGCCTGGAGTCGGTGAGGGATATTGTAGTAAAGACCATGATGGTGGATTACGGGAATCCATCTTCCAGGCACCAGAAGGGGGTGGAGGCAGAGCATTACCTTCGGGATGCCAGAGAGAAGATTGCCGCTACTTTAAAAGTAAAAGAAAAAGAGATTTTTTTCACTTCCGGAGGGACAGAATCAAATAACTGGGCTCTGACAGGTGCCGCCTACGCCAACCGCCGGGCAGGCCGCCATATTATTACTACCGCGGTAGAACATGCGGCAGTGCGGATGCCCCTGCGGTTTCTGGAAGAGCTGGGGTTTCAGGTGACGGTTCTTCCGGTGGATCATACGGGGCATGTGAACCCGGAACAGGCGGCAGAGTCCGTGAGAGAGGACACGATACTGGTGTCTGTGATGATGGTAAATAACGAAGTGGGGACCATTGAGCCGGTGGAGCAGATTATCAGAAAGATAAAAGAGAAGAAGCCATCGGTTCTTTTCCATGTGGATGCGATCCAGGCTTATGGGAAAATGAGGATTCTGCCCAAAAGGATGGGGATTGATCTGCTTTCTGTAAGCGGCCATAAGATTCATGGACCCAAGGGGGTCGGATTTCTCTATGTAAACGAAAAGACCAAAATTCATCCCATGATTCTGGGAGGCGGACAGCAGCAAGGTATGCGGTCCGGGACAGACAATGTGCCGGGGGCGGCGGGTCTTGGGGTGGCAGCCTGGGAGGCTTACCAAAATTTGGATGAAGTCCGGGCCCATCTGTTTTCCCTGAAAGACCGGATGATACAGGGACTTTTGAAGCTGCCGGAGGTTTATGTGATCTCAGAAGAGGGAGATAAGAGCGCGCCCCATATTGTAACCGCCGCTTTTTCCGGTGTGAGAAGCGAGGTGCTTCTTCACGCCCTGGAGGAAAGAAAGATTTATGTATCCTCCGGGTCAGCCTGCTCATCCAATAAGAAGACGGCGGTGAATTCTGTCCTTCAGGAGCTGCATTTAAAGCCGGCTCTTGCGGAGTCCACGCTGCGCTTCAGCTTCAGCCGTTTAACCGGTCCGGAGGAGATTGACTACTGCCTGGAAAATCTGAAAGAACTTTTGCCTGTGCTGAGAAGGTACCGGCGCAGATAGGGAAACGCCCTTTGGCGTTTGGCACATTTGGGAGGATTTTATGTTTAAAACTTTTTTGATTAAGTATGGGGAAATCGGGATAAAAGGAAAAAACCGTCATCTTTTTGAGGACGCGCTGGTAAAACAGATCCGCCATGGGCTGAAAAAGGCGGAGGGAACCTTTCAGGTTTATAAAGAGCAGGGAAGGATCTATGTGGACTGTGAGGGACCGTATGATTTTGAAGAGACGGTAGAGTGCCTAAGACGGGTATTCGGCATCGTGGGCATCTGTCCGGTTATGAAAACCGAAGACCGGGGCTTGGAGGAGCTGGGAAATGAGATCATTGATTTTATGGAAAATGTCTATGATATCGGAAACCAGACCTTTAAAGTGGTGACCCGCCGTGCCAGGAAAAGCTATCCGGTGGAGTCCATGGAGGTCAGCAGCTATCTGGGAGGAAGGCTTCAGGAAGCTTTCCCAAGCCTTAAGGTAGATGTGCATGATCCGGAGATCCTGATTCACGTAGAGATAAGGGAAAAGATCTATATTTATTCTAAAATCATACCGGGGCCAGGGGGAATGCCTGTAGGTACCAATGGAAAAGCCATGCTTCTTCTGTCGGGAGGAATCGACAGCCCTGTGGCGGGATACCGGATCTGCAAGCGGGGCGTCAAGCTGGATGCCGTTTATTTCCATGCGCCGCCTTATACCAGCGAGAGGGCGAAAGAGAAGGTGGTGGACCTGGCGCGGATTGTGGCAAAGTATTCCGGGCCGATTATGCTCCATGTGGTGAATTTTACCGATATCCAGCTCTATATATACGATAAGTGTCCTCACGATGAGCTGACGATTATAATGCGGCGCTATATGATGAAAATCGCTGAGTATTTTGCCAGAGAAACCAACTCACTGGGGCTGATCACTGGGGAAAGCATCGGTCAGGTGGCCAGTCAGACCATGCAGAGCCTGGCGGCCACCAACGAGGTCTGCACCATGCCCGTGTTCCGTCCCCTGATCGGAGATGATAAGCAGGAGATCGTAGACATTGCTCAGAAGATCGGGACTTATGAGACGTCTATCCTTCCTTATGAGGACTGCTGCACGATTTTTGTTGCAAAGCACCCGGTGACCAAGCCGAATATCAATGCCATCAGTCGGTCTGAGAAGAAGCTGGAGGAAAAGATTGACGAACTGATGGAGACTGCTATCCACACGGTGGAACGGATCTGGGTAGAGTAGGGAAGAAAGAAAACCGGCGGTGCGGAAGGCGCCCGGCGCAGGTGAGAATCCGCGGAGACGGCCTTCTCATGCCGCGGGAGCCTGAGGCAGCGCAAAAACGGCAAAAAAAACAGCCCGACACAAGAAACTTGTTCGGCCTGTTTTTTAATGACTGGCTGCTGTTCTGAAAGAATTAGCACATATATGATTTGAGTACTTCCATAATCTCGTCGATGTTGTCCTCTGCGTGGATGTTCAGCTTAATAGGTTTGGAAAGATCCAGACTGAAGATACCCATAATGGACTTTGCATCAATTACGTATCTTCCGGAAACAAGATCGAAATCATTGTTGAATTTAGTGATCTCGTTTACAAAAGATTTTACTTTATCAATAGAGTTCAAAGAAATCTGTACTGTTTTCATGGTTGATATCCTCCCAATATTTTTTTATTTTGTTTCATAACCATATTAACGGGTGCGTGGTCAAAAGTCAAGAATAAAACAGCCGAAGATACTTCGCAGAATTCGTTAAAAATGCCGAAATGGAGGTAAAAAATGAACAAAAAGGCGGCCCTTCATAACCTGGGTTGTAAGGTAAATGCATATGAAATGGAAGCGATGCGCCGGCTTCTTGTGGAGGCAGGGTATGAAATTGTACCTTTTGCTCCGGGCGCCGATGTATATGTTATCAATACATGTACAGTAACCAATATCGCGGACCGCAAGTCCAGGCAGATGCTGCACAAGGCGAAAAAGATGAATCCCCGGGCAGTGGTGGTGGCGGCCGGCTGCTACAGCCAGACCTCCAGAGAGGCAGTGGAGGCGGATCCCTGCGTGGATATTGTTCTGGGAAATAATCGGAAGGGAGAGCTGGTGGAGGCGCTGGAGCTGTATCAGGCGGCGGGAGCCTCCGGGGGAGTGTACTCCAGGATCACGGAAATCGAAAAGGAGAATGCCTGCGAATCCCTTCAGGTTGAGGAGACGTCCGAGCGCACCAGAGCCAGTCTGAAGGTACAGGACGGATGCAATCAATTCTGCAGCTACTGCATCATTCCCTATGCCCGGGGCAGGATCCGCAGCCGGGAGGCAGAGGATGTGTGCCGGGAGGTGGAGACTTTGACCGGGAATGGGTGCCGGGAGATCGTTCTGACAGGCATTCATCTGAGCTCTTACGGAAAGGATCATGGGTCTTCTCTGCAGGAGCTGATCTGCAGAGTCCATGAGATTGAAGGAGTGAAGCGGATTCGCTTGGGTTCTCTGGAGCCGGGGATTATTACAAGGGAATTTGCCCGGGCTATGGGAAGCCTGGAGAAGCTTTGCCCCCATTTCCATCTTTCTCTTCAGAGCGGCTGCGACGCCACCTTAAAGAGAATGAACCGGCACTATACCACAGAGGAGTACCGGGAAAAATGTCTTCTGCTGAGAGAAATCTTTTATGAGCCGGCTCTTACTACAGACGTTATTGTGGGATTTCCTGGAGAGACAGAAGAGGAGTTCGGACAGACGGCCGCATTCCTGGAAGAGATCGGTCTGTATGAAACCCACATTTTCAAGTATTCCAGACGGAAAGGGACCAGGGCGGCTTCCATGCCGGACCAGGTGCCGGAAAGTATAAAGAATGAAAGGAGCGCCTTCCTGATCCGCCTGGGAGAAAAGAACCGGGCAGCCTTTGAAGAAAAGCATCTGGGCAGGGAGGCAGAGGTGCTTTTTGAAGAAAAAATTTCCCTTGACGGGAAAGAATATTACACCGGATATACGAAAGAGTATATCAAGGGGGCCCTTCCGGCAAACCAGGACTATACAAACCAATGCCAAAGAGGGGTGCTTGGAAAAAAGATCGGGGAACATCTTTACCTTTTAGAAAATCATTGAAATATTTTGAAAACTATATTAGAATAGAACCAAAGTTTAGATAAGGGCGTGAAAATATGGCAGACATTAATAACACACAATACTTTAAGATTAGCGCGGATCCGGAGAAACGGGTCAAGATGGTTCTTGACATTGTCTATAACGCAATGGAAGAGAAGGGCTATAATCCCGTGAATCAGATGGTTGGTTATATTATGTCCGGGGATCCTACGTATATTACGAGCCATAAGAATGCTCGCAGCATGATCATGAAGGTAGAGCGTGATGAGCTGGTAGAAGAGCTTTTAAGAGCATATATCAAGAACAAATCCTGGGAGCAGTAGGCCGGGTGGAGAGAATACTGGGACTCGATTTCGGCTCAAAAACCGTAGGGGTGGCAGTCAGCGATCCTCTGGGAATCACTGCTCAGGGGGTGGAGATTATCCGGAGGGAGCAGGAGAATAAGCTGCGCCGGACTCTGGCCAGAATCGAAGCACTGATTCAGGAATACCAGGTGAACTCTATCGTGCTTGGTTTTCCGAAAAACATGAACAATACGGTAGGAGAGCGGGGGGAGAAAACCCTTGCTTTCTGTGAAACCCTTAAGCGAAGGACAGGCATCCCTGTTGTTTTGTGGGATGAAAGGTTGACTACTGTTACGGCAGACAGAGTTCTGATGGAGAGCGGCGTGCGCCGGGAAGAACGGAAAGAGTATGTGGATAAGCTGGCGGCAGTGCTTATCCTGCAGAACTATTTGGACAGTTTAGTGAGGAAGGAAGATGGATAAAATTTATTTTTGCCCGGTCGGTGAAGAAGAGGCGGTCGGGTTCTTTGTGGTGGAAGAAACCAGAATCAATGGGATTTCCTATCTTCTGGTGACAGAGTCAGAGGATCAGGAAGCGGAAGCGTATATTCTGAAGGATCTCTCCGCGGACGGAGAGACGGAGGCCAGATACGTATTTGTAGAAGACGAGCAGGAGCTGGAAGCTGTATCGAAGATATTTGCAGAGCTTTTAGAGGACGTGGATATTGAGCTCTGACACAATAGAGTAACTGATTAAATTTAATTTATACGGAGGTGCGGATTGAAGAAAGAAAAGAATATGAAATTGAAGATTATTCCGATTGGCGGCCTTGGTCTGATCGGAATGAATATTACTGCCTTTGAATACAATGAAAGTATTATTGTGGTGGACTGCGGACTTGCGTTCCCGGAAAATGATATGCTGGGAATCGACCTGGTGATTCCGGATGTGTCTTATCTGAAGGATAATATAGATAAGGTCAAAGGGTTTGTATTCACCCACGGACATGAGGATCACATCGGGGCGCTTCCCTATGTCCTGAAGGAACTGAATATTCCACTCTATGCCACGAAGCTGACTATGGGCCTGATTGAGCGGAAGCTGAACGAGCATGGCCTGACACGCTCTACCAAGCGGAAAGTGGTAAGACCGGGACAGTCCATCAGCCTGGGAGAGTTCAGAATCGAGTTTATCAAGACCAATCACAGCATTGTGGACGCAGTGGCTCTGGCCATTTATTCTCCGGCGGGAATCGTAGTTCACACAGGAGACTTTAAGGTGGATTATACGCCGGTATTCGGGGATGCCATTGACCTGCAGCGGTTCGCGGAGATCGGGAAAAAAGGCGTGCTTGCCTTAATGTGCGACAGTACCAATGCGGAGCGTCCAGGCTTTACCGCCTCAGAGCGGACGGTAGGGCGGACCTTCGATAATATTTTTTCTGAACACAGGAATACAAGAATTATTATCGCGACCTTTGCCTCCAATGTGGACCGGGTTCGCCAGATTATCAATTCTGCTTACAAGTACGGCAGAAAAGTGGTGGTGGAAGGACGAAGCATGGTGAATATTATTTCCACTGCCTCGGAGCTTGGATATCTGAATATTCCGGAAAATACGCTGATTGATCTGGAACAGATGAAAAATTATCCGGATGATAAGGTAGTGCTGATCACTACGGGAAGCCAGGGAGAGTCCATGGCGGCGCTTTCCCGAATCGCCTTCAACATGCATAAGAAGGTGATTATCAAGCCGGGAGATACGGTGATTTTCAGTTCCAATCCCATTCCGGGCAATGAAAAAGCAGTTTCCAAGGTGATTAACGAGCTGTCCATGAAGGGAGCGGACGTGATCTTCCAGGATGCCCATGTATCCGGCCATGCCTGCCAGGAAGAGATCAAGCTGATCTACACGCTGGTGAAGCCTCAATATGCCATTCCTGTTCATGGCGAATACCGTCATCTGAAGAGTCAGGCGGGGATCGCCAGGGATCTGGGATTCGATGACGATCATATCTTTATCCTGAAGACAGGGGATGTTCTGGAGTTGGATAAGGAGTCGGCCCAGGTGACCGGCCATGTACAAACCGGCTCTCTTCTGGTAGATGGCCTTGGGGTAGGAGATGTGGGAAATATTGTCCTGCGGGATCGCCAGCATCTGGCGGAGGACGGAATCATGATTGCCGTTCTGACACTGGAGAAGTATACCAATCAGATCCTTTCCGGTCCGGATATTGTTTCCAGAGGATTTGTCTATGTCCGGGAGGCGGAGGATCTGATGGAAGAGGCCAGAGAAGTGGTGGAAGATACGATGCAGTACTGCATTAAGCACAGGATCACGGACTGGAGCAAGATGAAAAATATGATCCGGGATTCCCTGGGGGATTTTCTCTGGAAAAGAACCAAGCGCCGTCCTATGATTCTGCCCATTATTATGGAAGTAGAGTAGGTGGGAGAGTATGAAGCAGGTAGAGATGTATACAAAACAGCTGGTTCGGGCTATTCAGGAGAGTCAGGAGTATCAGGAATTCTGCAGGGTTCGGGATGAACTCCGGCAGCAGCCCGAACTTCGGGCCAGGATGAATGAGATGCGCCGGATGAATTTTGAGCTGCAGAGTACAGCGCCTTCTGAAGAACTGTACCGGGAGCTGAACCGCACATGGAAAGAATTCCGTGAATTCCGGAAGAATCCTCTGGCGGATGAGTTCCTGAAAGCGGAGCTGGCCGTGTGCCGGATGCTGCAGCAGATCAGCAATGAGATTACCGCTGCTGTGGATCTGGATACAAAGGAGATTGCGGAGCAGCTTTCTTTTTAGGAGCGCAGTAGGATGATTATAGATGAACGCATGGAAGTGTATCTGGAGTCTCTGGATACGGGGAACGGCGCCTTCTTGGATGGACTGGAGGCGTACGCGAGGAAGAAACGGGTGCCGGTGATCCGTCCCGGCATGCAGAGCCTTCTCAAAGTACTCCTTGCCCTGACGAAGCCAGCGAGGATTCTGGAGGTGGGGACGGCCATCGGCTATTCCGCCCTTCTTATGGCAAAAGCTGCGGAGAACAGCCGGATCGTTACAATTGAAAATTATGAAAAACGGATAGAAGAAGCCAGAAAGCATTTCCGGGAGGCAGGGATGGAAGAGCGGATTACGCTGATTGCCGGAGACGCCGGGGAGGTGCTTTCAGCTATGGAGGATTCCTTTGACTTTATTTTTATGGACGCGGCCAAGGGACAGTATATTCATTTTCTGCCGGATGCCCTGCGGCTTTTAAAAACCGGAGGGCTTCTTGTGTCTGACAATGTGCTGCAGGAAGGGGAACTGATCGAATCCCACTATGCGGTGGAGAGAAGAAACCGTACTATTTATAAGCGGATGCGGGAGTATCTGTATGTTTTAAAGCATACCGAGGGATTGGTAACCTCTGTTCTTCCGGTGGGAGACGGAGCGGCTGTAACGGTTAAGAAAAAGGAAGAGATTGAGATCAGAAGAGGGAGGGCATCATGAGACATCCGGAATTACTTATACCGGCCAGCAGCCTGGAAGTGCTGAAAACAGCCGTGATTTACGGCGCGGATGCCGTGTATATCGGAGGCGAGTCCTTTGGGCTTAGGGCAAAGGCGAAGAACTTTACCCTGGAAGAGATGAAGGAAGGAATACGCTTCGCCCATGAAGCGGGAGTGCGGGTGTATGTGACGGCCAACATCCTGGCGCATAACCGGGATCTGGAAGGCATTGAAGCTTATTTCCGGGAGCTGAAGGAGATCGGCCCTGACGCTCTGATTCTGGCGGATCCAGGAGTGTACAGAATTGCCTGCAGAGTCTGTCCGGAGATTGAACGCCATATCAGCACCCAGGCAAACAACACCAACTATGAGACATACCGGTTCTGGCATGAGCTGGGGGCCAAGCGGGTGGTGGCGGCCAGAGAGCTGACGCTGGAGGAGTTAAAGGAGCTGCGGGAAAATATTCCGACGGAAATGGAGATTGAGGCTTTCGTACACGGCGCCATGTGCATTTCCTATTCCGGACGCTGCCTTTTAAGCAATTACTTTACAGGGCGGGATGCCAACCAGGGAGCCTGTACTCACCCTTGCAGATGGAAATACGCTGTGGTGGAGGAAAAGCGGCCGGGAGAATATATCCCGGTGGAGGAGAATGAGCGGGGCACCTATCTGTTCAGTTCCCGGGATCTGTGCATGGTGGGCCACATTCCGGAGCTTTTGGAGACGGGGATTGATAGCCTGAAAATTGAGGGCAGGATGAAGACGGCTCTGTATGTGGCCTCTGTGGCGAGAACCTATCGAAAGGCCATCGATGATTATCAGAAGGATCCTGCAATCTATCAGCAGAATATGGACTGGTATCTGTCACAGGTGGCAAGCTGTACCTTCCGGCCTTTTGGAACCGGCTTCTTTTTCGGCAGGCCTGACGCAGGAGGCCAGCTCTATGACGGGAGCGCTTACGTAAAGGGCTATACCTACCTGGGAATCGCGGGGAAGCAGAATGAAGAGGGACTCTATCACCTGGAACAGAAAAACAAGTTTTCTGTAGGAGAGACTATTGAGATTATGAAACCGGACGGGAGAAATATTCCCGTAACAGTAGAGAGTATCCGTTCCCTGGAAGGAGAAGAGATGGACAGCGCTCCCCATGCCAGACAGCAGCTCCTGGTGGGACTTGGAGGGCTGGCGGATGAGTATGATATTCTCCGGCGCAGGGAAGAGGGAAGGGAAAAATAAAAAGGAGGAAAAGCACTTTTAGGCGGATCATGGCATACTATAACATAAAACCGCTTAGAGGTGCTTTTTGCAAACTTTTAAGAAGCCGCTTTCTCCTGAGGAAGAAAAGTATTATCTTGCCAGATACAAGGAGGGAGATATGACAGCCAGAAATGTTCTGATTGAGCACAATCTAAGACTGGTTGCCCATGTAGCGAAAAAATATCAGTCCCAGGAGTATGAGAACGATGACCTGATCTCCATCGGAATAATCGGATTAATAAAAGCTGTTACCACCTTTGACAGCGGGAAAAACAGCCGGCTGGCTACCTATGCGGCCAGATGCATTGAGAATGAACTGCTGATGATGCTCAGGACCCGGAAAAAGCTGTCACGGGAGATTTCCATGTATGAGAAGATCGGGGTGGATCAGGAGGGAAGAGAGCTGCGGCTGATGGATGTGCTGGAGAGCGAGCCGGTGGATATCCTGGAGCGTCTGGAAATCCAAAAAAACATTGTCAGGCTCAGAGAGTGCCTTCCCGGCATTCTGAATGAACGGGAGCGGCAGGTCATTAACGGCAGATACGGACTTTCCGGAGAGAAGGAGCAGACCCAGAGGGAGAT
>DVGK01000027.1 GCA_018712785.1 Candidatus Choladousia intestinavium | reverse complement strand
TCCGATATTTTAGGATATGAAGTTCAGGAATTGCGGCGTGGTTGTGACGAGTTTATAGGTCATGGAAGCAATCCTCATTTTCGGGTGTTTGCGCTGAATCTTCCTAAAAACCAATTAACCCAGATGACCGCCGAAGTAATGGATGAATTGTTTCGCCGCTTAATAGAAGAATTTGGTATTAAGCCAGAAGACTGCCCCATTTTCTTTTTGTATGACAGGGATTATTTGAGCTACAGACCCAACGAGTTGAGAGGTAAATATGTAAAAAGATATACGGATCCTTATGGTGACGAAGAAGGAAATCAAGGACAACTGCTGTTGAGTTATCCAGCTGTTGAAAGTTATCTGTTGTCCTGCATTCAGGAAAATGTTTTCCGACAATCATTCTTTTTAGGCAAAGATTTGAAGCCGGAACTCGCTAGAACGAATTTTTCAGAGGAGAGTATTGATACAGAGGATTATTTGATTCATGCTGCAATAGAAATGGATAAGGGTTTAGAGTCGTTTGGTTTAGAGGAATATAATTTAGATGCTCTTGCTCCGACGCTGTTGGGAATTTACGATGCTCAACAGCAAAAGTGTAAAACAGAAGGAACCTTTTCATTACTCTCTCTTATCTCCATGGCATTGCTTGAATTGGGAATTATTGTAGAATGCGACGAATGACCTAAATGTTACATAAGTAAAATACTATATCTGCAGAAGGGAGAAGAAAGAATATGGAAAAAAATTACCGCGCCCAGCTGGTGGGCGTATTCGGTGACCCCGTGGACGGCAACCCAACCGGCGTCATGGAAGAGGCTGCCTTTGCGGCCTGTGGACTGAACTACCGTTATCTGACCTTAAAAGTAACCAAGGAGGATTTTCCCGATGCTATGAAGGCCCTCCGCGCTTTTCATATGAGAGGAATCAATCTGACCATGCCTCATAAAATCACGGTGCTCCCCTATCTGGACACCCTCTCAGAGGCCGCCAGGATTATCGGCGCTGTAAATACTGTGGTCGTCCAAGAGGACGGTTCTCTCTTCGGTGAAAATACAGACGGAAAAGGATTTGTGCAGGCTCTTCTGGATCAGAAGATGACGCTGAAAGGAAAAAATGTCACGATTCTGGGCGCCGGCGGAGCGGCCAGAGCGATCGCTGTAGAATGCGCCCTGGCCGGAGCTTCCTCGGTACTCATTGTAAACCGGACAGAAGAAAGGGCCAGAGAACTGGCAGATGTGATACAGAAAAACACCTCCGCCAAAGCTCTTTGGCAGAAATGGGAAGGCAGTCTCAGGATTTCCTCCAATACGGATCTCCTGGTAAACGCCACCTCCATTGGCCTTCACCCGGATTCGGACAGCCTGCCGCCGGTAGATTACGATACCATCCATGCGGGGATGGCCGTCTCGGACGTGGTGTTTAATCCAGCGGACACGCTTTTTCTTCGGGAAGCGGCAAAGCGTGGGGCTAAGACGGTAAACGGCCTTGGAATGCTGGCCAGGCAGGGGGCTTTGAATTTTACCTTGTGGACCGGCGTACCCGCTCCCATTCCCGTAATGGAGGAAACCCTCCGAAGAGAATTTTCACTCTCCTGACAGGAATTCCAGAAGGAATTTCCTGTTACATAGAGAAGAATCCCAAAGGTCCTATACGCCTTTGGGATTCTTCAGTTTTTTAGCCATCTCTTTCATTTCTCTCGCGCTGTCCAGAACGGTTTCCGTGATCCTGGCGCCTCCCAGAATTCTGGCCAGCTCCTGTACACTTTCTTCTTCTGTCAGAGGAAGGATTTCTGTTCTGGTCTTCCCCGCCTCCGGCCTTTTTTCAATGAGAAAATGATGATCTGCCATAGAAGCGATCTGGGCCAGATGGGTAATGCAGATAATCTGCCTGGAAGAAGACAGTACCGCCATTTTCTCAGAAACCTTCTGAGCGGTGCGTCCGCTGATTCCCGTGTCGATCTCATCGAAAATCAGAGTCCCCACATCATCCTGATCCGCCAGAACCGCTTTGATGGCCAGCATAATTCTGGAAAGCTCTCCCCCGGACGCCACATCCTTCAGCGGCCGCAGAGGCATCCCCGGATTCGTGGAAATAAGGAAGCTAATCTCATCTCTGCCATTCTCCCCCGGTGACGTAAGAATCCGGAAGGAAATTTCAAACTGTACGTCCAGGAAATTCAGATCCACCAGATTCTCTTTTATCAGCCGCTCCAGCCTGCGGGCGTTTTCCTGCCTGAGGGCGGTAATCTCATCTGCCGTATGCTCCAGCGCTTTTTTTGCCTCTTCATACCGGCCTTCTAATTTTCCCAGATATTCTTCATAGTTTTCCAAAAGAGCAAGCCGCTCTTCTCTCTCTTTTTTCCCTTCCAGGATTTTCTGAATGGTGGAACCGTATTTTGCCTTCAGACGGTTAATCAGATCCAGCCGTTCCTCCACCCGGCTCTGCTCCCGGGCGTCGAAGGAAAATTCATTCATATAGTCAGAAAGGGCCCGATTAAAATCATTCAGCAGACTCTCAATCTCGCCCAGAGCCTCCCCCAGAGAATCCAGGGCGGAATCATACTCCTGAACGCTGCTGACGCATCGCAGGGCTTTTCCAATCTCCTCCGCCGCTCCTCCGTAGCCGCCGCAGCCGCTTAAGTTCCCTGCCTCAGACAGAGCTTCCATAATCTTCTGGCCGTTGGATAAAAGCCGATACTCCTGCTCCAGCTCTTCATCTTCTCCCGGCCGCAGAGCCGCTGCCTCCAGCTCCTGCACCTCAAACCGAAGGAAATCCATTTCCTTAAGCCGGTCGGACTCCTGCCGCAGAGCCTGATCCCACTCTTTCTTCACCGCCATATAAGACCGGTACTGTTTCCGGCAGAGTTCTTTCTTTTCCCTGATGGCGTCTCCCGCGAATGCGTCCAGAATCTCCAGATGCTTTGCCGGTGACAGAAGGGACTGGTGTTCATGCTGTCCGTGAATGTCAATCAGTCCAAGAGCCAGACGGCGCACTGCTGAAACGGGAACCGTCTCTCCGTTAATCCGGCTGACGCTCCGTCCGCCTTTAAATCTTCTGGAAATAATAATCTCCCCGTCCTCCCAGGGAATCCCCAGCTCCTCCATCTCGGCTCTTACTGTTTCGCTGTCGGTGGAAAATACCAGTTCAGCCAGGGAATACTCCGCGTCCTCCCGGACGAAATCCCGAAAATTGCCGCTTCCCAGGGCAATGTTTACCGAGCCGATGATAATGGATTTGCCGGCGCCCGTCTCACCGGAGAGAATATTCAGCCCTTCTCCAAACTCTACTTCCGTCTCCTGGATCAGGGCCATATTTTTAACATGCAGACTGTTTAACATACTGTTCCTGTACCCTCTCCCTTACAGTTTGTTCCTTTCCGAAACGATACGGTTAATCTTATCCATTACTTTCACTGTGTCCTCTGAGCTGCGCACCGCGCACATGATCGTGTCGTCTCCCGCGATACAGCCCGCCACCTCCGGCCAGTGCATGGCATCCATGGCTACCGCCACTGCCATGGCCATACCGGACACGGTCTTCACTACCAAAATGCTCTGAGCCATATCCATCGATACGAATCCTTCCGACAGAACCCTCAGATACTTTTCATTCATTCCCACTCCGTGGTTCTGCATCAGCGCATACTTCTGGCGGCCGTCGTTGGTGGAAATCTTTGTAAGCTTCAGCTCACGGATATCTCTGGATATGGTCGCCTGTGTTACCTGGTATCCTTCTTTGGCGAGGCGCTCTGCCAGCTCTTCCTGGGTCTCTATATCGTACTTCGAAATCAGGTCAACAATTTTCGCATGTCTTCCTATCTTCATCCTTACCTCCCTATTTGTTCATCTTCTCTCTCAAAATCTCAAGAAAGCTGGTCTGCTTGGTTTTCACCAGCACCGCCTTCCGCTCAGACTTGGTAATTACAATCTTATCTCCGGCGTTCAGCTTTACCATGGTATCCCCGTCGAAGGTGGCTACCGCGCCGTCGGCGTCCACGCCGTGTCCCGTTCCCATCTGAATGGTAATCTCCACATCCTCCGGAAGAATAATCGGACGGGCGTTCAAGGTATGGGGCGCCACAGCGGTAAGCACCATCAGAGACGCCTTTGGAGATACAATAGGCCCCCCGGCCGAAAGATTATATCCGGTAGACCCGGTGGGAGTGGAAACGATCACTCCGTCAGCGCTGTACCCGCAGAGAAACTCTCCGTCCACCAGCACCTGGAAATCCACAACCCGCATTCTTCCGTCTCTGGTAATCACAATATCATTTAAGGCGATATCTTCCAGAAGCTTCCTCTTCTGATGATAAGCCGTCCCTGTAATCATCATCCTGTGCTCTACGGAGTATTCTCCCTGAATCAGCTTTTCAAGAGCCGGCCGGATATTTTTCCTGTCTATCTCCGCCAGATACCCCAGGGTTCCCATATTGATTCCAAGAAGAGGCAGCGAACGGTCTACAAGGTCACGGGCGGCCTGAAGCAGGGTTCCGTCTCCTCCCAACACCAGCACACACTCCACCTCATCCGGAATCCCGGCCGGGTCTGTATAGCGGTAATGCTCCTGCATCCCATCCGACCTGGCTGTCTGGATGTAGCATTTTTTCCCCTTTTCCTGGAGAAAATCCTGAATCACTTTCGCGTTGTGAAGCTCAGGATCCTTCTGTGTATTGGAAATTACGTAAAATGTATTCATTCTGTTTAAGCCTCACACATCCAGCGTCCGGTGAGCCAGCTTAACCACTTCACCGGCCTTCCCTGCCCACCTGCTGTCATACCACAATTCTGCTTCCTCTCTGTCCCCCGGTTCCTCACAAAATCTTTCGTCCCTGTGAAAGTGAACCAGGTACTCAATGTTTCCCTCCGGCCCCTTTACCGGTGAAAATTCCAATTCTTCCGCCCTAAGGCCGATCTGTCTTCCGTACTGCAGCACCTGGCGGATCACCTCCTCATGCACCTGGGGATCCCGGACTACGCCTTTTTTCCCTACTTTTTCACGCCCCGCCTCAAACTGAGGCTTGATCAGGCAGACCAGGTCTCCCTCCCCGCTCATCAGCCTGCATACAGGCACCAGCACCTTTGTAAGCGAGATAAAGGATACGTCAATGGAAACGAAGGAGGGCGGATCCGGTACCTGGGAGGATTCCAGATACCGGATATTTGTTTTCTCCAGGCAGACCACCCGGGGATCCTGGCGCAGCTTCCAGTCAAGCTGTCCATACCCCACATCTACCGCATAGACCTTAACCGCTCCGTTCTGCAGCATACAGTCTGTGAATCCTCCGGTGGAAGCCCCAACGTCCATGCAGACCTTTCCATTAGGAGAAACGTTAAAATGACTCATGGCCTTCTCAAGCTTCAGGCCTCCCCGGCTTACGTACTTCAAGCCGCTCCCCTTCAGAGTGATCTCCGTTTTTTCATCGATCATGGTACCGGCCTTGTCTTCCCGCTGGCCGGCCACAAAGACCTCCCCTGCCATAATCCGTGCCTTTGCCTTTTCCCTGGAAGGAGCCAGTCCCCTTTTTACCAGCAGAACATCCAGACGTTCCTTCATAAAAAATTCCTCCTCACGGAAGATACCGGGCCACAATCTGCTTAAAGACAGATTCCGCGTCAATACATGCTTCCTGCTTCAGCACCTCTACGCTTCCGTGTTCTATATAATCGTCCGGCAGGGCAATCTGGAGCACCTGTACCGAAGCGCCTGTCTCATTGTAATACTCCAGCACCTTTTCTCCGAACCCGCCGTTTTTAATATTTTCTTCCATCGTCACCACAAGCCTGTGGTCCTTTGCCAAATACTCCAGCATCTCTTCATCCAACGGCTTGACAAAGCGGGCGTTTACCAGGGTGCAGCCATACCCCAGCTCCTTCATCATTTCCCGCACCTGCAGGGCTGTTTTTACCATACTCCCCGCAGCTACCAGGGCAAGCCCGCCTTCGTCGTACAGAATCTCACTTTTTCCGTACGCGATGGGAGCTCTGAATTCCTGCAGGCCGTCGAAAGCCTCTCCCTTGGGATACCGCAGGGCAATGGGGCCTGTATACTGAATGGCAAACTTCAGCATATCCGCCAGCTCCCATTTGTTTTTAGGAGCCATGACGCACATATTGGGAATCCCCGACAAGAAAGACAGATCAAAGATCCCCTGATGGGTTTCCCCGTCGCTTCCCACCAGTCCCGCCCGGTCAATGGCAAAAACCACATGAAGCTTCTGAATACAGACATCATGGATAATCTGATCATAGGCTCTCTGAAGAAAGGAAGAGTAAATAGCCACCACCGGCTTCAGGCCTCCGGCAGCCAGACCCGCTGCAAAGGTCACCGCGTGCTCCTCCGCAATCCCTACATCAAAGAAGCGGTCCCGGTACATATTTCTGAACCGCTTCAGACCAGTGCCGTCCGGCATAGCAGCCGTCACTGCCACCAGCTTCGGTTCTCTGGCTCCCATTTTACACATGACAGTAGAAAATACGTCTGTGTAGGCCGCTTTTTTCTTTCTGGCCTTGGGAAGTCCCGTAACCGGGTCAAAGGGTTCCGCTCCGTGGAATCTGGAGGGCATCCGCTCCGCCGGTTCAAACCCCTTCCCCTTCTTTGTATTTACATGGACAATCACTGCCCCATTTACCTTTTTGGCGTCTCTGAAAACTCTCACCATCTGGGAAATATTATGTCCGTCCACCGGTCCCAGGTATTTGATGCCCATTTCCTCAAAAAACATTCCGGGAACGAAAAACTGTTTGATTCCCTGCTTTGTATTTTTCAGGCTTTTCAGAATCCTGTCCCCGTATACGGGAATTTTGTTCAGCGTATTCTCCATTCCGGTTTTCAGCCCTGTATACGCCTCTGCTGTACGGATATTGCTGAGGTACGTGGAGATGCCCCCCACATTTTCAGAAATAGACATATTATTGTCATTGAGAACAATAATAAAATTAGACTTCAGCTGGGCCGCATTGTTCAGCGCTTCATAGGCCATGCCTCCGGTCATAGAACCGTCGCCGATAATTGAGACCACATAATAGCTGTCCCCGTTGATCTCTCTGGCCCTTACATATCCAAGCCCCGCTGAGATGGAGGTGGAGCTGTGTCCCGTATCAAAAGCGTCACAGTCGCTTTCCTTCCTTTTGGGAAAGCCGCTCATCCCTCCGTATTTTCTCATCTGGTCAAAGCCATCCTTCCTTCCGGTAAGAATCTTGTGGGTGTAGGACTGGTGCCCCACATCCCAGATCATCTTGTCCTCCGGGAGATGAAAGGCCAGATGCAGCGCCATGGTAAGCTCCACCACTCCCAGATTGGAAGCCAGATGTCCGCCGTTTGCGCTGATCTTCTCAATTAAAAACTGCCGTATCTCCTGGGCCAGCTCCGGGAGCTGTTCCTTATCAATCTTGAAAATATCGTTAACTTCATTGATTTTCTCTAGCAGCATCCTACCACCCTTTCTTACGCGTTCCGGTGGATCAGTTTTAAAATCAGTTCACGCAGAAACTCATTTTCGCATGGAAGCTCCTCCAGAAGGCGGACCGCCTCCCTGGAATACTTCTCTACGTCTGTTTCTGCCTGCTTAAGTCCTTTTACCGCGGCATACGTAAATTTGTGATTCTTCTCATCGCTTTTTGCCGGCTTGCCCAGAACCGTAAGATCGCCTGTCACATCCAGAATATCGTCCTGAATCTGAAAAGCCATCCCCACATTTCCAGCAATTTTCTCGATCTTCTTTGTCTCTTCCTCATCCGCCCCCGCAAGCACAGCGCCGATCATCATAGCCGCCTGAATTAAAGCTCCTGTTTTCAGCTGGTAGATAAAGGAAATCTGTTCGATAGAAAGAGGCTTTCCCTCATTTTCCACATCCACAGACTGGCCGCCGATCATTCCATACATGCCTGTCTTTTTTGAGAGAATCTCCAGCGCTCTGGCAATTCTTCTGCTCTCCGTTTCTGAACGGAAGGCCAGAACGGCTGTTTCGTAAGCCAAATTTAAAAGCGCGTCCCCTGCCAGAATCGCCATAGCCTCTCCGTAAACCGCATGGGTTGTCTTTTTCCCACGGCGGTACTCGTCATTGTCCATGGCCGGCAGATCATCATGAATCAGGGAATGCGTATGGATCATCTCAATCGCCGCCATAAAGGGCCAGACTGCATCCTCATTTCCGCCGAACATTTTATAGGTCTCCCACATCAGAAGTGGCCTCAGTTTCTTTCCGCCTGCCAGCATACTGTAATTCACCGATTCAAAAAGGGTGTGCTGAAATCCGTCTTCCTTCGGAAGATATTTCCGGATCTTTTCTTTGATCTCTTCTGCGCGAAGCTTCATCTGTTCCTCAAAATTCTTCAAGCTGCCCCTCCTCATTCAACATAAGTATCTTCTTTTCCACCAGATCGATTTTATCTTTACAGGATTTAAGAAGCTGCATCCCTTCCTGATATTTCTGAAAAGACTCCTCCAGGGGAATGTCTTTATCTTCCAGCTTGACAAGAATTGTCTCCAGTTCCTGAAAAGATTCCTCCAGGGTTTTCTCCTTTTCTTCTGTTTTCTCCATCGGTCTCTCCTTTCTCAAAGCCCTCCGGCGTCGCCGGGCAGATCTTCTCGGCTCTTCCTTCTATATATCCGTCAGACAGATAGACCCGTACCGGATCCCCTTCCTTTAGCTGCTTTACCGACCAGAGCCTTCCCTGTCCCGGCACAGCAGCCACACTGTAACCGGAGGAAAGCTTTTCCAGCGGCGAAAGTCCTTTAAGCTTCTCAATGTATACTTCCAGCCGATGCTGCTCCCGCCCCAGTCTTTCTTTCATTCCCCGCAGAAGCCTGTCCTCATCCTCCGCAAGTCTCTGCTGCATTTCCCACAGCTTCCGGGTGGGGCTTACATATTTAAAACGCAGCGTGAGCTGCTGCCTCTTCTGCCTGGCCGCCTCAAGCCTGTACTCAAAATTTTTGGAAAGCCTTCTGTGATACTCCAGAATCTGGGACAAAACGCCTGACATATCAGTTACCGCAAGCTCCGCCGCCGCGGAAGGGGTAGGTGCCCGCAGATCTGCCACAAAATCCGCAATCGTCGTGTCTGTCTCGTGGCCAACCGCTGAAATCAAAGGGGTACTGCAGGCGAAAATCGCCCTGGCCACCAACTCCTCGTTAAAGGCCCAGAGATCTTCGATGGAACCTCCTCCTCTTCCGACGATCATCACATCCACTCCCAGGCGGTCAAGAGCCTGTATCCCTTCTGCCACGCTTTTGGCTGCTCCTTCCCCCTGCACCTTAGCAGGATAAAGAATAATCTGGATGCCCGGATTTCGTCTTCGGGCAATATTAATAATATCCCGCACTGCCGCGCCTGTGGGAGCCGTCACCACCCCCAGCCTGGACACATAGGGAGGGATGTTTTTTTTGTACTCCCGGGCGAACATTCCCATCTCTTCCAGCTCCTGCTTCAGCTTAAGATACTGTTCGTACAGAATTCCGGCTCCGTCCTGCCGGATCTCTCTGGCATAAAGCTGATACCTTCCGTCTCTCTCATACACACTGACACTGCCCTGGACTACTACCTGCTGTCCGTCAGATAACCGAAATGCCAGTCCCTTTCTGGCACTGGCAAACATAACGCAGGCCATCGCACCTGCCGAATCCTTCAATGAAAAATAGATATGGCCGGAGGTATGGTACTTACAGTTTGATACCTCCCCCCGGACCGAAATCCGGTTCAGCACAAAATCCTGCACAAACATATTTTTAATGTAGGCATTCACCTGGCCTACCGAATAAACCTTCTGCATACGATTCTCCCGCGTTAAGCGAACCGCGCAAGCACACCGTTTATAAAACCGGGAGAATCCTCTCCTCCAAAGCGCTTGGCCAGCTCCACTGCCTCATTGATGGCTACTTTTACAGGAATTGCATCTTCATAGAGCATTTCATAAAGAGCAAGCCTGAGAATCGCCAGCTCCGCCTTGCCCATACGTTCTGTCTTCCAGCCCCGGGCAACTTCATTGATCTTCTGGTCGATCTCAGGGATTCTGTCGCGGATGCTGTTGAACTTTTCCAGCATATACGTATGCTCCTCCTGGGTCAGTTCCGGAATCTGTTCCAGATAAACGTCTCTCTGGCCATCCACATCCTCTCCTGTATGAAATTCCCCGCAGAAAACCATTTTAAACAGGTTCTCCCTGATCTCGCTTCTCTTCATAGCTTCTCCTATTTACGCGTCCTTTTCCATGGTAACATTTACAATCTTGACATTAACCTCCGCCACATTCAGTCCCGTCATGGTCTCAATAGCCGTCTTGACCTTTTCCTGGATCTGCTGGCAGGTAGTGGGAACATTATAGCCATAGCGGATATTGATGGCCAGAGCCACATGCACCGTATCCTCATCCATGGTAATCTTCACGCCCTTGGAAAGGCTCTTCATACCCAGCTTGCTGATCAGATCCCTTGTGACATTTCCCGCCATGGAGGCAACGCCTTCCACCTCGGAGGCCGCAAGTCCGGCAATAATCGCCACGACCTCATCGGCAATGCGCACCTCTCCGAATTTCTCTTCGTTTTCGAGTTTATGTGTACGGATCTCTGTATTTTCCATAGATTACCTCCTGCATTCATAATGAAATTGATCTAAAGACATTATAACAAAAAATCCCTGTTTTGCAAGGAGTTACCGCCCAAACTCCGAAAGTACAAGCCCTTCGTTTCTCTCAAGCACCATTCCTACAGACCAGCTGTTTATAAACAGCAGCAGCGGACGTCCCTTCAGATCTTTAATCTTCTTCATATCTGAAGTGCCTACAATCCGGTTCATGTCAATCTCTTCATTTTCAATCCAGCGGATATGCTCATAAGGAAGAGGCTCCAGACGAATCTCAACATTGTATTCGTTCTCCAGACGGTATTTCAGGACATCAAACTGAAGCACGCCTACAACACCCACAATAATCTCTTCCATTCCTGTATTGAATTCCTGAAAAATCTGGATGGCTCCCTCCAGGGCAATCTGATTGATTCCTTTGACAAACTGCTTTCTCTTCATGGTATCTACCTGCCGCACCCTGGCGAAATGCTCCGGCGCGAAGGTAGGAATCCCCTCATAAGCAAATTTCTTACCGGGCATGCAGATGGTATCCCCGATGGAATAAATCCCTGGGTCAAAGACACCGATAATATCTCCGGCATAGGCTTCCGAGACAATATGGCGCTCCTGAGCCATCATCTGCTGAGGCTGGGAAAGCCTCTGCTTCCGGTCACCCTGCACATGATAGACTTCCATGCCCGCCTCAAACTTGCCGGAACAGATCCGCATGAAGGCGATCCTGTCCCTGTGCGCCTTATTCATATTGGCCTGAATTTTAAAAACAAAAGCAGAAAAGTCTTCTTTTACGGGATCAATCACACCGCAGTCGGCCTTTCTCGGCAGCGGCGGGGTTGTCATCTTTAGGAAATGCTTAAGGAAAAATTCCACGCCGAAGTTTGTCAGAGCCGAGCCGAAAAATACCGGCGAAAGTTCTCCCTTATCTACCAATTCCTGATCAAATTCCGCGGAAGCTCCGTCCAGAAGCTCAATCTCCTCCAGGAGCTGTTCTTTCGCCGCCTCCCCGATAAAATCATCCAGGTCACTGGAATCCATAGAAAGTTCCGTAGCCGTCCCCTCTTTTGTCCCCTTTTGCGTATCCGTGTAAGTAATCACCTTCTTTTCAAATCGGTCATAAACCCCACGGAAATTCTTTCCTGAGCCAATGGGCCAGTTTACGGGACAGGTGGCAATCCCAAGCTCCTTCTCAATCTCATCCAGCAGATCAAAGGTATCGTTGGCGTCCCGGTCCAGCTTATTTATAAATGTAAAAATAGGAATGTGCCGCATTACGCAGACCTTAAAGAGCTTTCTGGTCTGGGCCTCCACACCCTTTGACGCGTCTATGACCATGACGGCGGAATCCGCGGCCATAAGGGTTCGGTACGTATCCTCGGAGAAATCCTGATGTCCGGGAGTGTCCAGTATATTAATGCAGTAGCCGCCGTAGTTAAACTGCAGCACGGAGGAGGTTACAGAGATTCCTCTCTCCTTCTCAATCTCCATCCAGTCTGACACCGCGTGACGGGCTGTAGCCTTCCCTTTTACAGAACCCGCCAGATTGATAGCGCCGCCGTAGAGAAGAAATTTTTCAGTCAAAGTTGTCTTTCCCGCGTCCGGATGTGATATAATCGCAAAAGTACGTCTTTTCTCTATTTCTTCTTTTATATTACCCACAAATCTTCCTCCTGGTATCTGAAAACAATCACAGCTGTCCGGCTCTCATATCCTGCCGCAGGATATGGTCAGACCGAACTGTTACATTCTACCAAGGCCGGAGATAGCTGTCAACAATGGAAAAATAGAAAAGCCACTTGAATTTCTCTTCTAAATAGTGTATGGTAGGAAAGAATATTTAGACAAATACAGAAGGAGGATACTATGAGACATTTGATGAGTCCCCTGGATTTTTCCGTGGAAGAGCTGGACAGGCTTTTGGATCTGGCCAATGACATCGAAGCCAATCCCGCGAAATACGCGCATGCCTGCACTGGAAAGAAACTTGCTACTTTATTTTATGAACCAAGTACACGAACTCGACTCAGTTTTGAAGCCGCGATGCTGAACCTGGGTGGAAGCGTACTTGGTTTTTCTTCGGCCGACTCCAGCTCCGCGGCGAAAGGAGAGAGCGTAGCCGACACCATCCGGGTTATCTCCTGCTACGCGGATATCTGCGCCATGCGTCACCCCAAGGAAGGCGCTCCCCTGGTGGCCTCTCTGCACTCTTCCATTCCCGTCATCAACGCAGGGGACGGCGGACACCAGCATCCCACCCAGACTCTTACAGACCTGCTGACCATCCGTTCTCTGAAGGGCCGTTTGGGAAACCTTACCATCGGCCTGTGCGGAGATCTGAAGTTCGGACGCACGGTCCACTCTCTGATTCATGCCCTTGTACGCTATCCAAATGTTTCTTTTGTACTGATTTCGCCGGAAGAACTACGGATTCCGGATTATATCCGTGATGATGTGCTCCGGGCAAATCACTGCAGCTTCAAAGAAGTGGTCCGTCTGGAGGATGCCCTCCCGGAACTGGATCTGCTTTACATGACCCGGGTACAGAGAGAACGTTTCTTCAATGAGGAAGATTATGTGCGCATGAAAGACTTTTACATTCTGGACAAAGCCAAAATGAAGCTGGCCGGTCCTGATATGCTGGTTCTTCATCCTCTTCCCAGGGTCAACGAGATTGCCGTGGAAGTGGACGCTGATCCAAGAGCTGTTTACTTTAAGCAGGCTCAGTACGGTGTATATGTGCGGATGGCTTTAATGCTGACATTGCTGGAGGTGAAAGTATGCTGAATGTTGGAAGACTGAATGAAGGCGTGGTGCTGGACCACATTGAAGCTGGAAAAAGTATGTCCATTTATAAATATCTGAAGCTGGACAAGATGGACTGCTGTGTGGCAATTATAAAAAACGCCCACAGCAATAAAATGGGAAAAAAGGATATTATTAAAATTGAGGCTCCCCTTGACCAGGTGGATTTAGACGTTCTGGGCTTTATTGACCACAGAATTACCGTCAATATCATCCAGAACGGCGAGATTGTCTCAAAGGAAACGCTTACTCTTCCGGAAGAGCTGGTGAATATTATCAGCTGCAAGAACCCCCGGTGCATTACGTCCATTGAGCAGGGACTGGATCAGGTCTTTTTCCTGGCCGATAAGGAAAAAGAGATTTACCGGTGCCGCTACTGCGAAGAAAAATATCGCAGCACAAAGAAAAAGAAAAAATAAGTTCGCCTTGACATAAGGAGGATCGAAAATATGCCTGCATTTTTCGCGCATGATCTCTTTGGCCGCGCCGCGGCAAAAAGACTGAAAGGGGACCTGAAAGAGACGGTGCTTACACACTATACCCAATTTCGCATCGGTCTGCAGGGTCCGGATCTCTTTTTCTTCTACCGGCCTTATTCCTACAATGCTGTGAATCGGTACGGCACAGCTCTGCATGAGGCCTCTGCCCTTCCTTTCCTTGAAAAAGCGAAAGAGGTGATCCTGGAAAAAGGCAGAGACAGCAAAGAGTATGCCTACCTTCTGGGGTTCATCTGCCATTTTATTCTGGACAGTGAATGTCACCCTTACGTGGAGAGCTTCCGGGCTCTCTCCGGGGTGGCTCATATGGAGATTGAAGAAGAATTTGACAAAAAGCTTCTCCGGCTTTTGGGCCGAAACCCTTTCACCTATCCCCTATATCGCCTCATCCCCACAGATGAGACTACCGCAGAGTCTGTTCTTCCGTTTTATGATGCGGATCTTCATACGGTACGCACTTCTCTTCTGGATCTTCACAGGGTAAAACGTCTTTTTTACGCTCCCCGAATCTGGAAGCAATTTCTTATGAATGGAATCATGAGGCTTTTGGGAAAATACGATACTATGAAGGGTCTGGTCCACCAGCGTCCGGATAATCCCCGCTGTGCAAAAAGCAATGAAGAGCTTCTTGCACGCTTTAAGAAGGCAGTACCCCTTGCCGTAAAAATGCTGGAAAGCTTTGATCAGTCCCTGCGGACCGGTTCGGAGCTTGAGCCGCGTTTTGACAGGAATTTTGAATAAAGCTGCAGGAAAGCAGCAGAAAAAGAGGTCTCTATGGACAGCAAAAAACTAACAAAACTGGAAAAATACTGGATTCTGTACGATGTGGGAAATTCCGCTTTTATTATGCTGGTTTCTACCATCATTCCTATTTATTTTAACTCTCTGGCCGAAGGAGCGGGGATCTCAGAAGTAAATTATCTGGCATACTGGGGATATGCCGCTTCTGTCTCTACCATCCTGGTGGCGCTTCTGGGACCTGTGCTTGGCACCATGGCAGACACCCGAAACTTTAAGAAGCCGCTCTTCGCAGTTTGTATGGGTATCGGAGTGGCCGGCTGTGCCGCTCTCTCCCTTCCCTCCTGGTGGCTTCTCTTTCTGGCCGTTTTTGTACTGGCCAAGACAGGCTACAACGCCAGCCTGATTTTCTATGATTCTATGCTGGTGGATATCACCACGCCGGAGCGGATGGATAAAATATCCTCGCACGGATACGCCTGGGGCTATATCGGAAGCTGCATTCCCTTTATTCTCTCGCTTGTTCTGGTGCTTCTATATGATTCTCTGGGCATTTCTCTGGGAACAGCCATGGCAGCGGCCTTTCTGCTGAACGCTGTCTGGTGGCTGCTTATGTCTCTCCCCCTTCTGAAGAATTACAGGCAGAAGAATTATATCCCGCTTCCCTCTCATCCCGTCCGGGACAGCTTTTCCCGACTGGGAAATACTCTGAAGGACATAAAAGGACAAAAGCATATCTTCCTCTACCTTCTGGCCTTTTTCTTTTTCATTGATGGGGTTTATACAATCATAGAAATGGCAACAGCCTATGGAAGCTCTTTAGGACTTGACACGCAAGGCCTTCTTCTGGCGCTCCTGGTGACACAGCTGGTGGCCTTTCCCTGCGCTCTAATCTTTTCCATACTGTCCAAGAAGCACAGCACCGTCTTCCTTCTGAAGGTCTGCATCCTGGCCTACACGTGCATTGCCCTTTTTGCCATTCAGCTGGACAGGCAGTGGGAATTCTGGTTTCTGGCTGTACTGGTTGGGATGTTCCAGGGCGCGATCCAGGCACTCTCCCGCTCTTACTTTGCCAAAATCATCCCTCCGGAAAAATCCGGCGAATATTTCGGTATTTACGATATCTGCGGAAAAGGCGCTTCTTTTATGGGAACGACTCTGGTAGGTGTCATCGCGCAGGCCACCGGAAGGACCAATGCAGGCGTGGCTGCCATCTCCGTTCTTTTTGTGATTGGTTTTCTTATTTTCCTGAAGGCCTCCGCCTCTCGTACTTAAGGAAACGGTACTCTATGTCAAAATACGTCCGCTCTTCACTGTCTGCTGTGATCACCCACTCTTCCATCGAGTCCAGATTCGGGCAGTATGTATCTGCCTGATACTTCTGATAAATCTTCGTAATATGGGCGGTATCACAGTATGGCAGCATCTGGCGGTATATGCTTTCTCCTCCGGTTACATAGACATCCTCCCCGGGATATTTCTGAAGCTCCTTCAGAAGCTCCTCCGCCGTGTGAAAAACCTGCGCGCCTTTTACCAAATAAGCCGGATTTTTCGTAAGGACAAAGGTAGTGCGCCCGGGCAGAGGCTTCCCTCCCGGAAGACTCTCCAGCGTCTTTCTTCCCATAACCAGAATCTTACCCATGGTTTCTTCCCGAAAAAATTTCTGATCAGAAGGAATCTG